>NZ_JBHWUO010000020.1:0-145786 GCF_042736975.1 Streptomyces sp. NPDC059989
GGCGGGGCTGTCTATAGCCCCGCCGGCGTTTGAGGCGCGGGGTCTGGGGGCGGAGCCCCCGTAGCGGCGCCGAGCCCAGGCACGGACCGCACCCCCGGAGGGGTCAGGCTTCGCGGGCCGCCGACGTGAACGTCATGTCGGGATACCGGTCGCCCACCACGCGGGACGCGACCGGCTCCAGCAGGGCCAGTTCCGGCTCCGTCAGAACGATCCGCGTCGCCGCGGCGTTCTCCGCGAGGCGCGACGCCTTGCGGGTGCCCGGGATCGGGATCACCGTCAGCCCGTGCACGGCCCGCTGGTGCACCCAGGCCAGCGCGATCTGCGCCGCGGTCGCCCCGTGCGCCCGGGCGACCTCCCGGACGGGAGCCAGCAGCGCCGCGTTCGCCTTCGCGTTGTCGCCGGTGAACCGCGGCTGGTGGCGCCGGAAGTCACCCGCCGAGAGGTCCGCCGACGCGTCGGCGAAGGACCCGGTCAGGAAGCCCCGCCCCAACGGGGAGTACGGCACGAAGGCCACGCCCAGCTCCGCCGCCGCCCCCACCGCGCTGCGCTCCACGTCCCGGCTGAACAGCGACCACTCCGACTGGAGCGCCGCGATCGGGTGGACCGCGTGCGCCTCGCGCAGCTCGGCCCCGGTGACCTCGCTGAGCCCCAGCCGGCGCACCTTCCCCTCCTGCACCAGCTCTGCCATCGCGCCCACCGACTCGGCGAACGGAACGGCCGGGTCGCGCCGGTGCATGTAGTAGAGGTCGATGACGTCCACGCCGAGCCGCCGCAGGCTCTCCTCCACCGCCCGGCGGACGTAGCCGCGGTCATTGCGGATGCCCCGGTAGTGCGGGTCGTCGTTGCGCTCTATGGCGAACTTCGTCGCCAGGGTGATCTCGTCCCGGTGCGCGGCCACGAAGGGGGCGAGGAACTCCTCGTTCCGACCCCGCCCGTAGGTGTCCGCCGTGTCGAAGAGGGTGACCCCGGTGGCCAGCGCCGCGTCCAGGGTCGCGCGGGCCTCCGCCTCGTCGGTGTCCCCGTAGAACTCGCTCATGCCCATGCAGCCGAGGCCCTGGATCCCGACCAGCGGGCCGCCCTTGCCGAGTTCGACCTGCTCGATGACCGTGCCGTGCGTGCCGTGCTCCGTCATTGCTGTCCCTTCCCCGCGTACAGGTTGATCTTGTAGTCCAGTACGGCGAGCGCGTCCGTCAGATCCGTGATCCGCGCCCGCACCTCGCGTCGCGTCCGCTCCAGCAGTTCGCGCCGCTCGACGACGGTGTGCTCGCCCTCGCGCACCAGTTCGGCGTAGCGGACCATGTCCGCCACCGACATCCCGGTGGCGCGCAGCTTGCCCACGAACCCCAGCCAGTCGAGGTCCTTGTCCGTGAAGCGCCGCTGCCCCGAGTGGGAGCGGTCCACGTGCGGCATCAGGCCGATCCGCTCGTACCAGCGCAGCGTGTGCTGGGTCAGACCGGTCCGGGCCTCGACCTCGCTGATCGTGTACCGCGTCTGCGTCAGGCTGGGGCTCTGGCTCATGGGCCCCACGCTAAAACCCTTGAGTGCACTCCAAGCAAGTAGGCTCGGCGCCATGGAGAGCGAAGAGGCCGTCAACGGCATGGAAAGCCTGCGGATCATCGAGAACTGGCCGGTGCCGACCGCCGCGGCGGCCGTCGTGCGCGCCGACGGGAGCCTGGCCGGCTCGCACGGCCCCGTCGGCCACCGCTTCCCCCTCGCCTCGGTCACCAAGCCGCTCGCCGCGTACGCGGCCCTCGTCGCGTACGAGGAGGGGGCGATCGAGCTCGACGAGCCGGCCGGGCCCGAGGGATCGACGGTCCGTCACCTCCTCGCGCACACCAGCGGCCTGGCCTTCGACGAGCACCGCGTGAGCGCCCCGCCCGGACAGCGCCGGCTGTACTCGAACGCCGGTTTCGAGGTGCTCGGCGACCACATCGCCAAGGCCACCGGCATCCCCTTCCCGGAGTACCTGCACCAGGCGGTGTGCGAGCCGCTCGGCATGACCGCGACCACCCTGGAGGGCTCGCCCGCCAAGGACGGCATGTCGACCGTCGCCGACCTCGTACGGTTCGCGGCCGAGCTCCAGGCGCCGCGGCTGCTCGACGTCCGCACGGTCGCCGAGGCCACCTCAGTCGTCCACCCGGGCCTCAAGGGCGTCCTGCCCGGCTACGGGCACCAGTCCCCCAACGACTGGGGGCTCGGGATGGAGATCCGCGACGGCAAGTCCCCGCACTGGACGGGCGACTCCTCCTCGCCCCGCGCCTTCGGGCACTTCGGGCAGTCCGGCACCTTCCTGTGGGTGGATCCGGACGCGCGCGCCGCGTGCGTGGCCCTGACGGACCGCGCCTTCGGCCCGTGGGCCGTGGAGGCCTGGACCCCCTTCACCGACGCGGTCCTGGCCGAGCTCAGGACCCGCTAGCGAACTCCCAGATCAGCAGCTCGCCCGGGGATCCGGCGGTGATCTCCAGGTCCCGCTCGCCGGTGATCCGCACCGAGTCCCCGGGGCCGAGCTCCTGCCCGTCCAGGCGCAGGTCCCCCCGCACCACGTGCAGGTACACGCGCTCCGCCGCCGGTACGGGGACCCGCTCGCCCGCGCCCGGCCGCCGGACGTGCAGCACGGCGCCGGCCGCCGGGATCTCGTAGGGCGTGTCGTCGCCGATGCCGCTGACCACCTCGTACGAGGGCTCGCCGCCGGCGGTGAGCGGCGCGAGCCACATCTGCACGAAGCGCAGCGGCACCTCGCCGTCGTTGCGCTCCACGTGCCGGGCCCCGGATCCGGCGCTGAGCCGCTGCACGTCGCCGGGCCCGACCAGGCCCTTCTCGCCGGTGCTGTCCTGGTGGGTGAGCTCGCCCTCGGCCACCCAGGTCACGATCTCGGTGTGGCTGTGCGGGTGCTCGTCGAATCCGGCGCCCGGCCGCAGGAGCTCCTCGTTGCAGGCCAGCACCGGGCCGAAGCGCAGGTTGTCCGGGTCGTAGAAGGACCCGAAGGAGAAGGCGTGCCGGGTGGTGATCCCGGCGGCCGGGTCCCCGCCCTCGTACCGGTCGGCGCCGCGGCGTACATCAATCATGGGGCTCACCGTAGCCGCCGGACAGGGGGCGGACGCAGGACCGGACGCGGTACCGGAGGCGGGCCGGACGCGGGACCGGACTCCGCGAGGGCTTCCCGATAAGGCAGTCTTGTCCCGTGCCCCAACCCGAACGTGAGCATTCCCCCGCGACACACGCCGCGCATCCCGTGCCCGCCCATCCGCACACCGCGACGCTGCGCCGACTGGAGAAGTCCTCCGGCCGGCTCGCAGCCAACGCGATCGCGCGCATGGACGAGACCCTGCCGTGGTACCGGGCGATGCCCCCGGAGAACCGGTCCTGGATCGGCCTGGTCGCGCAGGCCGGCATCGCCGCGTTCACGGAGTGGTTCCGGCACCCGGAGACCCCGCAGGCGATCTCCACCGACGTCTTCGGGACGGCTCCGCGCGAGCTGACCCGGGCGATCACCCTGCGCCAGACCGTGGAGATGGTCCGCACCACGATCGAGGTCATGGAGGCCGCGATCGACGAGGTGGCGGCCCCGGGCGACGAGTCGATCCTGCGCGAGGCGCTGCTGGTGTACGCCCGGGAGATCGCCTTCGCGACGGCCCAGGTGTACGCGCAGGCCGCCGAGGCCCGCGGCGCCTGGGACGCCCGGCTGGAGTCCCTCGTCGTGAACGCGGTGCTGTCCGGCGAGGCCGACGAGGGCGCCCTGTCGCGCGCGGCGGCGCTCGGCTGGAACTCCCCGGAGCACGTGTGCGTGGTGCTGGGCACCGCGCCGGAGGGGGACAGCGAGCTGACGGTCGAGGCGATCCGGCGTGCGGCCCGCCACCACAAGCTCCAGGTCCTCACGGGGGTGCTCGGGGACCGCCTGGTCGTCATCGCGGGCGGCAGCGACAATCCGATGCAGGTGGCCAAATCCCTGATCGGGCCGTTCGCGGCCGGTCCGGTGGTGGCCGGCCCGGTGGTGCCCGACCTGCTGAACGCGACGAAGTCCGCGCAGGCCGCGGCGGCCGGGCTGAAGGCCTGCACGGCCTGGCAGGACGCCCCGCGTCCGGTGCTGGCGGACGATCTCCTGCCCGAGCGCGCCATCGCCTCGGATCCCGCTGCCCGTGAGCAGCTAGTAGAGGAGATCTACAGACCGCTGGAGGAAGCTGGCTCCGCGCTGCTGGAGACGCTGAGCGTCTACCTGGAGCAGGCGAGCAGCCTCGAAGGGGCGGCCCGCATGCTCTTCGTGCACCCCAACACGGTGCGCTACCGGCTGCGACGTGTGACCGACGTCACCGGTTGGTCGCCTTCGGATGTCCGCTCGGCGTTCACGCTGCGGATCGCCCTGATTCTGGGGCGCCTGGCCGACGGGGATCCGCAGTCCTAGACTTTTGTCGGACATCAACAATTACCCCGACCGTTCTTGGTCCCTGTCCCCACCGGCGGCAGGGACCATCCACAAGAGAGAGTGTGAGGGTGCTCGTACTCGTCGCTCCCGGCCAAGGCGCTCAGACGCCCGGCTTCCTGACTCCCTGGCTCGACCTCCCCGGCGCCCGTGACCGCGTCCAGGGCTGGTCCGACGCCATCGGGCTCGACCTTGCCCACTACGGCACGAAGGCCGACGCGGACGAGATCCGCGACACGGCCGTGGCCCAGCCCCTGCTGGTCGCCGCAGGTCTCCTGTCCGCCGACGCGCTCGGCTCCCGTACCGCTTTCGGTGCCGTCGCCGGCCACAGCGTCGGTGAGATCACCACCGCCGCGTACGCGGGCGTGCTCTCCGAGACCGACGCCCTGAAGTTCGTCCGTACCCGCGGTCTGGGCATGGCCGAGGCCGCAGCCGTCACCGAGACCGGCATGGCCGCGGTCCTCGGCGGCGACCGCGATGTCGTCGTCGCCCACCTGGAGAAGCTGGGTCTGACGCCGGCCAACATCAACGGCGCGGGTCAGATCGTGGCCGCCGGCACCATGGCGCAGATCGCCGCCCTGGAGGCCGACAAGCCCGAAGGCTCTATGAAGGTCGTCGCCCTCAAGGTCGCGGGCGCCTTCCACACGCACCACATGGCCCCGGCGGTCGCCACGCTGGAGAAGGCCGCCGCGGACCTGTCCCCGGCGGACCCGGCGCTGAAGTACGTGTCGAACAAGGACGGCCGCATTGTCACCACGGGCGCCGACGTCGTCGCCCGCCTGGTCGGCCAGGTCGCGAACCCGGTCCGCTGGGACCTGTGCATGGAGACGTTCGCCGAGCTGGGCGTCACGGGGATCATCGAACTCTCCCCCGGCGGCACCCTGACGGGTCTGGCCAAGCGCGCGCTGAAGGGCGTGCCGACGGTGGCTCTGAAGACCCCGGACGATCTCGACAAGGCCGCGGCGCTCGTCGCCGAGCAGACGGCCTGAGAGAAGGAGCCCACAGAGCATGTCCAAGATCAAGCCGGCCAAGGGCTCCCCGTACGCCCGCATTCTCGGCGTCGGCGGCTACCGCCCGACGCGCGTGGTGCCCAACGAGGTCATCCTCGAAACGATCGACTCGTCCGACGAGTGGATCCGCTCCCGCTCCGGTATCGCGACCCGGCACTGGGCCTCGCCCCAGGAGACCGTCGCCGCGATGTCGGTGGAGGCCTCGGGCAAGGCGCTGGCCGATGCCGGTGTCTCCCCCGAGCAGATCGGTGCCGTGATCGTCTCGACGGTCTCGCACTTCAAGCAGACCCCGGCCGTCGCGACCGAGATCGCGCACCGGATCGGCGCGGGCAAGCCCGCCGCCTTCGACATCTCCGCCGGCTGTGCCGGTTTCGGCTACGGCCTGACCCTGGCCAAGGGCCTGGTGGTGGAGGGGTCCGCGGAGTACGTCCTCGTCATCGGCGTGGAGCGGCTCTCGGACCTGACCGACCTGGAGGACCGCGCGACGGCCTTCCTGTTCGGCGACGGCGCCGGCGCCGTGGTCGTCGGCCCTTCGGACGAGCCGGCCATCGGCCCCACGGTGTGGGGTTCGGAGGGCGACAAGTCCGAGACCATCAAGCAGACCGTGCCGTGGGACGAGTACCGCACCAGCGACAGCGGCGAGAAGTTCCCGGCCATCACGCAGGAGGGTCAGGCGGTCTTCCGCTGGGCCGTCTTCGAGATGGCCAAGGTGGCCCAGCAGGCGCTCGATGCCGCCGGGATCACCGCGGACGACCTGGACGTCTTCATTCCGCACCAGGCAAACATGCGGATCATCGACTCGATGGTGAAGACTCTGAAGCTGCCGGAGCACGTCACGGTCGCCCGTGACGTGGAGACCACCGGCAACACCTCGGCCGCCTCGATTCCGCTCGCTATGGAGCGGCTCCTGGCGACCGGTGCGGCGAAGAGCGGCGACACCGCGCTCGTCATCGGCTTCGGGGCGGGACTCGTCTACGCCGCGACGGTCGTTACCCTCCCCTAGGGCCGAATTCCGCTTAACCCGGCCCGCATACCAGTTACCCAGAGAAGGAGCGCCACATGGCCGCCACCCAGGAAGAGATCGTCGCCGGTCTCGCGGAGATCGTCAACGAGATCGCCGGCATCCCCGTCGAGGACGTCCAGATCGACAAGTCGTTCACCGACGACCTCGACGTCGACTCGCTGTCCATGGTCGAGGTCGTCGTCGCCGCCGAAGAGCGCTTCGACGTCAAGATCCCGGACGAGGACGTCAAGAACCTCAAGACGGTCGGCGACGCCGCGAGCTACATCCTGAAGCACCAGGGCTAAAGCCCGACCAGCGTTTGTCGCCACCTGGCGGTGGCGCCGTGACAATTCAGCACCCCCTGAGACGTGGAGAAAGAATTCCTGTGAGCCCGACCAATCGCACCGTGGTCGTCACCGGTATCGGCGCAACCACTCCGCTGGGTGGCGACAGCGCTTCGACCTGGGAAGGTCTGCTCGCCGGTCGCTCCGGCGTGAAGACCCTGGAGGGCGAGCGCTTCGCCGAACTCCCGGTCCGTATCGCCGCCCTGGCCGCCGTGGACCCGAACGAGGTCCTGCCGCGGCCGCTGGCCCGCAAGCTCGACCGCTCGGCGCAGTTCGCCATCATCGCCGCCCGCGAGGCGTGGGCCGACGCCGGCTACACCGCCCCGGCCGGCGAGGACGGCTCCATCGCCCCCGAGCGCCTGGGCACCGTGATCGCCTCCGGCATCGGCGGCGTGACCACCCTGCTCGACCAGTACGACGTACTGAAGGAGAAGGGTGTGCGCCGGGTCTCCCCGCACACCGTTCCCATGCTCATGCCGAACGGCCCGTCCGCCAACGTCGGCCTGGAGGTCAACGCCCAGGCGGGCGTGCACACTCCGGTCAGCGCCTGCGCGTCCGGCGCCGAGGCCATCGGCTACGCCGTCGAGATGATCCGTACCGGCCGCGCCGACGTGGTCGTCGCGGGCGGCACCGAGGCGGCGATCCACCCGCTGCCGATCGCCGCGTTCGCCAACATGATGGCGATGTCCAAGAACAACGAGAACCCGACCACGGCCTCCCGCCCGTACGACAAGGCCCGTGACGGCTTCGTCCTCGGCGAGGGCGCGGGCGTCGTGGTCCTGGAGTCCGCCGAGCACGCCGCCGCGCGCGGCGCCCGGGTCTACTGCGAGGTGCTGGGCCAGGGCCTGTCCGCGGACAGCCACCACATCGCGCAGCCGGAGCCGACCGGCCGCGGTGTCGCGGCCGCGGTGCAGAACCTGCTGGACAACACGGGTCTCGACCCGGCCGAGCTGGTCCACCTGAACGCGCACGCCACGTCCACCCCGCAGGGTGACACGGCCGAGCTGAAGGCCCTGCGCAAGGTGCTGGGCGACGACCTCGACCACATCGCGATCTCCGCGACCAAGTCGATGACCGGTCACCTGCTGGGTGGCGCGGGCGGCATCGAGACCGTCGCGACCGTGCTGGCTCTGTACCACCGGCTGGCGCCGCCGACGATCAACCTCGACGACATCGACGAGGACATCGACGCGGACATCGTCCGGGGCGAGCCGCGCAAGCTGCCCGCCGAGGGCCCGATCTCCGCGATCAACAACTCCTTCGGCTTCGGCGGCCACAACGTGACGCTCGCGTTCCGTTCCGTCTGATCCCGTACGTACGAAGGGCCCCGCCCGGCATCTGCCGGGCGGGGCCCTTCGCGTTGTGCTCAGACGACCTGGTGGAGCCAGCGGACCGGGGCGCCCTCGCCCGCGTAGCGGAAGGGCTCCAGTTCGTCGTCCCACGGTTTGCCGAGCAGCTTGGCGATCTCCGCCTCCAGGTCGGTCTCGCCGCGCGCGGACCGGGCGAGGGCGGCCCGCAGCCGGTCCTCCGGGATCAGGATGTCGCCGTGCATACCGGTGACGGCGTGGAAGATGCCGAGCTCCGGAGTGGAGCTGTAGCGCTCCCCCTCGGCGGTCGGGCAGGGTTCGGCGGTCACCTCGAAGCGGAGCAGGTGCCAGCCGCGCAGGGCGGAGGCGAGCTTCGAGGCGGTGCCCGGTTCGGCCTGCCAGGAGAACTCGGCTCTCCAGGTGCCCGGGGAGGCGGGCTGCCTGATCCAGTCGAGGTTCACCCGCACCCCGAGCACGCCCGCAACCGCCCATTCCACGTGCGGGCAGAGCGCGCGCGGTGCGGAGTGCACGTACAGAACTCCACGTGTCGTCACCGGGACCTCCAGTGTGGGACGAGGTCGGGAATAAACTCCAGAAAACGGACAGTATGTGACGTGATGTAATGTAACGGAAATTATTTGACATTGCGCAACGGGACCTGCGGCCGAAACGCCACGGGAAAAAGCTACCGTGCGTCAGGGGTCATGGTGTGACGTACGGTCGCTCCAAGGCCGGTAAACACAGAGCTTTCACTCAGCAGGACCCCCCGAAGGATGTGGGGGCGTCAAGAAGGGGACCATCCCGATGCGCACCACCGCTGCGCGCCGCCGCGCGCGCCGGACCCTCACGGGAGCGGGATCGGCAGCGGCGGCCGTGCTGCTGGCCGGGACGGTGGCCGGGTGCGGGCCGGGCGGGTCGGACGGCGGGAGCGAGCGCGGGGCGCAGGCCGCGCCCCGCTGGAACACGGCGCCCGCCTCGATCGCGGCCGTGGGCGACTCCATCACGCGGGGTTTCGACGCCTGTTCGGTCCTCGCCGACTGCCCGGAGGTCTCCTGGGCCACGGGCAGCGACCCGCAGGTCCGCTCCCTCGCCACGCGGCTGCTCGGGGACGCCGACGCCCCGGCCCGCAGCTGGAACTACGCGGCGACCGGCTCGCGGATGGCGGACCTGCCGGGACAGCTGACCGAGGCGGCCGCGCACAAGCCCGACCTGGTCACGGTGATGGTGGGCTCGAACGACGCCTGCCGGCCCACCGCTTCGTCGATGACGCCGGTGGCCGAGTTCCGGTCCGGTTTCGAGCAGGCCCTCGCGGGTCTGCGGTCCGCTTCCCCCACCTCCCAGGTCTACGTCTCCAGCGTCCCGGACCTCCAGCGGCTGTGGGAGCAGGGCAAGGACCTGCCGATGGTCCGGCAGATCTGGAAGCTGGGGATCTGTCAGTCGATGCTCGCCGATCCGCTGTCGGCGGCCTCCGGGGCGACCTCCCGGCGCGAGCAGGTGCGGGCGCGGGTGGTCGAGTACAACGAGGTGCTCCGCGAGGTCTGCGCGAAGGACACGCTGTGCCGCTACGACGGCGGCGCGGTCTTCCAGTACCCCTTCGCGGCGGATCAGTTGAGCCGCTGGGACTGGTTCCATCCGGGCAAGGACGGACAGGCCCGGCTGGCGGAACTGGCGCACCGACAGGTGACGGCGGCCGAACCGCCGCGTTGACGCCGGCGGGCAGGGAGAGGGAACGTCAGGACCCGCTCCCTGCCCGGTTTTTGGGGGTGATTTCCGGCCATTCCGCTCGTTACGGTGTGTTACGGGATGTCGAGCGTCGCCGTGAGCCGCGTGTCCCCGTGCGCGTGGCTCGCGCGGACCTCGTAGGAGCCGCCGATCCGCTGCCAGCCGCGGGCCTCCTCGTCCCAGATCTCGAAGGCCCGGGCGGGCAGGGCGATCTCGGCCTCGACGCTCTCGCCGGGGCCCGCCTCGACGCCCGCGAAGCCGGCCAGCCAGCTCGCCGGGCGCTCCGCCGAGTCGGCCACCGGGGCCAGGTAGACCTGGACGACCTCGCGGCCGGGCCGGGTGCCGGTGTTGGTGACGCGGACCCGGGCCGTGGTGCCGGTGACCTCCAGGGAGTCGTACGTCCAGTCGGTGTAGCCGAGGCCGTGCCCGAAGGGGAAGGCGGGGGCGATGCCCTGGGCCTCGTACGCCCGGTAGCCGATGAACAGCCCCTCGCGGTACTCCAGGCGCCCCTCGGTGGGGACGACCTCGGTGACGGGCGCGTCGGCGAACCGCGCGGGCCAGGTGGTGGGCAGCCGCCCGCCGGGCTCCGCGTCGCCGAGGAGTACGTCGGCCAGCGCGGCCCCGCCCTCCTGCCCGGGGAACCAGGTCAGCAGCACCGCGGCGACCTCCTCGCGCCACGGCAGCTCCACCGGCGAGCCGGCGTTGACGACGACCACGGTGTTCGGGTTCGCGGCGGCGACGGCGCGGACCAGGTCGTCCTGGCGGCCCGGGAGGGTGAGGTCGGTGCGGTCGAAGCCCTCGGACTCCACGCGCTCGGTGGTCGCGACGACCACGACGGCGGTGTCGGCGGCGCGGGCGGCCTCCACGGCCTCGGCGATCAGCTCGTCGGCTTCGCGCCGCGGGCCGAGGTGGAGAAGCGAGAACATGATCGCCTTGAGCGGCAGCGCGGACACGTCCGGGACCTGGTAGGTCAGCGAGACCTCGACGGGCTCGCCCTCGGTGAGGGTGATCCGGGCACGCTCGCTGGGGGCGCCGAAGAAGGCCTCGAAGGGGTCGGCCTCGTTGCCCATCTCCTGGACGCCGTGCCAGCGGGTCTCGCCGCCGACGGCGAGGGCGAAGGCGCCCAGCCCCCGGGTGCCGAAGGCGTGCTCGCCGCTCTCGCGCGGCACGAACGTGCCGGTCACCTCGATGCTCGCCATGGTCTCGTACGTGGCGCCCGCGGGCAGGTCGTCACCGATCCACTGGACCTGGCCGGTCGGCAGGCTGCCTTCGCCCACGACCGCGCCGGAGGCGTCGCGGCAGACGGCGCGGAGCTCGAAGCCCTTGTCGGCGGGGGCGAGTTCGTCGGAGGGGTCGGCGCCGACGGCGAAGGTCAGGGCCCCGTCCGGGAGCGCGGCGGTGAGGCCGTCGAGCGGGGAGACGATCCGCTCCGGGAAGACGGTGGCGGAGCCTCCGCCGAGGACGCGGGCATCGCGGGCGGCGGCGCCGATGAGGGCCACGGTGCCGGCGGCGGCGTCGAGGGGCAGGATGGCGCTTCCGCCGGGCACCGCCTCGTTGCGGACGAGGACGAAGCCGCGGGCCGCGAGCTCGCGGGCGAGCGCCTGGCCGTCGATGGGGGCCGGGACCTCCTCGACGGCGGCGGGGGCGCCCTCCAGGATGCCCACGCGGGCGGCGAGGCGCAGGACGTTGCGCACGGCCTCGTCGACGGCGGACTCGGAGACCTCGCCGGCGCGGACCGCCTCGGCGAGGGCGGGCCCGTAGACGGTCTGCGGGCCGGGCATGGCCACGTCGAGCCCGCCCTGGATGTCGCCGGCCGTGGAGCGGGCGGCCATCCAGTCGGAGACGTTGCACCCGTCGAAGCCCCATTCGCCGCGCAGGACTTCTTTGACCAGGTAGCGGTGCTCGCTCATCGTCGTGCCGTTGACCTGGTTGTAGGCGGTCATGATGCCCCAGGGGTGGGCGTTCGCGACGATGGCCTCGAAGGGCGCCAGGTACAGCTCGCGCAGCGGGCGCGGGGCGATGACGCTGTCGACGGTGAACCGCTCGGTCTCGGCGTCGTTGCCGACGAAGTGCTTGACCGTGGTGCCGACCCCGCCGTCCTGGACGCCGTTCACGTAGCCGCTGCCGACTTCACCGGTGAGGTACGGGTCCTCGGAGTAGCACTCGAAGTGCCGGCCGCCGAGCGGGGAGCGGTGCAGGTTCACGGTGGGCGCGAGGAGGACGTGGACGCCCTTGCGGCGGGCCTCCTGGGCGAGGAGCCGGCCGGCGCGGCGGGCGAGGGCCGGATCCCAGGCGGCGGCGAGCGCGGTCGGGGAGGGCAGGGCGACGGACGGGTCGTCGGCGGTCCAGCGCACGCCGCGCACCCCGATGGGGCCGTCGGACATGACCAGGGACTTCAGCCCGATCTCGGGGATCGCGGGCAGCGACCACATGTCCTGGCCGGCCAGCAGTCGGGCCTTGGTGTCGAGATCGAGCTTCCCGAGCGCCACTTCGACGGCGCTGGTGCGGGCCTGATCGGCATCGGTCACGGCCGTGCCTCCTCATTGAGTGCGGTGCGGTTGAGCGGTGCGGTGCCCCCATCGTGGACCCGTTACCTGTAGAGCGGTAGGGTTCGTAATCTGTTCGTGATATCCAGATGTCGTACGGTCCTGCTGACGGGTGCGAGCGAGAGGGGTGCCGGGGCGATGGCCAGGGCGAGGAGCGAGGAGCGGCGCGGGGAGATCGTCCGCGCGGCCCTCGAGGTGATCGCGGAGCGCGGCTACCGGGGCGCGTCCCTGGGGACGGTCGCCGAGCGCGTGGGCCTGACCCAGCAGGGGCTGCTGCACTACTTCCCGACCAAGGAGGCCCTGCTGGTCGCGGTGCTGGAGGAGCGCGACCGCTGGGACACGGGCGGCGGCTCGCGTGCCTCGGCGGACGCCTGGCGCCTGGACCTGCTGGCCTCGCTGGTGGAGTACAACGCCATGCGCCCGGGCATCGTGCAGACCTTCTCGGCGCTGCTCGGCGAGAGCGTCACCGACGGGCATCCGGCCCGGGAGTTCTTCACCGACCGCTACGCCCAGGTCCGCGGGGAGATGGCGGCGGTGCTGCGCGCCGAGTTCGGCGACCGGCTCCCCTCGGGGCTCACCCCGGAGCAGGCCGCCCCGCTGCTGACGGCGGTCATGGACGGCCTCCAGTACCAGTGGCTGCTCGCCCCGGAATCGGTGGACATGCCCGCGGCGTTCCGCTCCTTCCTGACGCTGCTGCGCGGGCCCGGCACCCACCCCTGACCGGCGCCGGGCCTGCGGATACCTTGATCGTCGGTACGAACCGAAGACGAGGGGTGGCAGGTCCATGGGGATGTCCGGACTGATGAAGAGGACCGCCGGGGTGGTGACCGCTCTGGTACTGGCCGCCGGGTTCGCCGCGCCCGCGGCCGCGGCCGCCGAGACGAAGAACCTCCAGGTCATGTCCTGGAACATGTGCGGCTCGCAGCGCGCCAACTGGCACTGCGAGGGCACCGGCACGCCGCAGCAGAAGATCGACGTGGTCAGGTACCACGTCCAGAAGAACTACGTCCACGCCGCGCTGCTCCAGGAGGTGTGCGAGGACGATCTCACCGAGCTGATGAACCAGTTGGGCCCGGGCTGGACCAAGAGCTTCGCCGCGTACGAGTGGTCGCAGGGAGCCGACGGCAAGTGGCCCAGCCGCTGCGGTGAGCAGGCCGGGCGCGCCGACCGCATCGGGACGGCGATCGTGCTCAAGGGCCAGATGGCGGACGCCGAGGAGTACCCGCTGACGCAGCCGTACGTCGGCCAGCAGAGCCCCTTCCAGTGCGCGACGGCCGTGTACTGGGACGTGCGGCTGTGCAACGTCCACGCCTCGCGCGTGGGCAGCAACCCGGACCACCCGGACTGGGACTACCGCGACGAGCAGTTCGCGCAGATCAAGGCCGTCGTGAACACCTTCCCCAGGACGGTCTTCGGCGGCGACTTCAACTCGCTCTCCCCGGACGACCCCAACAACAAGGCCGCCTGGGTCTGGCCCGCCGGCCTCTACTCCACCGGCCCCGGCACCGAGGGCTACCAGGAGTGCGACCAGACCGGCGCCTCGCGCACCGGCCGGGCCACGCACTCCTTCGGAGGGAAGATCGACTACCTGTTCAGCAGCGAGACCCGGCGCTGGTGCATGGTGGCCGACTCGGCGTTCTCCGACCACCACGTCATGATCGAATCCGTGGCCGTCACCGCCTGACCCGCCTCGGGCGGGCGCCGAGCGCCTGGCATGCTGCACCGGGTGAAGATCGCCGCAGCGCAGCTGACCTGCCTCCCCGCCGACGTGCCCGCCAACGCCGCCCGGGCCTCCGCACTCGCCGTGCGGGCCCGCGCGGAGGGCGCCGAGCTGGTGGTGTTCCCCGAGTTCACGCTCACCGGCTACGAGCTCGCGGCCCTGTCCTCCGACCCGGGGCTGTGGACCGGCGCCGACGACCCCCGGCTGGACCCGCTGCGCTCCGCGGGCATCGCCACCGCGGTCAATGTCGCGCTGCCGACCGACGGCCCCCGGCCCGCCATCGCCACACTGGTGTACGACGCGGACGGCGCGCACGTGACCACGTACGCGAAGCAGCACCTCTTCCGGCACGAGCAGGACGTCTTCGAGCCCGGCACGCGCGACGGGCGGTTCGAACTCGGCGGGGTCCGCTTCTCCTTGGGCGTCTGCTACGACAACCACTTCCCCCGGTTGGCCGGCCGGGCCGCGGCCGACGGCTGCCGGGTCCACCTCGCGAGCTCCCTGTACGGGACGGGCGACGGGATCGGCGAGCGCGCCACCGTGTACCCGGGGATCGCGAAGGAGCACGGCCTGTACGTGGTCCTCGCCAACCACGTCGGCCCGGCGGGCCCGTGGACGGGCTGCGGGGGCGCGGCCGTGTGGGCTCCGGGCGGTGATGTGGTGGCCGAGGCCGACGACCGTACGCCCGGCGTGGTGACGGCCGACGTCCCGGTGTGATGGGGTGGCGGGCATGGCCGACTTCGAGACGATCACAGTTCCCGAACACCTCCAGGGCTACCCGGGGGTGGCCTTCGGCGGCTACGTCGCGGGCGTGCTGGCCGGGCGGGCGGCCGCGGAGAGCGTACGGGTGGACTTCCGGCGGCCCGTGCCCACCGGGAGCGCGGTCCGGCTCGCGGCGACCCCGGAGGGCGGCTGCGCGCTGACCGACGGCGAGCTGCTGCTCGCCGCCGCGGCGCCCGCCGCCTTCGCCGGGGAGGCCCCCGCGGCCCCGTCCTGGGCGCAGGCCGAGGCGGCGGCCGAGGCCTACCGGGCGGCCCCGCCGGACGTGTCCGTCGACTGCTTCGGCTGCGGCCTCGACCGGACCCCCGCCACCGGGCTGCGCCTGCACTGCGGCCCGGTGCCGGGCCGCCGCGAGCTGGTCGCCACGGCCTGGACCCCCGGGGCGGAACTCGCGGGCGCGGACGGGCTGCTGCCGCCCGAGCTGGTGTGGGGCGCGCTGGACTGCCCGGGGAACGCGGCGGGCCGGCTGCTCGACGACCGCAAGGCGGGATCGGTCACGGCCGCGCTGACCGCGCGGCTGCTGCGGCCGGTGCCGGTGGGCCGGGGGCTCGTCTCCTACGCCTGGCTGCTCTCCTCCTCGGGCCGCAAGTACAGCGTGGGCACGGCGCTGGCCACCGCCGACGGAGAACTGTGCGCCGTGGGCGAGGCCCTGTGGGTGGAGCCGCGCGCACAGCACCCCTAGCCGCTAGGCGGAGTCGGCCAGGAGGTGCTTGGTGCCCCACGCCCCCAGAGCCTTCAGGGCCCCCAGGGCCTTCAGGGCCGCGTTCAGCTCCTTGCCCAGGGGGGTCATCGAGTACACGCGGTAGTCAGGAGTACGCGGGGGGCGGCGGTCCGAAGCCGCCGGCCACGGCCTCGGCGGCCGGCTCCTCCTCGGGCCGGAGCAAGTCCCGCGCCATCAGCGTGGCCCCCGCCACCGCACCCGGCATCAGGAACACCGCGACCAGCGGGACCAGGAACGCCAGCGCCAGCGGCACCCCGAAGCCCAGCACCAGCAGCCGGCGCGACCGCATCAGCGCCAGCTGCCCGGCCAGCTCCACCTTGCGGCGCTGGAGGGCGACGGAGGTGAGCTCCTGGGTCAGGAAGAACCCGGTGACGCAGAACCCGAGCACCGGGACCACCGTCTGCCCGACCACCGGGATGAACCCGAGGGCGAAGAGCAGGATCCCGTACAGCAGCACCCGGCCCAGCACCCGCAGGCTGTCGCGGGCCGAGATCCACAGCTCCCGCCAGAGCGGCAGCCCGGACTCGGTGACCTCGCCGCCCTCGCTGCGGTCGACCTGCTCCGAGAGGGACTCGTAGAACGGCTGGCCGATGAGCAGGGTCACGGCGGTGAAGGTGATGACCGCGAGGAAGAGCCCGAGGCAGAAGACCAGCGCGGTCAGGAAGCCGCGGAAGAGCCCGAGCCACGGCGAGGACCAGTCGTCGGCGAAGGGCGTGGCCCAGGCGGTCAGGTCGTCGGCGCCGTAGCCGAGCCCGACCAGTGCGCCCGCGTAGAGGACCAGGGACACCAGCCCGGGCAACAGGCCGAAGCCCAGCCAGCGGCCGTGGCCGAACACCCATCTCTGTCCGGCCAGCAGATACCGGAAACCCCCCGCAAGATCACGCATGGCGCCAGTTTACGGCGAAGGCCGCACCCCGGTTCCGGGGTGCGGCCTTCGCTGAGCGGTGCCAGATCAGACGGCGAGCTCGACGGTGATGTTGCCGCGGGTGGCCTTGGAGTACGGGCAGACCTGGTGGGCCTTCTCGATGAGGTCCTTGGCGGTGGCGGCGTCCACGTTCGGGATCACGGCGGAGATCTTGACGATCAGGCCGAAGCCCTCGTCGTTCTTGCCGATGCCGACCTCGGCGGTGACGGTGGAGCCGGAGATGTCGGCGTTCTCGTTCTTGGCGACGACGCCCAGGGCGCCCTGGAAGCAGGCGCTGTAGCCGGCGGCGAACAGCTGCTCCGGGTTGGTGCCGGCGCCGCTGCCGCCGAGCTCCTTCGGCGGGTTCACGACGACGTCGAGCTGACCGTCGTTGGTGGCGACGCGGCCGTCACGGCCGTTCTCGGCGGTGGCAACAGCGGTGTACGCGACGTCGGAGTACTGGATGGACATGTAAGAAGATCCTCCTGGTAAATCGCCGCGACTCGCGCCCACGGTCACGACGGCGTGGGATGAGCCTAACCGGTGAAAGAAACGATCATCTTTCCGGTGTTCTCGCCGCGCATCAGTCCGAGGAACGCGGAGGCGGCGTTCTCGACGCCCTCGACGACCGTCTCGTCGTAGCGCAGCTCGCCGGAGCGCAGCCAGCCGGCGACGTCCTGGACGAACTGCTGCTGCATGCCGGCGTGGTCGTTGACGAGGATGCCCTGGAGGCGCAGCCGCTTGCCGATGACCTGCACGAGGTTGCGCGGGCCGGGGGCGGCCTCGGTGTCGTTGTACTGGGCGATCGCGCCGCAGAGGGTGGCCCGGCCGTTCACGTTCATGGAGGAGATCGCGGCCTCCAGGTGGTCTCCGCCGACGTTGTCGAAGTAGACGTCGACGCCCTCGGGGGCGGAGTTGCGCAGCTGCTCGCCGACGGGGCCGTTCTTGTAGTTGAAGGCGGCGTCGAAGCCGTACTTCTCCGTGAGGAGCGTCACCTTCTCGTCCGAGCCGGCGGAGCCGATCACACGGGAGGCGCCCTTGATCTTGGCGAACTGGCCGACGAGGCTGCCGACCGCACCGGCCGCGCCGGAGACGAAGACGGAGTCGCCCTCCTTGAAGGAGGCGACCTCGAAGAGCCCGGCGTAGGCGGTCAGGCCCGGCATGCCGAGGACGCCGAGGTAGGCGGAGAGCGGGGCGAGCGAGGCGTCCACCTTGATGGCGTGCTTCGCCTCGAATTCCGCGTACTCGCGCCAGCCCAGGCCGTGCAGGACGTGGTCGCCGACCTCGAAGCCCTCGGCGGCGGAGGCGACGACCTCGCCGACCGCGCCGCCGTCCATCGGCTGGTCGAGCTGGAAGGGCGGGATGTACGACTTCACGTCGTTCATCCGGCCGCGCATGTACGGGTCCACGGACATGTGGAGGTTGCGCACGAGGATCCGGCCGGGGGCGGGCTCGGCGGACACGGGCACCTCGCGCAGGGCGAAGTCCTCGGCGACGGGCCAGCCCTGCGGGCGACGGACGAGGTGCCACTCGCGGCTGATGGCGGGAATCTCGGACATGCGGCGCTCCTGGTAAGAACGGAAATGCTTCACTAGGTGAAACAACCATGCGCCTGGATATTTCATGTTGTCAAGTAAATGGGTACTCTGGATCCATGCCCAGTCGTCGCGTAGACCCAGTGACCCTTGAGGTCGTCGAGCTCATCGGCGACGTCGTGGCCCGCTACCACATGGAGTACGAGCACGCGGCCGCCAGCCACCAGCTCACGGGGGCCCAGGCCCGCGTGCTGAACCTGCTGGCTCTGGAACCGCTGCCGATGCGCCGGATCGCGCAGAAGCTCCGCTGCGAGCCGTCGAACGTGACGGGCATCATCGACCGGCTGGAGGGCCGGGGCCTGGTCGAGCGCCGCCCGGACCCGGCCGACCGCCGGGTCAAGCTGGCCGCCCCCACCGAGGAGGGCGTGCAGACCGCGGACCGGCTGCGCGAGTCGCTGGACTTCGCGCGCGAGCCGCTGGCCGGGCTGTCCACGGCCGAGCGGGCGGTCCTGCGGGACCTGCTCAAGCGGATGCTGGGCTGACCTGCCCGTTCCTCAGCAGAAGATGTTCCACCACGGGCACGGCGGCGGCGGAGGCTTCGTCGGCGACGGGGACGGGGACGGCACGGGCGGCGACGCCGTCGGGGTCGCCCGACGGGTCGACGTGGGCTTCGCCGATCCGGTCGGCTTTACGGAGGGCCCCGGGCCGGGAGTACCGGAGGCCGGCCCCGACGTGGCCGGTGCGGGGGCGGACGACGCCGGCGCCGGCTGCGTCGCGGCCCCGGCGGAAGCACTGGGCCCGGCCGCCTTCGCCGTGCTCGCTGCGGCCTTCGTGCCCCCGCCCTTCGCGGACGGCAGGACCGAGGGCGCGACCGGGTCACCCTTCAGGCTCGGCAGCGGTTCCGGCGCCTTGGGCCCCGCGTCGTCGGTCAGCACCACCGTGGCCGCCCGGTCGGAGCGGTCCCCGTCGGTGGCCATGCGGGCGACGACCAGCGAGCCGCCCGCCGCGATCAGCATGCCGAGCGCGATGGTCAGCATCGTCCGGCGGCGGCGCCGGTGCGTGGCGCGGCGGCGCGCACCGGCCCGGCGCTCGTTCGGCGCGGACAGCACGACGAGCGAGTCGGCGAACACGTCGGCCAGCGCGGCCGGCGGGCCGGGCTCGGCCACGGGTGCGGCGGGCACGGCCGGGCCGCCGGGGGCGACGGCTACGAGGTACTCGGCCGGGGTGCCGCACCCGGCGCACGCCAGTGCGCCGTTGAGGTGTCTTCGGCATGCGGGGCAGTAGTTCATGGCGCCCGCAGGCTACGTGGTCGGCGGCTACATCCGTATCCCGGGAACGTAAGGATCCTGTGTGGAATCGTGGCCTCCATGACAGCGAACCCGACTCCGGGGCCCCCGGGACCCTTCGGACCGGCCGCGTTCCAGCTGGTGCTGCTGCGGCGGATGGCGGACTTCCAGCCGGACCTGGCCGAGGAGGCCCGCCACCGGCTGGGGGCCTCGCTCGCGGACCAGCGGGAGGCGAACAGGCGCTGGCAGGCCATGGTCCGCTCACCCCGGGCGCGCGGGGCCCTGGCCCGCTACCGCTCGGTGCTGGGCCCGCCGGAGTCCGCCGAACGTCGCACGATCGGCGATCTGGAGTGCGAGGCCCTGCTGTGGCCGGTGCCGCTCTGGCCCGACCTGCGCTTCGAGGTGCTGGCCGCGCCGGACGGGGCGGTGTGGAACGAGTGGCTGGTACGGGCCCCGGGCGCGCGGGGGCCCGTACTGGACTCGCCGGACGATCTGCGGCCCTGGTCGGCGACGGTGGACGAGGTGGCGCGGGCCTTCGCCCCGGTACGGCCGATGGAGGGCACCGCGCCGACCCGCTGGCGGCTCGCCTTCGCCGCGCGGGACAGGCCCTGCGTGGCGGAGTTCACGTACGGCCTGCTCCAGCGGGTCTCGTTCGGGGAGGCCGACAGGCCCTAGGAGGCCAGGAAGGCGCGGACGCCCGCGGAGGTCCCGTCGTCGCCGAGCAGGTCGTTGTGCTTGAGGCAGCCGACCGGCGTGTTGGCGGCCCCGGTCAGCGGCACGCTGTCGTCCGGGTTGACCACCTCGTCGCAGTTCGACCAGAAGGTCGCGTACTTCACCGCGCCCGGGGTCTCGTCCCCGCCGTTCAGGTTCCTCACCACGTACGAGCCGGGCGTCATGTCCCGGCAGGCCTGGTCCCACAGGGCGCAGGCCCACGCGGTGGAGGTGCCGCGGTTGGGTCCGGCCAGCGAGACCCAGTGGCCCACGGTGGCGGCGCCGCCGCCGAACTTCACGTACCAGCGGCTCACCAGCGAGCCGAAGGAGTGCGCGACGACGTCGACCTTGGCGGCTCCGGTCTGCCGGCGGACCTCCTCGACGTAGGAGGCGAGCCGTCCGGAGAGGACCTCGTTGACCGACTGGTGCGTGTCGTAACCCCAGGAGAAGAGCTCCGAGTCGGCGTACCCGGCGGCCCGCAGGTCCTCGCGCAGGGCTCCCCACACGCCCGGGTCGGCGTTGTAACCGTGTACGAAGACCACCGGATTGCGCGATGAGGCCAGGTCAGAGGCGGCGGGCGTGGCCCGGTCGGCGGCATGTGCCGACAGGGGCGCGAGCAGCGCCAGGCACAGCGTCAGGAGCGCCAGCAGTCTCTGGCGGGTCGTCAGCATCGAGTCCCCTTTACCTTGTTACGCGTGAGTAGCGCGTGCGGTGCGGGCATCGTGCTGCCTGTCGGTACAGAAATCCACCCCCATGCAGGCGCGACACACCCCCCGGCCGGAGCAGCTCAACGGGCGCTTAGCCCCAAATGCCCGAGATGATATGAAAAGCGACCGGCATTCCGCCGGTCATCTTGCGTCAGCGCTCTCGGGAGGATCTGCCGTGACCGTCAGTCTTGAGCAGTTGCGCCGCTGCCACGTCGCCGTCGACCTGGGGGCTGCCAGGACCCGTGTGTACGTCAAGGGCGCCGGCCTGGTCGTCGACGAGCCCAGCGTCGCCGCGGTGAACACCCGGACCGGCGCGCTCATCGCCGTCGGGACCTTCGCCGAGCGGATGACCGGCCGCACGCCCGACTACATCCGGGTCGTACGCCCCGTCTCCGGCGGCACCGTCGTCGACATCGAGATGGCCCAGCGGATGCTGCGCCACCTGCTCGGCGAGAAGCTGCGGCGCGCCCTGCGCCGCAAGCCCCGGCTGCGGGCCGCCGCCTGCACCCCGCACGACGCGGACCCGCTGGCCCAGCGGGCGACCGTGGAGACCCTCGTCGGGCTCGGCGCCCGGCGCGTCGAACTCGTCGACACCCTGATCGCGGCGGCCGTCGGCTGCGGCCTTCCCGTGGAGCAGCCGACCGCAACGATGATCATGGTCTGCGGGGCCGCGGCCACCCAGGTGGCCGTCCTCTCCCTCGGCTCGATCGTCACCGCCGAGCGGATCCCGGTCGGCGGCGAGGCCATCGACCACGCGGTCGTCCAGCACCTGCGCCACGCGCACGAGCTGATGCTGCCCAGCCAGGCCGTCCGGCCGCTCCAGCTGGCCCTGCACGGCAACGGCATCACCCCCCAGGGGCCTGCCTCCACCCTCATCCACGGCCGCGACGTCGCCACCGGCCTCGCCCGCTCCGTGCACGTGGACACGGCCGCCGTCCGGGAGGCCATCCACACCCCGCTGACCGCCGTCCTCGACGGCATCGGCAAGGTGCTGCGGGACTGCCCGCCCGACCTGGTCGCCGACCTGACGGACCGGGGGATCATGATGGTGGGCGGCAGCGCCCTGCTGCCCGGCCTGGACCAGATGCTGCGCGACGCCACCGGCATGCCCGTCGCCATCGCGGAACGGCCGGACGTGTGCGCCGTACTCGGTCTCGGCGCGATGCTCGAAGGGAAGATCGCCCCCATGGTTCTCAACCCGCTGGCCGAATGACGAAGGCCGGGCAGGAGCCGGCGCGCCTCCCGGTCCTGCTGGAGGCGGTCCTCAGCGTCGGCTCCGAGCTGGAGCTGCACGCCACCCTCCAGCACATCGTGGACTCGGCGGCCGAGCTCTGCGCGGCACGCTACGGCGCGCTCGGGGTCGTCGACCCCGAGCGCGTCCGGCTGACCGAGCTCTTCACCGCCGGGATCACCGAGGAGCAGCGCGCCGCCATCCCGCACCTGCCGGACGGGCGCACGGGCCTGCTCGGGGCCCTCATCAGCGATCCGCGCCCGCTCCTGCTCGACGACCTCGCCAAGGACCCCCGGTCCGCCGGATTCCCGCCCGGCCACCCGCCGATGCGCAGCTTCCTGGGCGTCCCGATCCGGGTGCACACGGAGGTCTTCGGCAACCTCTACCTCACCGAGAAGCTGGGCGGCGGCCCGTTCACCGAGGAGGACCTCGCCCTCGTACGCGTCCTGGCCTCGCAGGCGGGGATAGCGATCGGCAACGCCCGGCTGTACGAGACCGCGCGCCGCCGGGAGCGCTGGATCGAGGGCGCCGCCGCCGTGACGACGACCCTGCTGGCGGGCCGCCCCGCGGCGGACGCGCTGATGTGCGTGGCCGAGCGGGCCCGGCTGCTGGCGGACGCGGTGGCCGGGGTGGTCCTCCAGCCGACCCCCGAGGGCGGCATGGAGATCGTCGCCGCCTCCACGCACGGGGACCCAGGGGACCTGGTGGGAACGGCCATCGCCCCCGGATCTCCGGTGCTGGAACAACTGCTCGGCGGCGAGCCGGTCTTCATAGAGGATTCGGCCACGGACCCCCGGATGACCACCCACGTACGGGAACGGTTCGGGCCCAGCATGATGCTCCCGCTGCAGAGCGGCGGCCAGCTGATCGGCACCCTGGCCCTGCCGCGCGCCCGGGGCGGCCCCCCGTACGACGCGGTGGACCGGCTGCTGGCCTCGCAGTTCGCCTCGCAGGCGGCGCTGGCCCTCGTCCTGGCGGACGCGCAGCACGACCGCGAGCAGCTGGCCGTCTACGAGGACCGCGACCGGATCGCCCGCGACCTGCACGACCTGGTGGTCCAGCGGCTGTTCGCGACGGAGATGATGCTGGAGAGCACGAAGAAGCGGTCGGCGTCGGCGCCGGCCGGCGACACCGTGGGCGCGGAGCTCGCGCGGGCGGTCGACGAACTGGACTCCACCATCCAGGAGGTCCGGACGGCCATCTTCGCCCTCCAGCAGCCGCCGACGGACGCCCCGACGACCTTCCGGGGCCGGGTGCTCCGCGAAACGGGCGGGGCGGCGGTCCTGTTCGGCTTCCAGCCGTCGGTGCACTTCGCGGGGGCGGTGGACGCGCTGCTGCCGGAGCCGGTGGCGGGCGACCTGCTCTCCGCCCTGCGGACCGCCTTGGCGGCGGCACACCGGCGCGCGGAGGTCACCTCCATCGAGGTGGAGGTGGACGCGAGCCCGTCCCGGGTACGCCTGACGGTCGCGGACGACGGCCGCACGGAGTCGGGGACCCGGGGCACGACGACGACCTGGGAATCGGCGCTCTAGGACGCCCGCCCAAGGCGCCGGCCCAAGGCACCCGCCCGAGACGGCCGCGCGATAGGGGTAGTCCTCAGGCCGGGCGGTGGGCGGCGCGCAGGGCGATGCGGGTGTTGGACTGGGCCACGCCCGCCTCCTTCTTCAGGCGGCGGAGCAGCGCGTCGAGGGCGGCCGGGTCGGCGGCCCGAGCCCGTACGAGGTAGTCGTGCCGGCCCGTCACGTGAACGACCTCGGTGATCCCGGGCAGCAGGGCGACCTGCCGTTCGAACTCCTCGTTGGTCGTGTCCTGGCGGAGGGTGAGGTCGATGAAGACCACGAGCCCGCCCCGCGTGTCGGCAGCCGGGTCGATCACGGTGGTGAAGCCGCGGATCACCCCGTCCCGGCGCATCCGGCGCACCCGGTCGGCGGTGGCGTTGGCGCTGAGGCCGACGCGGACGCCGAGGTCGCGGTACGAGATCCGCGCATCCTCCTGCAGGATGCCGAGGATTTCCCTGTCGAGGCGGTCCATGCCGCGATTCTCGCAGCCGGGGCCGATATTCGCGCCCTTCCGGCCGGGGCGGGCGCGGAGGCTCTCCCCCATGAGCGAACTGATGACGACGGGGTTGGCGGGCGCGGTGGCGGGCCTGGGCGTGGCGATGCCGATGGGTGCGATGAGCGTGCTGCTGATCCAGGAGGCGATGCGCAGCCGCCGCACCGCGGTGGCGGCCGCCGCGGGCATCGCCGCGGTCGACCTCGGCTACGCCGCCCTCGCCACCGCCCTCGGCCCCTGGGTGGCCTCCCACGTCTCCCCGATCGAAGCCTGGATCCGCCTCGCCTCGGCCCTGATCCTCCTGACCATCGCCACCCACGGCCTCACCAGACCCACCCCGCCCCCGGTCTCTGCCCCGCCGGCGTTTGAGGCGCGGGGTCCGGGGCGGAGCCCCGCGACCCCGGGGCACCCGGCTCACAGCCCCGGCCGGAACCCCGCCCGCCCAGCCCCGGCCTCGGGCGAGGCGGCGAGCCACCATCCCGCCTCTCCGTCCTCCGAGGCACGGGACCACCATCCAGCCCCGCCGGCGATTGAGGCGCGGGGTCCGGGGCGGAGCCCCGCGGCCCCGGGGCACCCGGCTCACGCCCCCGGCCCGAACCCCGCGCCGAGCCCCGGATCAGGGGCGGGCAAGGCGTTCGCCCGGTACGTCGGGCTCACCGCGGTGAACCCCACCACCGCCCTCTACTTCGCCGCCCTCACCACGGCCCAGGCCGCAAGCCTCCGCACCGGCGCAGCCGGAGCCGCCTTCCTCATCGGCGTCGGCGCCGCCTCGCTCCTCTGGCAGCAGGCCCTCGTCGCGCTCAGCGCCCTCGCCGGGAGCCGGATCTCCGACACCGCCCGCGTCTGGACCTTCCGCCTCGGCTACGGCCTCGTCGCCGCCTACGCGGTCAAGATCGCCCTGCCACTCCCGTGGCACACCCCCTAGGGTGAGCCCGTGACGACGACCCGCCTCTCGGCCCGCGCGGCCATCGCCTCCGTGACCGACCCCGGCAGCTTCGCCGAACTCCCCGTCCCCCGAGGGGAGTCCCCCGCCGACGGCCCCCTGGCCTGGACCGGCTACGACGACTCCCGCGCCCGCGCCGCGCAGCGGACCGGCGAGCAGGAGTCCGTCGTCACCGGCACCGCCCTCATCGGCGGCCGCGAAGCCACCCTGATCTCCTTCGAGTTCGGCTTCCTCGGCGGCTCCCTCGGCGAGCGCACCGGAGACCGGCTCGAAGCCGCGTACACCCACGCCCGCGAGCACCGCCTCCCCCTCGTCTCCCTGATCGCGACGGGCGGCTCCCGCATGCAGGAGGGGATGCTCGCGCTGACCCAGCTCCAGCGGGTGGCGCGCCAGAGCGTCCTGACCCGGGCCGCCGGGCTCCCCCAGATCGCCGTCCTGCGCGACCCCACCACCGGCGGCGGCTGGGCCACCCTCGGGGCGGGGGCCGATGTCGTCCTCGCGCTGCCCGGAGCCCAGGTCGGCTTCGCCGGCTCCCGGGTGCGCCCGCCGGACGCGGACCCGGCCGCGTACTCCGCCGAGGGCCAGTACGCCGCCGGGCACGTGGACGCCGTCGTCCCCCCGGCCGACCTGCCCGGCACGCTCGCCGACTGGCTGCACGTCCTGGCCGCGCCCCGCGCCACCGGGCCCGTCGAGCCCCCGGCCGCACTGGCCTGGGGGCACCTCCCGGCGGTGGCCGGGGCAGGAGCGGCACCCGAGACCGGCTGGGACGCCGTCCGGCAAGCCCGTCATCCGGACCGCCCGCACGCCGAGGCGTACCTGGACGCGTACTTCGCCCTGCGCCTCCCCCTCTCCGGGGACCGCGCGGGCGGCACCGACCCCGGCATGCTGTGCGGGTTCGGGCTGCGCGAGGGCCGCGCCGTCGCGTACGCCGCCCAGTGCGGCACCGCCACCCGCCCGGCGGGGTACCGTACGGCCGCCCGCGTGATCCGCCTCGCGGACCGGCTCGGCATCCCCGTGCTCACCCTCGTGGACACCCCGGGCGCGGCCAACGACGCCGCCGCCGAACACGCGGGCGCCGGCGCCGCCATCGCGGACACCTTCGCGGCACTGGCCGGAGCCGGTGTCCCCGTCACCACCCTGCTGATCGGCGAGGGCGGTTCGGGCGGCGCCCTCGCCCTGGCCGCGCCGGGCAACACCTGGGTGACCCCGGACAGCTACTTCTCGGTCATCGCCCCGGAACTGGCCGCGGCCATCCTCAAGCGCCCCCCGGAGGCCGCCCCCGCCACCGCCGACCAACTCCGCATCCGCCCCCAGGACCTGGTCGCCCTGGGCGTCGCCCGCGGCATCGTGGCCAAGGCCGAACCCCAGGACTAGCGCCCAGCGCCTAGCGCCGGCGCCCCGGCAGCCGGACGTCCACCCGGTACAGCCGCGTCACCTGCTGCGCCAGCTCGTTGTCGTCGCTGACCAGCAGCAGCCGCACCCGCCCGGGCCCGTCGTAGTCCGTCACCGCCATGCCCTCGACGTTGTCGACCAGCGGGTGGTTCTGCGGCAGCTTCGAGGGCGCCCCAGCGTCGGGCAGCCGTCGAGGTCGCCGAGGCCGTCCCAGCGCGAACCCGCCGTTCCGGCCCCGCTCCCAGGTCTGGATCCGCTGGAGGGTCCGGCCCTGCGCGTCCTTCCCGTCGCCGGCCGGCGCCCCCTCCACGCCCGCCACCAGCGTGCGCCCTCCGGGCAGCAGCGTCAGCGACCCGAAGGTCTGGTTCGTGGTGGCCCGCCGCTGCGGCGCCAGGCGGAACGCGTCCCGGACCGGCAGCGTGCCCAGCACCTCCCCGGTCCGGCCGTAGCGCCGGATGGCGGGCGCGAACTCGTCGGTGATCAGGTACGAACCGTCGCCGTCGACGACGATCCCCTCGGAGTCGATCGCGTTCCCTGCGCCGTCCGTCAGCGGGAGCCGCGCCGTGGCCCTGGCGGTCGGGGTGTCCCCGCGGCCCACCTTCAGCGAGTACAGCGCCGACTTGTCGAAGACGCCGGCGACGGTGCCGTCCCGGTCGACCGCGAGTCCGGAGATGCCCCCGACGAGGCCCCCGTCGAGGCGAACCCGCCCACTCCCCTTCACACCCTGCCGGATCGGGCGAACCGCGCCGGGCTGATCCCGACGTGCCGCCCGAAGTGCCGCGTCAGGTGCGCCTGGTCGTAGAAGCCCGCCGCCGTCGCCGCCTCGGCCGGCCGCATCCCCGCCAGCAGCAGCCGCCGCGCCAGCGCCACCCGGCGGCCCGTGAGGTACGCGTGCGGGGGCAGCCCGTACGCCGTCCGGAAGCTCCGGATCAGGTGCGTGGGATGGACGTGCCCCAGCTCCGCCGAGGCATCCTCCAGGCTGATCCCCTCGGTGACCCGCGCGTCGAGCAGCTCGCGCAGCCGTACGGCGAGCCCCGCGCCCGGCGCCCCGTACGCCGTGGGCGCGCGCCCCGCGAGCCACCGGTGCAGCCGTTCCCGTACGAACGCCAGCCGCGACTCGGCCTCCAGCCGCTCGACCGCCCCGGCCGGCAGCTCCCGGGAACCGAGCGCCCGGTGCAGCCCGTCGACGCGCTCCCGCAGGACCGGGTCGAGCAGCAGCGGGGCGTCGACGGCCGCCCCGGTGAGGCTTTCGGGCAGGACGGAGGCGTCGAGGTAGAGGTTGCGCTTGCGGAAGCCGGCCTCGGTGACCGTCCGCCCGTCGTGGACCACCCCGGGCGGCAGCAGGACCACGGCGTCCCGGACCCCGACGCCGTACCGCTCGCGGTCCAGCGCGAAGTCGACCCGCCCGCCGTCCAGGATCATCAGCGCCCAGGTGTCGTGCACGTGCGCCGGGTAGGCGTGGTCGGTGAACCGGGCGTGGAAGACCTCGGCGATCCCCGGGACCGGCGGCTGCCAGGCGGAGACGGTGCTGCGCGGACGTATGGCGGCCATGTCAGGAACGTACAAGACCGCCACCCGCGCGTACCGCAGCCTGTCCACATGACGACACAGAAGGTCAACATCGCCGAAAAACTGGCCGGTTTCACCGACCAGTGGGCCCCGCGCCGCATCGCCCGCATCAACGACTACGAGGTCAAGGCCGCCAAGCTCCAGGGCGAGTTCGTCTGGCACACCCACGAGGACACCGACGAGCTCTTCCTGGTGGTCAGCGGCGCCCTGACGATCCGCCTGCGCGACGGGGACGTGGTCCTGGGCCCCGGCGAGATGTACGTCGTCCCGCGCGGGGTGGAGCACTGCCCGGCGGCGGACGAGGAGACCGCGATCCTGCTCTTCGAACCGACGGGCACCACCAACACGGGCAGCGCGGGCGGCGAACGCACCCGGGAGCCGGTCGACGCCTGACGCCTGACGCCTGCCCCGGCCGGGGCCCCCGCGGCCCAGCGGGTCAGGCCTGCGGCGACCGCGCGTCGTAACGGGCGAACCCGCGCCAGCGCAACGCCAGCAGGCCCAGCACCAGAACGCACCCGAGCCCCCCGCCCGTGATCGCCACGGCGGGAGAGGTCAGGTCCGCGGCGGTCCCGGCGAGGAAGTCCCCGAGCCGGGGCCCGCCCGCGACGACCACGATGAAGACGCCCTGGAGGCGGCCCCGCATCTCGTCGGGGGTGGCGGCCTGGAGCATGGTGGTCCGGAACACCATCGAGACGGTGTCCGCGCACCCGGCCACGGCCAGGAAGAGCAGTCCGAGCCACAGGTTCCGGGTGAGGCCGAAGACGGCGATGGCCAGCCCCCAGGCGGCGACGGCGAGCAGGATCGCCTGCCCGTGCCGGCGGATGCGGCCCTGCCAGCCGGAGAACAGCCCGCCCAACAGCGCCCCCACGGCGGGCGCGGCCGCCAGCAGGCCGACGGTCTTGGCGTCGCCCCCGAACCAGAGCCCGGCGACGGCCGGGAACAGCGCCCGGGGATGCGCCAGCACCATGGCGGCCAGGTCGGTGAAGAAGGTCATCCGGATGTTGGGCCGGGTTCCGAGGAAGCGCAGGCCGTCGACGACGGAGGCCCTCCCCCGCGCGCCGCTCTCGCGGTCGGGCTTCATCGACGGCAGCCGCCACATCGCGTAGAGCGCGGCGCCGAAGGTCACGAGGTCGATCAGGTACGCGGCCTGGTAGCCCCACCAGCCGACGATCAGCCCACCCAGCATCGGGCCGGCCATCATCCCGGAGGTCATGGTCACGGAGTTCAGGGCGTTGGCGGCGGGCAGCTGATCGGCCGGCAGCAGCCGCGGGATCATGGCGGACCGGGCCGGGCCGTTGAGCGCCCCGCACACCGCCTGGAGCGCGACGACGGCGTACAGGAACCAGACCCGGTGGTAGTCGAACAGCGCGGCGGCGGCCAGCGCCGCCGACAACCCGGCGGCGCCCAGGGAGCTGTAGAGGCCGAGCTTGCGCCGGTCCACGGTGTCGGCGATGGCGCCGCCGTAGAGCCCGAAGGCGATGAGCGGGACCAGCGTGAAGAGCCCGACGAGTCCGACGGAGAAGCTGGACCGGGTGATGTCGTAGACCTGGAGCGAGATCGCGAGGGCCGTCATCGCCTGGCCGAGCCAGGCGATGGTGCCGCCGATCCACAGCCGCCGGTAGTCCGGGGACGTGCGCAGAGGCGTGATGTCGGCGAATATTCGCCGTCGGGTCCGGGTAGGCGCGGTCGTACGAGTCACAACGGATGGTAACCGCCGGTCGGCCGGCGCCCGGGGCCCTTCCGCCCCTTTCACTCACCCGCAACTTTCGCCCCTCCGTGCTCCGAGGTCCCGACGCGGGCGAATTTTGCCGGTAACTCGCCACTATCACCGGACATTTGACCGAATCGACGTGCGCTGCTCGCCACGTGTTCAGCTCATGATGAAAAGACTCGTATGTCCAGGGAGGCGTAGTGATCGAACCTGGCAACAGCACCACGAGCACCGGCACCGCGCAGAATTCGGTGCGCTCCACCGTCCCCCTCACCGTCGGAGTCGAGGAGGAGTTCCTGCTCGTCGACGCCCGCACCTTCCGGGTGGTCCCCGCCGCCCCGCTCGTCCTCGCCACGGCGGGCGGGCTGCCGGGCGAGCTGCATGCCGAAGGCACCCGCTACCAAGTGGAGATCTCCACCCCGATCGCCCACTCGGCGGCTTCGCTGCGCGAGGAGCTCGCCGCCCGGCGGCGCACCCTCGGGCGGGCCGCCCGCGCCCACGGCTGCCGTCTGCTGGCCGCCCCCTCGCCGGTCGTGGCCGTGGAGGGGCCCCTGCACCTGACCGACGACGAGCCGCGCCAGCGCGAGCAGCACCGGCGCTTCGGCGCGCTCACCGACACCCTGGTGAGCTGCGGCCGCCACATCCACGTCGGCACGCTCGACGTGGACACGGCGGTCGTGGTCTCCAACCGGGTCAGACCCTGGCTGCCCACGCTGATCGCGCTGGCCGCCAACTCGCCGTTCTGGGGCGGCCGTGACACCGGTCACGCCAGCTGGCGGGCGATGGCCTGGTCGGGCTGGCCCTCGGCGGGCCTGCCCCCGCACTTCACGTCCACGGCCCACTTCCGGCGCTCGGTGCAGACCCTGCTCGGCTCGGGGGCGGCCCTGGACACCAAGATGGTCTATTGGGACGTCCGGCCGTCCGGGAACTGGCCCACGCTCGAAATCCGGGCGCCCGACATGTCCCCGGACATCGACACGGCCATCCTCCAGGCGGAGCTGGTCCGCGCGCTCGTGGCCACGGCGCTGCGCGAGATCGCGGAGCGGCGTCCCGAGCCGGTCCTGCGGGACGACGTACTGCGCCTCGCGCGCTGGCGGGCGGCCCACGACGGCCTGGAGGGGTTCGGGCTCGACCCGTACACGGGCGCCGAACTCCCGGCGGCCGACCTCGCGGAGGCCCTGCTGGACCTGGTCGCTCCGGAACTGGCCGCCTCCGGCGACCTCGACCACGCGGCCAAGACCCTGGGCGGCCTCCTCCGCGACGGCTCGGGCGCCCACCGTCAACGCGTCGCATTCGCCCGCCGCCAGGACCTGACGGACGTATTGCGCCACCTCGCGGACGAAACGGAGAACTTCTAAACCCCCGGCGCACCGCGGCACCCCGCCCTGAATACACCAAAGCCGCAGGTGCAATCGTTTCTGCACCTGCGGCTCGCAGTGGGGCGGGTGGGACTCGAACCCACGGCCGACGGATTATGAGTCCGCTGCTCTAACCGGCTGAGCTACCGCCCCTTCACGGCGTGGCGCGTACACGTGTGCGCGCCGTCTGCCGCAGCATAGCCGCTCATACGATCTCCTGCCTCGGATGCCTCGCATGATCGGCTTCGCCTGTTCAGAGAGACCGCGCTGAGGGCTGCCCGGTTCCCGGCCAGGACAAAAAAGAAGAGGACCCAGAGGGCCCTCTTCTTCCTTGCTCCCCCGGCTGGACTCGAACCAGCAACCCTCCGGTTAACAGCCGAATGCTCTGCCAATTGAGCTACAGGGGACCGCGCTCCCCCGACTGGACTCGAACCAGTAACCTGCCGGTTAACAGCCGGCTGCTCTGCCAATTGAGCTACAGGGGATTGCTGCGGTGCATCGAACAGCCCACCTCCGGCCTTGCCGGGGGGCGAGCGCCCGTTGCGAGTCATAGATTAGCGCAAGCAGGGGGGTGCTCCGCCAATCGGTATCGACAGCAGGCCGGGCACCACACGACGAAGGGTGGCAGGCATGCGGTACAAGGTCACGTTCGTGGTCGGACTGGCCCTCGGGTACGTGCTCGGGACCCGGGCCGGGCGCGAGCGGTACGAGCAGCTGAAGAAGTCCGCGCGGGAGATCGCGCAGAACCCCGCGGTGCGCAATGCCGCCGAGACGGCCGGGCAGACCGGGCGCGAGTTCGCGGGGAAGGCCTTCGCCGCGGTCGGCGAGAAGGTCGGCGACGCCGTGCCGGCCGGGCTCGCCGGGCGGGTACGGGGACTGCGCGACCGGGTCGGTGCCGGCGCCGAGGACGACTGGGGCACCAGCAACACCTGACGCGACGCGGCACCCCGCCCGCGACGCGGAGGCCCGGGAGTCCCGAACCTCCCTCCGGAGGCTCCCGGGACTCCGGAGATTCCCGAGACTCACGCGGCCTCCGGGACCCACGAGGTTCCGGAGGCTCCGCGGCGATGGAGACCGGCCCGGCGTGCGGCAGAATTCTCCGCATGGGGATAGTCGCCGGGCTGGACAGCTCTTCCGCGTTCACACGCATCGTCGTCTGCGACACCGAGACCGGTGCCGTGCTGCGCCAGGGGTACGCACCCCATCCACAGCCCGCCGGGGAACCCGACGGCGCGCATCCCCACGAGACCGATCCGCAGGCCTGGCTGCTCTCGCTCGGCGAGGCCGCCGGCGGCGGGCTCCTCGAAGGGGTCCAGGCCATCGGGGTCTCCGCGCAGCAGCACGGCCTGCTGCCGCTCGACGCGCAGGGCGGGCTCGTACGCCCGGCCCTCGTCGGCAACGACAAGCGCGGGCAGGTGGCCGCCGCCGATCTCGTCGAAAACCTCGGCGGCCGTCAGGCGTGGGCCGAGGCGGTGGGCTCGGTCCCGCACGCCGCGCAGCCCCTGGCGAAGCTGGCCTGGCTGGCGCGCACCGAGCCCGAGGCGGCCCGCCGGGTGGCCGTGCTGATGTCCCCGCACGACTGGCTGGTCTGGCAGCTGCTGGGCCGGCCTGCCCGGCGGACCACCGACCGCGGCGGCGCCTCCGGCACCGGGTACTGGTCGGCGGCCGCCGGTTCCTGGCGGCCCGACCTGGTCGAGCTGGCGCTCGGGCACCGGGCGCTGCTGCCCGAGGTGCTCGGTCCGGCCGATGCCGCCGGCACCACGCCCGAGGGGCTGCTCATATCCGCCGGCACCGGCGAGACGATGGCCGCCGCGCTCGGGCTGGGGCTCGGCCCCGGCGACGCGGTGGTCTCGCTGGGCGCCTCCGGTTCGGTGATGGCGGTGCACCACGAGGCGCTGTCGGAGCCGGGCGGCCTGATCACCTCCCTGGCCGACGCCGCCGGCATGCACCTGCCGGTGGTGAACACCTCCAATGCCGTACGGGCGCTGCGCGGCACCGCCGAGCTGCTGGGCACCGATCTGGAGGGGCTGTCCGAGCTCGCGCTGAAGTCGACGCCGGGTGCGCACGGCCTCGTACTCCTGCCGTACCTGGAGGGTGAGCGGACGCCGAACCTGCCGCACACCGCCGGGACCCTGTCCGGGCTGCGCCGGGACTCGATGAAGCCGGAGCACCTGGCGCGGGCCGCCTTCGAGGGCATGCTGTGCGGGCTGGTGGACGCGCTGGACGTGCTGCGCTCGCGCGGGGTCGAGATCCGCCGGGTGTTCCTGCTGGGCGCGGCGGCCGAGCTGCCCGCCGTACAGGCCGCGGCGCCTGGGCTGTTCGGGACGCAGGTCGTCGTGCCGGCTCCGGCCGACTACGCGGCGCTGGGCGCGGCGCGCCAGGCGGCGTGGGCGCTCGGTGTGGCGCAGGGCACGCTGGCCCCGCACACCCCGCCGGTCTGGCCGGCCCCCGCGGCGCAGGTGTTCGAGCCGGGCGAGGAGTTCCCGGCGTGGCAGGCGGTGCGCCAGCAGTACATCGCGACGCGGGAGCAGATCCACCCGGGTGCGTTCCAGCCCGGCGCCGGGGCGTTCTAGGGCCTGCCCGGCGGTACGCCGGCGCGTTCCGGCCAGGCACCGGCGCGTTCCGGCCGTGCGCCTCTCGGACCGGGGTCGCAGGCGGCCTACTCCTTTTGACCGGGCTTTGCGAAAACCGGTGGGGATCGGGCCGCCGGTTGGCCGAAGATGGGGTGAACCCCTCGATCTTGCCGACCGGAGCCTGCGCGTGCTCATACGACTTCTGCGGACCCATCTGGGTCCGCACCGGAAACCCATCGCCCTGCTGGTCCTGCTGCAACTGCTGCAGACCAGCGCGAGCCTCTACCTGCCCACGCTCAACGCGGACATCATTGACAACGGTGTCGTCAACGGGGACACCGGCTACATCCTGCGCTTCGGCGCGCTGATGCTCGGCGTCTCGCTCGTCCAGCTCGTCTGCAACGTCGGGGCCGTCTACTACGGCGCCCGCACGGCGGCGGCCTTCGGCCGGGACGTCCGCGCCGCCGTCTTCGACCGCGTGCAGAGCTTCTCCGCCCGGGAGCTCGGCCAGTTCGGCGCCCCGTCCCTGATCACCCGTACGACGAACGACGTCCAGCAGGTCCAGATGCTGGTGCTGATGACCTTCACCCTGATGGTCTCGGCGCCGATCATGTGCGTCGGCGGCATCGCCATGGCGCTGTCGCTCGACGTGAAGCTGTCGGGCGTGCTGCTGGCCGTCGTCCCCGTGCTCGGCCTGGCGGTCGGCGCGATCGTCCTCAAGACGCGCCCGCTGTTCCGCCAGATGCAAGACCGCCTGGACACCGTGAACCGGGTGCTGCGCGAGCAGATCACCGGCAACCGGGTGATCCGCGCCTTCGTCCGCGACGACTACGAGAAGGATCGCTTCCGGGAGGCCAACGAGGACCTCACGGGCGTCTCGCTGGCCGCCGGCAAGCTCCTCGCGCTGATGTTCCCCGCCGTCATCGTGGTCGTGAACATCTCCAGCGTCGCCGTCATCTGGTTCGGCGCGATGCGCATCGACAGCGGCGGCATGGAGATCGGCCAGCTGACGGCCTTCCTCGCCTACCTGATGCAGATCGTCATGTCCGTGATGATGGCCACCTTCATGTTCATGATGGTGCCGCGCGCCGAGGTCTGCGCCGAGCGCATCCAGGAGGTCCTGGACACCGACTCCAGCGTGGTGCCGCCGACCGACCCGGTGCGCAAGCTCCTCGTGCACGGCCGGCTGGAGCTGCGCGGCGCCGACTTCCGCTACCCGGGCGCCGAGGCCCCCGTGCTGCGCGGGGTGGACCTGGTGGCCCGCCCCGGTGAGACCACGGCGGTGATCGGCTCCACCGGAAGCGGCAAGTCCACCCTGCTGGGCCTGGTCCCGCGGCTGTTCGACGCGACCGGCGGCGAGGTGCTGGTCGACGGCGAGGACGTACGCCGGCTCGACCCCGAGCTGCTGGCCAAGACGGTCGGCATGGTCCCGCAGAAGCCGTACCTGTTCTCCGGAACCGTCGCCTCCAACCTCCGCTACGGGCGCCCCGACGCGACCGACGAAGAGCTCTGGCAGGCCCTGGAAGTGGCGCAGGCCAAGGACTTCGTATCCGCGCTGGAGGGCGGCCTGGAGGCCCCCGTCACCCAGGGCGGAACCAATGTCTCCGGCGGCCAGCGCCAGCGCCTGGCCATCGCGCGCACGCTGGTGCAGCGCCCGGAGATCTACCTCTTCGACGACTCCTTCTCGGCCCTGGACTACGCGACGGACGCGGCGCTGCGCGCGGCGCTCGCCCGCGAGACCGAGGACGCGACCGTGGTCATCGTCGCCCAGCGGGTCTCCACGATCCGCGACGCCGACCGGATCATCGTCCTCGACGAGGGCCAGGTGGTGGGCGAGGGCCGCCACCACGAGCTGATGGCCGGCAATGAGACCTACCGGGAGATCGTGCTCTCCCAGCTGACGGAGGCGGAGGCCGCATGAGCGGGCCCGGAGGACGGATGATGATGGGGCCGGCCCAGCGGTCCATGGACTTCAAGGGCTCGGGCAAGCGGCTGCTGGGACAGCTCGCCCACGACCGGGCCAAGCTGTGGGGCATGGTGCTCGCCGTCGTCGGCAGCGTCGCGTGCGCGGTGGTCGGGCCGAAGATCCTCGGTGAGGCCACCGACCTGGTCTTCGCGGGGATCGTCGGCCGACAGATGCCGGACGGCCTCACCAAGGAGCAGGCCCTGGAGGGCATGCGCGCCCGGGGCGACGGCGGCATGGCGGACATGCTGTCGGGTACGGACTTCACCCCCGGCGAGGGCATCGACTTCGGCGCCGTCGGAGTCGTGGCGATCTGGGCGCTGGTGGTCTTCACCCTGGCGGGCCTGCTGATGCTGGTCGCGACGCGGCTGTCGAACCACGTCATGAACGGCACCGTCTACCGGATGCGCGAGGAGCTCCAGGCGAAGCTGTCACGGCTGCCGCTGTCGTACTTCGACCAGCAGAAGCGCGGCGAGGTGCTCAGCCGGGCCACCAACGACATCGACAACATCGGCCAGACGATCCAGCAGACGATGGGTCAGCTGCTGAACTCGCTGCTGACCATCGTCGGCGTGCTCGCGATGATGTTCTGGATCTCGCCGCTGCTGGCGCTGGTCGCACTGCTGACCGTCCCGGTCTCGATCTTCGTCGCGGCGAAGATCGGCAAGAAGTCGCAGCCGCAGTTCGTGGCGCAGTGGAAGACCACCGGCGCGCTCAACGCGCACATCGAGGAGATGTACTCGGGCCACAACCTGGTCAAGGTCTTCGGCCGGCAGCGGGAGTCGGCGGCCGTCTTCGCCGAGCAGAACGAAGAGCTGTACCGGGCCACCTTCAAGGCGCAGCTGGTCAGCGGCATCATGCAGCCGGTGATGTTCTTCATATCGAACATCAACTACGTGCTGATCGCCGTCGTCGGCGGGCTCCGGGTCGCCTCGGGCACCCTGTCGATCGGTGATGTGCAGGCCTTCATCCAGTACTCGCGGCAGTTCTCGATGCCGCTGACGCAGGTCGCCTCGATGGCGAACCTCGTGCAGTCCGGCGTCGCCTCGGCGGAGCGGGTGTACGAGCTGCTGGACGCGGAGGAGCAGGAGCCGGACGCTGAGGTTCCGGAGCGCCCGGAGGAGCTGCGCGGCCAGGTCACGCTCGACAAGGTGGCCTTCCGCTACGAGCCGGACAAGCCGCTGATCGAGAACCTCTCGCTGACGGTCGAGCCCGGCCACACGGTCGCGATCGTCGGCCCGACGGGCGCGGGCAAGACCACGCTCGTGAACCTGCTGATGCGGTTCTACGAGGTCACGGGCGGGGAGATCGCCCTCGACGGCGTGGACATCGCGAAGATGACCCGCGAGGAACTGCGCGGCGGGATCGGCATGGTGCTCCAGGACACCTGGCTGTTCGGCGGCAGCATCGCGGAGAACATCGCCTACGGGGCTTCGCGCGAAGTGACGCGCGCCGAGATCGAGGAGGCGGCGCGGGCGGCGCACGCCGACCGCTTCATCCGCACCCTGCCGGACGGCTACGACACCGTGCTGGACGACGAGGGCGCGGGCGTCAGCGCCGGCGAGAAGCAGCTGATCACCATCGCCCGGGCGTTCCTGTCGGACCCGGTGATCCTGGTCCTCGACGAGGCGACGAGCTCGGTGGACACCCGTACCGAGGTACTGATCCAGAAGGCGATGGCGCGGCTGGCGCACGGCCGTACGTCCTTCGTGATCGCGCACCGGCTGTCCACGATCCGCGACGCGGACGTGATCCTGGTGATGGAGAGCGGCTCGATCGTGGAGCAGGGCACGCACGAGGAGCTGCTGGCGTCGGGCGGCGCGTACGCGCGGCTGTACGCGGCGCAGTTCGCGCAGGCGGTGGCCGAGGTCGACTGACCGCGGCCGGCGGGGTGGGGGCGTCCTTCGGGGCGCCCCTTTCCCGTGGTCCCGTGCCGTTTCAGTCCAGGTAGCCCCTCAGCTGGTCGGCGAAGGCGTGGTCGCGCAGCTTGTTGAGGGTCTTGGACTCGATCTGGCGGATCCGCTCGCGCGTGACGCCGAAGATCCGGCCGATCTCCTCCAGGGTGCGGGGGCGGCCGTCGTCGAGCCCGTAGCGCAGCTGGACGACCTTGCGCTCGCGCTCGCCGAGGGTCGACAGCACCGCTTCGAGGTGCTCGCGCAGCAGGAAGAAGGCGGCGGACTCCACGGGCGACGCGGCGTCTCCGTCCTCGATGAGGTCGCCGAGCGCGACGTCGTCCTCCTCGCCGACCGGGGCGTGCAGGGAGACCGGCTCCTGGGCGAGGCGGAGCACCTCCATGACCCGCTCGGGGGTCAGCTCCAGGTGGACGGCGACCTCTTCGGCGGTGGGCTCGTAGCCGCGCTCCTGGAGCATGCGGCGCTGGACGCGCACGACGCGGTTGATCAGCTCCACGACGTGGACGGGCACGCGGATGGTCCGGGCCTGGTCGGCGAGGGCCCGGGACATGGCCTGGCGGATCCACCAGGTGGCGTAGGTGGAGAACTTGTACCCGCGGGCGTAGTCGAACTTCTCAACGGCCCGTATGAGCCCGAGGTTCCCCTCCTGCACGAGGTCGAGCATGGTGAGCCCGCGGCCCACGTAGCGCTTCGCGACGGAGACGACGAGCCGCAGGTTCGACTCGATGAGGCGGCGTTTGGCCATCCGGCCCAGGACGACGAGCCGGTCGAGGTCCACGGCGAGCCGGGAGTCGAGATCCGGGGTGCCGGCGAGCTTCTCCTCGGCGAACAGGCCGGCTTCGACCCGCCGCGCGAGGTCGACCTCCTCGGCGGCGGTGAGCAGCGGGATCCTGCCTATCTCGCGCAGGTACTGCCGGAACAGATCGGCGGAAGGACCCGCTCCACCCGCACGGTCGCCGCTGCCGGCGCTGCTGCGCCTGCGCTGTGTGGGCACCGGCTCGATCAGCTCGATGGGCTCTGGCTCGTCGTCCATGGCCTCGGCCTCGCGCTCGGGCTCATCGGTCACGATCAGGGGCTGGGTCTGGGTCTGCACGGGGGCGACCTCCAGGGGTCCGAGGACTCAGGCACCGCAACTCAGTGTGGGGTACGACACATGGCTGCCACGAGGGGCGTGCGGGCATTTTCTGCACTCGGTGCGTGACCGGATGGTTACCCCCCGGCGGGAATCCCGATGCGGACCGGACGCATGTACGACCCGAACTCCGGCCCGGACTCCGGCTCGAACTCCGGCCCGGGCAGGGGCCGTACGGCTAGGCCATCCAGAAGAAGACGGCCGTCATCCGCTTGTCCTCCAGGGTCGTGCCCCAGTAGCCCGTCGCGCTGTGGATGAGGTTGGCGGAGTAGAGGAGCAGGCGGTTGTAGCGGTGCGGGACGCGGAGGTCCTCGGTGAAGGAGTCCGGGGGGACGAAGCGGGTGCCGAGGGCGTCGACCAGGTTGTTGTGCGGGGCGAGGACCTGGTTGCCGCCGAGGCCGCCGCCCGGAAGCTTCTGGCGGTAGAAGCCGGTGCCGCAGTCCCCGGGGGCGTCCGGGCTGAGGTAGAGCACGGCGGCGTAGCGGCACACGCTCCGGGAGTCGGTGTGCGGGCGGGGCTCGCACTCGTCCCTGCCGACGACCTGGACGCAGTTGTGGTTGAAGGTGCCGGTGCCGGCCGGCTTCTCGGGCCAGATCCGCCGCGCGCCGGTGGCCTGGCGCACCAGCCGTTCCACGCGGGCCAGTTCGGGCGGTTCCAGTGCGGGCATGGCGCGCAGGCCCGGCCAGGGCTCGGGCTGGTGCGGGGCGCCCTGGACCCAGTCGTCCTTCGCCAGGCAGCGGGCCCGTACGGCGTCCACGTCGGGCAGGACGTCGTCCAGGATCCAGTAGTCGCGGCCGCGGGTCGGTTTGCGGTACGGGAGGGTGCGTAAGGGCATGGCGGGAAAGGTAGTTCGCCTCCCGCGGGCCGTTCGTCCAAGCGGCGGCCAAGACTGCGGCAAGAGATGGTGCGGGCCCCTACGCGGGCTCGACGCGGACGGCGCAGACCTTGAACTCGGGCATCCGGGAGACGGGGTCCAGCGCCGGGTTGGTCAGGGTGTTGGCGCGGCCCTCGCCCGGCCAGTGGAAGGGCATGAAGACCGTGTCCGCGCGGATGGCGTCGGTGATCCGGGCCGGGGCCACCGCGCGGCCGCGGCGCGAGGTCACCGCGAGCGGGCTGCCGTCGACCGCGCCGATCCGGGCGGCGAGGCGGGGGTGAAGCTCCACGAAGGGGCCGGGGGCGGCCGCGTTGAGCTCGTCCACGCGGCGGGTCTGGGCGCCGGACTGGTACTGGGCGACCACGCGCCCGGTGGTGAGCAGGATCGGGTACTCCGCGTCGGGGACCTCGGCGGCCTCGCGGTGGGAGACGGGGACGAACCGGGCCCGGCCGTCGTCGGTGGCGAAGCGGTCCAGGAAGAGGCGGGGCTGCCCCGGGGAGCCCTGCGGGCAGGGCCAGAAGACGCCCTGTTCGGCCTCGATGCGGGAGTAGGAGATGCCGGAGTAGTCGGCGGGGCCGCCGGCCGAGGCGCGGCGGAGTTCCTCGAAGACCTCCTCGGGGGCGGTGGGGAAGCCCTTCTCCACGCCCAGCCGGGCGGCGAGGCCGTGCAGGACCTCCAGGTCGGTGCGGACGCCCGGCGGCGGGGTGAGGGCCTGCCTGCGGAGCAGGACGCGGCCTTCGAGGTTGGTGGTGGTGCCGGTCTCCTCGGCCCACTGGGTGACCGGGAGCACCACGTCAGCGAGGGCCGCGGTCTCGGAGAGGACGACGTCGGCCACGGCGAGGAAGTCCAGGGAGCGGATGCGCTCCTCGACGTGGGCGGCGCGGGGGGCGGAGACGACGGGGTTGGAGCCCATCAGGAGCAGGGCCCGGACGTCCGTGCCGAGTGCGTCGAGGAGTTCGTACGCGCTGCGGCCCGGGCCGGGGAGGGTGTCGGGGTCGATTCCCCAGACCTCGGCGACGTGCGCGCGGGCCGCGGGGTCGGTGAGCTTGCGGTAGCCGGGGAGCTGGTCGGCCTTCTGGCCGTGTTCGCGGCCGCCCTGGCCGTTGCCCTGGCCGGTGAGGCAGCCGTAGCCGGAGAGCGGGCGGCCGGCGCGGCCGGTGGCCAGGCAGAGGTTGATCCAGGCGCCGACGGTGTCGGTGCCCTTGGACTGCTGCTCGGGGCCGCGGGCGGTGAGGACCATCGCGGATTCCGGGGCGCAGAACATCGCCACCGCCTCGCGGAGCTTGGGGACCGGGACGCCGGTGATGCGCTCCACCAGCTCGGGCCAGTGGGCCATGGCGGCCGCCCGGGCCTCCTCCCAGCCGGTGGTGCGCCCGGCGATGAACTCCTCGTCGGTACGCCCCTCCGCGACGACCAGGTGCAGCAGGCCGAGGGCGAGCGCGAGGTCGGTGCCGGGGCGCGGGGCGAGGTGGAGGTCGGCCTGTTCGGCGGTGCGGGTGCGGCGCGGGTCGATGACGATCAGGGTGCCGCCGTTGGCCTTGAGCTCGGTGAGGTAGCGCAGGGCGGGCGGCATGGTCTCGGCCAGGTTGGAGCCGACGAGGATCACACAGCCGGTGCGGGGGATGTCCTCCAGCGGGAAGGGCAGGCCGCGGTCGAGCCCGAAGGCCCGCTGGTGCGCGGCGGCGGCCGAGGACATGCAGAAGCGGCCGTTGTAGTCGATCTGCGAGGTGCGCAGGGCGACGCGGGCGAACTTGCCGAGCGCGTAGGCCTTCTCGTTGGTGAGTCCGCCGCCGCCGAAGACCCCGACGGCGTCCGGCCCGTAGGCGCGGCCGGTGCGGGCGAGGCCCGCGGCGACGGCGTCGAGGGCCTCCTCCCAGGTGGCCGGTTCGAGCGTCCCGGCGTGGGTGCGGACGAGCGGCTCGGTCAGGCGCACCCGGGAGGAGAGCACGGCGGGGGCGGTGCGGCCCTTGCCGCACAGCGCGCCCCGGTTGACGGGGAAGTCGGCACGCTCCTCCACCGCCACGCCCGCCCCGCCCGGCTCGGGGCGGAGGTTCATCCCGCACTGCAGCGCGCAGTACGGGCAGTGCGTGGCGGTGACGGCGTCCGAGGTGTGCATGCAGGCCAGCGTGCGACGGCGGTGTTACACCGGCCGCAGCCTCGCGTTACAAGCCGGGGTGTTCGGCCTCAGCGCCGCCGCCCGCCTGCCGTGAGGCCGCGCGGCGTACGGATCACTGGCCCGTCAGGTACTTCACGGTCAGGCCCGCGGTCCAGCCGCCGTCCACCGCCAGTTCGGCGCCCGTCATGTAGCCGGCGGCGTCGGAGAGGAGGAAGGCGATCGCGGCGGCTATCTCCTCGGGGACGCCGACGCGGCCCAGCGGGGCGCCGGGGTAGTTGCCCTCGCCCGCCTGGATGCCGACGGGGGCGGTCATCGGGGTCAGGGTCATGCCGGGGTGGACGGAGTTGACGCGGATCTTCGCCTCGGCGAGCTCGACCGCGCCGATCTTCGACAGGCCGCGCACGCCCCACTTGGACGCGCCGTAGCCGGCGGTGAGGGCGAGGCCGGTCAGGCCGGCGGCGGAGGAGATGTTGACGATGGAGCCGCCGCCGTTCGCCCGGAGCAGCGGGATCGCGGCCTTGATCCCGATGAACACGCCGACCAGGTTGATCTCCACGACCTGGCGGAAGTGCTCGACGCTCTCGTGTTCCAGGAACTGGCCGGTGGCTATGCCGGCGTTGTTCACCAGGCCGTCGATGCCGCCGAACTCGGCGACCGCGTACTCCAGCGCCGCCTGCCAGTCGGCCTCGCTCGTCACGTCGTGCCGCAGGAAGCGGGCCGAGTCCCCGAGCCTGGCGGCCGTCTCGGCGCCCTCCGCCTCCAGGATGTCGGTGATCAGCACCTTGCCGCCGCCGTCCACGACGGCCTGCGCCGCCGCCGCGCCCAGCCCGCGGGCCCCACCGGTGATGACGACGACCTTGCCGCTCAGATCCACAACAGCCACGGTTCCACACCCCTGCTCACACAGACAGATCGGTATATGACTAATCGGCATAGCCGACGCCGCCGTCAGTGTGCCAGAGCGGCCAGGACCCGCGACACCCCCTGCTCCTTCGGGCCCAGGAAGCGCGGCTCGGGCTTGAAGGCCGCGTCCAGCGCCGCCTTGCCGGCCGCGAACACCTCGCGGGTCCCGCCGTAGTACCAGGTGGAGTCGTGCTCGTCGTCGACGCCGATCCCGTACGAGTCCACGCCGGCCGCCCGGCACAGGGCGACGGCCCGGCGTATGTGGAAGCCCTGGCTGATCAGCACGGCCCGGTCGACCCCGAAGATCTTCTTGGCCCGCACGCACGAGTCCCAGGTGTCGAAGCCCGCGAAGTCGCTGACGATCCGGTCCGCCGGCACCCCGTGCCCGGTGAGGTAGGTGCGCATCGCGTTCGGCTCGTCGTACTCGGTGCGGCTGTTGTCCCCGGTGACCAGCACCACCTTGACCTTGCCGGCCCGGTACAACTCGGCCGCGGCATCGAGCCGGCGGGCCAGATAGGGCGTCGGCCTGCCGTTCCACAGGCCCGCCCCGAACACCACGGCCACCTCGCCGGCCGGCGCCTGCGCCGTCGTCCCCAGCCGGTCGGCGGCCGCCGCGTGCGTCCACGCCGAGGGCAGCAGCGCCAGGACGCAACCCGCCATCACCACCTGCACGGCCCGCCGCCGCGCCCGCACCCCGCGCGGCAGCCTCGGCCGCCACCCCACCACCGACCTCGCCCAGCCCTTGATCCTCATGACCGCTCCCCCCGTGCACCCCACGCCTCACGCGTCGTTCGCACACATTGACGATCACCGCCCGGCTTCCAGTTCCGCCGACGGCGCCTTTCACCCGTACGAATGAGCGAGTGAGCAGCCGGAAAACACCCGTCACCCCCGCGCAACGCGGCGGCAACCTCCGGCGCGCAGGATCGGTTCATGACGGAGCCGGTGCACCCTCCCGAGTCCCCCGCCCTCCCCTTCGACAGCGCGGCCGAGCTGCTCGGCCGCATCACCGTCCAGCTGGGAACCCAGCTGAGCGACCTGCGCCGACCCGGAGTCCGCCCATGCAGCCCACCCTCGTCGCCGTCGCGCACGGCAGCCGCGACCCCCGCGCCGCGCACACCGCCCGCGCGCTCCTCGACCGCGTCCGCGAACTCCGCCCCCAGCTCGCCGTCCGGCTCGGCCACATAGAGCTGAGCGAACCGCCGCTCGACGAGGTCCTGCGGGAGCTGCGCGGCGAGGCCGTCCTCATCCCGCTGCTCCTCGGCCGCGGTTACCACGTCAAGCGCGACCTGCCCGCCTTCGCGGCCCGGGCGGCCCATCTGCGCACCGCCGTCGCCGCCCCGCTCGGCCCGCACCCGCTGCTCGTCGAGGCCCTCTACGAACGCCTCCTGGAGGCCGGCTGGACCGCCGGTTCGGCCGTCGTGCTCGCCGCTGCCGGCTCCCGCGACCCCGAGTCCGCCGTCGACACCCGCCGCACCGCGGCCCTGCTCGCCGAGCGCCTCGGCGGTGTCCCGGTGGTCCCCGCCTACGCCTCCGCCGCCGCGCCCACCGTCCCCGACGCGGTCCGCGCCCTGACCGCCCGCGGCCACCACCGGATCGCCGTCGCCTCGTACTTCGCCGCGCCGGGCCGGTTCGCCGCCCAGTCCGCGGCGGCCGCGCCCGGTTCCGCCGCCGCGCCGCTCGGCTGCCATCCGGCCCTGGCCCGTCTGCTGCTGCACCGCTACGACCAGGCCCGCGCGCTGCTCCGCGAACCCGCGCGGCCGGAACTCCTCTCCGCCTGATCCCGGTTTGTCAGAGCTTCCGGTTACCGTCTCTGCATGGAAGGCACCGCACACGCCCCTGCACCACTCGACGATCCCTACGACCCCGCGGCCACCGAGCGCTGGGCCACCGAGCCCGACAAACGGCCGGGCAGGACGGCCTTCCAGCGCGACCGCGCCCGTGTGCTGCACTCCGCCGCGCTGCGCCGCCTCGCCGGCAAGACCCAGGTCGTCACCCCCGGCACCCGCTCCTACGACTGGGACGCGAGCCCCCGTACCCGCCTCACCCACTCCCTGGAATGCGCCCAGGTCGGCCGGGAGCTGGGCGCCGCGCTCGGCTGCGACCCCGACCTCGTCGAGGCGGCCTGCCTCTCCCACGACATGGGCCACCCGCCCTTCGGCCACAACGGCGAGGAGGCGCTCAACGAGTTCGCCAAGGACTGCGGCGGATTCGAGGGCAACGCCCAGTCGCTGCGCCTGCTGACCCGCCTGGAGCCCAAGCGGTTCGTGCCCGACCCGGCGAGCGGCGAGCTCGTCAGCGTCGGCCTCAACCTCACCCGGGCCTGTCTGGACGCCGCCACCAAGTACCCCTGGGCCCGCGGGGACCACCCCACCGACCCCGGCTCGGTGAAGTTCGGGGCGTACGAGGACGACCTGCCGGTCTTCGAGTGGCTGCGCCGCGGCGCGCCCGCGGACCGCAAGTGCTTCGAGGCCCAGGTCATGGACTGGGCGGACGACGTCGCGTACTCCGTCCACGACTTCGAGGACGGCCTGCACGCGGGCCACCTCGACCCCAACCTCCTGTTCGCCGAGCCCGAGCGCACCGCGATCTGGCGGGTGGCCATCGGCCGGTACGTGCCCGCCGACACCGAGCCGGATGAGCTCCGCGAGGCCCTCGACCGGCTGATGGAGCAGGAGTGGTGGCCGCACGGGTACGACGGTTCGGCCGTCGCCCAGGCCCGCCTGAAGGACGCGACCAGCCAGCTCATCGGCCGCTTCTGCCTGGCGGCCGAGGGCGCCACGCGCGAGGCGTACGGCTCCGGCCGCCTCACCCGGTACGCCGCCGAACTGGTGGTCCCCCGCGAGGCGCGCAACGAGTGCGCCGTGCTCAAGGCGGTGGCCGACCTGTACGTCATGCAGCGCGACGAGCAGGAGCGGATCCGCGCCGACCAGCGCATCGTCCTGGCCGAACTCGCCGAGGCCCTCAGCGGCCGCGCCCCCGAGGGCCTGGACCCGCAGTTCCGCGCCATCTTCGACGCGGCCCCCGACGACAAGGCGAGGAAACGGGCGGTCATCGACCAGATCGCGTGCCTCACCGACGCAGCCGCCCGTTCCCTGCACGCCCGCCTCACCCAGCGCACCCGACGCGCCGAAGGGTGAGCTGATCGGGCCACTCCCCCTTCACGCGGCAGGCTCAGTGCGGGACGCTCGCATGTGGTCGCATGTGGCGGAGAGGTTATGAGGAGGCATCAGGTGGTCGACGCACACCGGACATTCGTCATCGTGGGCGCGGGGCTGGCCGGGGCAAAGGCGGCCGAAACGCTGAGGGCCGAGGGGTTCACGGGGCGGGTGATCCTGATCGGCGACGAGCGCGACCATCCCTACGAACGGCCCCCGCTGTCCAAGGGGTACCTGACGGGCAAGGACGACCGCGACAGCGTCTTCGTCCACGAGCCGTCCTGGTACGCGGCCTCCGACATCGAGCTGCACCTCGGCCAGCCCGCGGTCCAGCTGGACCGGGACGCCAAGAAGGTGGTCCTCGGCGACGGCACCGCGCTGCACTACGACAAGCTGCTGCTGGCCACCGGCGCCGAGCCGCGCCGCCTGGACATCCCGGGCACGGGCCTGGCCGGGGTGCACCACCTGCGGCGCCTGGCCCACGCCGAACGGCTGCGCAACGTCCTGGCCACGCTGGGCCGGGACAACGGCCACCTGCTGATCGCGGGGGCCGGGTGGATCGGCCTGGAGGTCGCCGCCGCGGCCCGCGGGTACGGCGCCGAGGTCACCGTGGTCGAGCCGGAGGCCACTCCGCTGCACGCGGTGCTCGGCCCGGAGATCGGCCGGCTCTTCGGGGACCTGCACACCGACCACGGAGTGCGGTTCCACTTCGGGGGCCGGCTGACGGAGATCGTGGGACACGACGGCATGGTGCTGGCCGCCCGTACGGACGACGGGGAGGAGCACCCGGCGCACGCGGTGCTCGCCGCGATCGGGGCCGCGCCCCGGACGGCGCTCGCCGAGACCTCCGGGCTGGCCCTGGTGGACCGGCAGCACGGCGGCGGGATCGCCGTGGACGCCTCCCTGCGCACCTCCGACCCGGACGTCTACGCGGTCGGGGACGTGGCCGCCGCGCACCACCCGGTGCTCGGCACCCGGCTGCGCGTGGAGCACTGGGCGAACGCCCTCAACGGCGGCCCGGCCGCCGCGCGGGCCATGCTGGGACAGGAGGTCAGCTACGACCGGGTGCCGTACTTCTTCTCCGACCAGTACGACGTGGGCCTGGAGTACTCGGGGTACGCGCCGCCCGGCGGCTACGACCAGGTGCTGATCCGCGGGGACGCGGGCAAGCGGGAGTTCATCGCCTTCTGGCTCTCGGAGGGACGGGTGCTCGCCGGTATGAACGTGAATGTGTGGGATGTCACCGAGCAGATCCAGGCCCTGATCAGGTCGAAGGCGCCGGTGGACCGCGAGGCCCTGGCGGACCCGTCTGTTCCGCTTGAGTCGCTGGTCGCGGCCGAGGGGGCCTGACGGGTTTGTCGGTGACCGGCCGTAGACTTCACGCGTGGCAGGACGGATCAACGACGACGACGTGAAGGCGGTACGGGACGCGGTCCCGATCGACGCCGTGGTCTCCGACTACCTCCAGCTGCGCAACGCGGGCGGCGGCAACCTCAAGGGCCTGTGCCCCTTCCACGACGAGAAGTCCCCGTCCTTCCAGGTCAGCCCCAGCAAGGGTCTCTACCACTGCTTCGGCTGCCAGGCGGGCGGGGACACCCTCGACTTCATCATGAAGATCGACCACCTCTCCTTCTCGGAGGCGGTCGAGCGGCTGGCCGGACAGGCCGGCATCACCCTGCGCTACGAGGAGGGCGGCTACACCGCCGGCACCAGCGGCCGCGGCGAGCGCATCCGCCTGGTCGAGGCGCACAAGGCCGCCGCGCAGTTCTACGTCGACCAGCTGGACGGCCCCGAGGCGGAGATCGGCCGCAAGTTCCTGGCGGAGCGCGGCTTCGACCAGGCCGCGGCCGCGCACTTCAGCGTGGGCTACAGCCCGGCCGGCTGGGACCACCTGACCCGCTTCCTGCGCGGCAAGGGCTTCAGCGACAAGGAGCTGATCGCCTCCGGGCTCGCCCAGGACAGCCGCAGCGGCAAGCCCATCGACCGCTTCCGCGGCCGGCTCATGTGGCCGATCCGCGACATCAGCGGCGAGGTGGTCGGCTTCGGCGCGCGCAAGCTGCGCGACGACGACAACGGCCCCAAGTACCTGAACACCCCCGAGACGGCGATCTACAAGAAGTCCCAGGTGCTGTACGGCATCGACCTGGCCAAGAAGGAGATCGCGAAGACCTCGCGGGCCGTGGTGGTCGAGGGCTACACCGACGTGATGGCCTGCCACATGGCCGGCGTCACCACCGCGATCGCCACCTGTGGCACGGCCTTCGGCGGGGACCACATCAAGATCCTGCGCCGGCTGCTGATGGACAACGCCACCGCCGAGGTGATCTTCACCTTCGACGGCGACGCGGCCGGCCAGAAAGCGGCGCTGCGGGCCTTCGAGGACGACCAGAAGTTCGCCGCCGAGACCTCCATCGCGATCACCCCGGGCGGCATGGACCCCTGCGACCTGCGCCTCGCCCAGGGTGACGCCGCGGTGTCCGGGCTGGTGGAGTCCCGTACCCCGCTGTTCGAGTTCGCCCTGCGGCACATCGTCGCCCGGCACAACCTGGAGAACCCGGCCGGCCGGGCGGCCGCCCTGGACGAGGCCGCTCCGGTCGTCGCCAACATCAAGAACATCGCGATCCAGCACGAGTCCGCGGTCCAGCTCGCGGGCATGCTCGGCATCCGCGACGAGCAGTTCGTGGTCAAGCGCGTCGCGCAGCTGGCGCGCTGGGCGCGGGAGCGCGGCAACCAGCCCCCGCAGCAGGGCAGGGGCCGCCCGTCCTACGAGGCCGCCCCCGCGCCCGCCGACCGGCCGGCCGGCGGCCCGGCGCTGAACCTGCGCAGCCCGGCCCACCGCACCGAGCGCGAGCTGCTGAAGCTGGCCCTCCAGCGCCCGGCCCTGGTCTCCCCCGCCTTCGACGCGTACGGGATGGACGAGTTCACCGCCCCGCCCTACGCGGCCGTGCGCCAGGCCATCCAGGACGCGGGCGGCGCCTCGCTCGGCACCGAGGACTACCTGGCCCGCGTGCGCGAAGCGGCCCCGAACGACACCGTGCGCGCGCTCGTCACCGAGCTGGCGGTCGAGGCCATCCACGCGAAGACGGTGGACGAGATCTACGCCGGCGTCCAGCTGGTCCAGGTCCGGCTGCGCGCCGTCGACCGCCGGGTCCACGAGATCCAGGGCACCATGTCCCGGCTGGGCCCGCAGGCCCCGCCGGAGCAACTGGCCGCGGTCCAGGAGGAGCTGTGGGTGCTCCAGCAGTACGGGCAGCGCCTGCGCAACCGCGGCGCCGAAGGGCTCTAGGCCTAGGTCCGCTTCAGCCAGTCGCCGCCGGGTATCTCGGTGCCCGATTCCCGCAGGTCGCGGGCGAGGAGCGGGGACGCCAGGTAGACCCAGGCCCGGACCGGGGTGCCGCCGGGGCGCAGGGCCTCGCGGGCGATCCGGTCGTAGATGTTCCCCGGGCGGCCCGGGCCCTCGTACTCCTCCAGCCGGTCCAGCGCGGCCAGCAGCTCCCCGTACGCGCCCGGAGCGGCGGTGATCAGCTCCCCGACGACGGCCGAGCCCGGGCTGTGGACCGCGAACGGGTAGCCGGGGCCGTCGTAGAGCGCCGTGTCCGGGAGACTGGCGGGCTCCTCCGCGGTGGTGCGGCCGCGCAGGAACAGGTCGTGGTTGACCTCGCCCGGGCGGAGCGTCCCGTAGACGAAGAACGGGAGCGGAACGGGCGGAACAGGCGGAACGGGCGGCTCTTCTGGCCGGACGACCGATGTCACGGGGCCCTCCCTGGGGTACGGCGGAACGGTCCGCGGGCCGGGACCAAAGTCCCGACTTGCCCGCACCCCACCACCGTACGCACCGCTGTTACACAACCTCGCGGTGGCCGTGACCCTCGGCGTCTAGCGTCGGACTCCTCCCTCCCCACCTGACGGTCCTGCCTCCATGACGCCTTTGTCCCGCCGCCTCCTCGCCGCCCTCCTGTGCACCTGCGCACTGGCCGCCGGCGGCTGTGGCGCACCCGGCGGCCTCGGTACGGGAACGCCCGCGCCGCCCGTGTCGACCCAGCCGCGCCCCGAACCGCTCTGGCCCGCCTGGACGAACGCCCCCGGTGCGGCGGTGGGCCGGCGGGAGCCCGCGCCGCTGCCGCTGAAGAGCGCCCCGGCCGTGGGCGCGGACGGGCTCGCGGGAGTGGACCCGAAGGACGTCGTACGCGCCGATCCGCGCATGCGGCCGTACCTCGGCAAGGACGAGATCCGGGCACCGGGCCCGGCCGGCACCCGCCCGCCCGTCTACCGGGACCTGACCGGCGACGGGCAGCAGGAGCTCGTCGTCGCCGCCGACACGGCGACCGGCCGCTCCGCGCTGAGCGTCTACGCGGTGGTCCACGGCAAGATCGTCTCCATCCTGTTCACCATCGGCCGGCAGCTGGCCGCCGAGGCGGTCGGCACGGACCTGCTGGTCCGCATCGCCGCCGACGACGGCTCCGAGCAGGCCGTCCGCTACCACTGGGACGGCGACCGGATGACGGTGGTCAACGACGAGCGGAGCTTCCGCAAGTCCGGACCGGACTGCGCCGATCCGGAGGCGCGTACGACGCCCGGCTGCACCGCGGTCCACTCCCACCAGCCCAGGGACCCCAAGGCGTCCCGCGCCCCCGAGGCCGGGGGGAGCTCCCGATGAGGACCGTCCTGACCCGCTGCCGGGGGCTGCTCCGGGCCCTCGGCCTGCGCTGGAAGATCGCCATCCTGCTCGCCGTCGGCTGCTCCCTCGTCGCCGTCGCCATCGGCGTGCTGATCCACCAGGCGCGGGCGGCCCAGATCGGCGACGCGGCGCGCGCGAGCGCCACCGCCCAGCTGATCCGCGTACGGCAGGTGTACGAGCTCACCGGGCGGCTCGACTTCGACAAGGTCGGCGAGGCAGATGCCCGGATCGACTGTCCGGAGCTGCCCGGACCCCTGCGGGCGGCGGCGCTCGACGGGGAGCGCACCACCTACCTGGACATGTCCGGCAGGCACCCCGCGGTGTGGGCCGCCCGGCCGATCGGCGGCGACCACGTGCTGTCCGTACGGCAGTCGCTGGCCGACGACCGCGCCGAACTCTCCGACCTGGACCGCCGGCTGGTGGCGTACGGGGCGGTGGTCGTGGCGCTCGCGGCGATCGGCGGGGCGCTCCTGGCGAGCCGGCTGAGCCGGGAGCTGCGGACGGCGGCCGAGATCGCGCGCCGGATCAGCGCGGGCGAGCTGGACGCGCGGATCGGGCCGCCGGGTGTGCCGGGGACCCGGGACGAGGTGGCCGAACTGTCCTCGGCGGTCGACACGATGGCCGCCAGCCTCCAGCAGCGCCTGGAGGCCGAGCAGCGGTTCACCGCGGACGTGGCGCACGAGCTGCGGACCCCGCTGACGGGACTGCACACCGCCGCCGAACTGCTGCCCCCGGGGCGGCCGACGGAGCTGGTCCGCGACCGGGTCGCGGCGCTGCGGACGCTGACCGAGGACCTGCTGGAGGTGGCCCGGCTCGACGCGAACCGGGAGGAGGCGCAGCTGGAGGTCCACCGGCTGGGCCCGCTGGTGGAGTCGATCACGCGGCGCTCGGGGGTGGCCGCCGAGGTCGTGGGCGGCCAGGAGCCGGCCCGGGTCCGGACCGATGTGCGGCGCCTCGAACGCATCCTGGCGAACCTGCTGGCCAACGCCCGGCGGCACGGCGCGGAGCCCGTCACGGTCACGGTGTCGGGGACGACCGTGACGGTCCGGGACCGGGGACCGGGCTTCCCGGAGAAGCTGCTGCGCGAGGGACCCCAGCGGTTCCTGACCGGGGCGGCCGAGCGCGGCCAGGGCACGGGGCTGGGCCTGACCATCGCCGTCGGGCAGGCGCAGGTCATCGGCGCGCGGGTCACCCTCACGAACCCGGCGCCCTCGGGTGCCTCGGCCGCGGTGGCGCTCCCGCCGGGCTGATCCACGGCCCCTCGCGGTCACCCGGACGGCACGGGCCGCACGGATGGCCTTGTCATCGGCTGTGACCTGCGGAAACGATGCGCGTACGGGGTGCCCGCGAGCGGACCTGACGGAACATCAGCAGGCGCGCGGCGGGCGGGCCGGGTTACCTCGGAAGCACGACCCCGTGTCTCCAGGAGAGTCCCCATGCGCCGACGAACCGCCCACGCGCTGACCGCGACCGCGCTGACCGCCGTCGCGTTCACCGGCCCGGTCGCCGGCGCCGTCGCCGCCGTGGATCTCGGCATGGTGAGCTTCGCGGCCGGCGATTTCGCGGCGCTGGAGGTGTGGCCCAAGTCCGCCGCCACCGGCGCCACCGTCACCGTGAACACCACCGCCTGCGGCTCCGGCAGCCACGCGGAGGGTGACGCCACCACGGTGGGCGGCGGCCGGTTCAAGCTGGTGCCGGGCACCCACAAGGAGGTGGTCGTGGGCCAGTTCCAGGTCGCCCACAACACCCGCCCCGGCACCTACGGCATCGGCGCGACCTGCGCGAACGGCAAGTTCGCCACCGGCGACCTGGTCGTCACCGAACGCGGCCCGCAGGGCCACGTCCAGACCGGGGTGGGCGGTGGCACGACCACCACCACCGACCCCGCCAAGATCGCGGCGGGAGCGGCAGTGCTGGCCGCGACCGCCGTCGGCGGTACCTGGCTCCTGCGTCGCCGGGCGAGCGGCACGCGGAGCTGACGGACGCCCACCGCGGCTCCGGCCGCGGTCCGACCGGTACCGTCCCCCGTCGCCCGCCCCGCGAGGTCCCCCCCGTTCGCGGGGCCGGGCGACGGCCTGTCACCTCGAAACGGAACCGAGGGGGTACGCATGGGTGGCGATTTCGGTGGCGTCCGGGGGCGCGACCGGCAGCCCCGGCCCACGGACGGCCACCGCCCCGGACCGGGCGCGCGCCCGCCGAACCGAGCCGTCCGCTCCCCTACCCCGCGCCACGCAGGACTCGTCGCGCTCGCCGCCTGCATCGGCATCTGGCTCGTGACCAGCGGCTCCCGCGAGCCGGTCGGGCCACCGCTGCCCTCTCCCGCCGAGGCCCTGACCGCCGCCGGAGCCACGGGTCCCGGTATCGCACCGCTCCCCGGCTCCCCGCCCACCCGGATCCGGATCCCCTCGATCCGCGTCGACGCCCCGCTGACCGGGCTCGGCCTCGAACCGGGCGGCAGCCTCGAAGTGCCCCCGCCCGCCCGGCGCGACCTCGCCGGCTGGTACCGCGACGGCACCACGCCGGGCGCCACCGGCACGGCCGTCATCGCCGGGCACGTGGACAACGCGGCCGGGCCGGCGGTCTTCTACAACCTCGGCGCGCTGCACCGCGGGGCCGCCGTCGAGATCCCGCGCGCGGACGGCCGTACCGCCGTGTTCACGGTCCACGCGGTCGAGGTCTACGACGCCAAGGCCTTCCCCGACACCCGCGTGTACGGGCCCGCGCAGCGCGCCGAGCTACGGGTGATCACCTGCGGCGGCGGCTTCTCCCCGCGCACCGGCTACCGCGGCAACGTGGTGGTCTTCGCCCACCTCACCGGGACCTACTGAGCGAGCCAGGTCAGCCCCACTGCTCCAAGCCCAGCTTGATCACCAGGGCGCCCACCACGGTGAGCAGCACGCCGCGGACGAAGCCGCTGCCCTTCTTGAGGGCCATCCGGGCGCCGATCATGCCGCCGGCCAGATTGAAGACCGCCATGAGCGCGGCCAGCTGCCACAGCACCATGCCCTGGTAGGCGAACATCGCGAGCGCCCCCGCGTTGGTGCAGCAGTTGACGATCTTGGCGGTGGCGGAGGCGGTGACCAGGTCGAGGTGGAGCAGCGCGGTGAGGGCGAGCACCAGGAAGGTGCCGGTGCCGGGTCCGATGAGGCCGTCGTAGAAGCCGATGCCGAGGCCTGCGAGCCCGATGGCGAGCAGCACCCGCTGCCGGCTGACGGGCGAGGCGGACGGGGCCGTACCGAAGGCGGGGCGGAAGAGGACGAAGCCGGCGACGACCACGAGCACCACCATGATCAGCGGACGGAGGGCGTCCTTGCTGATGCCCCCGGCGAGCGCCGCACCGCCCATCGAGCCCGCGAGCGCGGCGAGGCCGATGCGGACGGCGAGCTTCACGTTCACCGGGGCCTTGCGGACGTAGGTCACGGCCGCGCCCGCCGTGCCGACGATGGCCACGGCCTTGTTGGTGCCGAGGACGGTGGCGGGGTGGGCGTTCGGCAGGCCGAGGAGCAGGGCCGGCAGGAGCAGCAGGCCACCGCCGCCCACCACCGCGTCGATCCAGCCGGCCGCCGCGGCGGCCACGCACAGCATGATGATCATGGTCATTGATATGTCAGGCACCACCTGACCCTATGGACCTGTCGAGTGCAGGAGCCATCAATCCCCGGAAACTTGCGCAAAGGTTGAGCTTTGCCGGGCCGGCGCCCGGTCCGGGGCCACCGGAGCCGCCGGGTCCACGACCGCCGTCAGCACGCTCGCGGCCGGCACGCCGGCCAGCCCCAGCCCGGCCGCCAGCCGCTGCGCCGGGGATAGGGAAGCGAGCGCGGAGCGGCGGCGGTGACGGCCCGTGGCGGTGGCGGGCACGGCGGCGGGCACGGACAGGGCGATGTGCAGCGGGTGACGCACGGCGCGCGGGGTCCTCTCGGAGGGTGGGAGTCGGAGCCGGAGCCGGAGCCGGAGTCGGAGCCGGAGCCGGTATCAGGGTCGGAACCGGTCAGAAGCTGAAGCACTCGGAATGGATCCGGCCGGCCGGCACCCCGGCCCGCAGCAGGGCGGCCCGGGTCGCCCCGGCCATCCCCGGCGGCCCGCACAGGTACACGTCCTGCTCGGCCAGGTCCGGCACCAGAGCGGCCAGCGCCCGCGGGGCGAGCGGGTCGTAGGCGGCGTCGGAGGGCCCGAGCAGGTAGTGCAGCCCGGCCTGCCGCTCGGCGGCGATGGCCTCCAGCTCGGCGCGCAGTACGAGCTGCTCCTCGGCCCCGGCCCGGTAGAGCAGGGTGATGTCCCCCGGGCCGCCGGGCAGCGTCTCGAACAGGGCCCGCATCGGGGTGATCCCGACCCCGCCCGCGATCAGCAGCACCTTGGGCCGCGTCCGCCGGGCGGCGGTCAGCGCCCCGAACGGCCCGGTGGCCAGCACCCGCGTGCCCGGGCGCAGCCTGCGGATGCGGCGGGAGTGCCCGCCGAGCCCCTTCACGGTGATCCGCAGGGTGTTCCCGCGGACCGGCGCGGACAGCGAGAACGGCAGCGCGGTGTGCCACAGCCTGCGCTGGTGGGGGCACCTCCCAGCGGTAGCTGGGGGGAGAATCGCCAGCGCAGGAACTGGCCCGGCTCCGCACGCAGTTCCGCGAGGTGCTCCCCGTACACGACGACGGAGACCACCCCGGGCCCCTCGACCCGGACCTCGGCGACCCGCAGCGCGTGCCGCAGGGCCTGCCGTACGGGGACCACGGCCCGGTACCAGAGCAGCAGGACGGCGACCATGGTGTGGGCGAGGGCCCAGAACCAGGCGGCGAGGGCCAGATCGGGCCCGGCGAGCTGGTGGCCGAAGGCCGGGGAGGCGGCGAGGTAGACCAGGAGGTGCACCCCGCGCCAGGTTTCGTGCGAGACCCGTCGGCGTACCGCACGGGCGGAGGTCACACCGACCGCGGCCAGGAGGACGGTCCCGGCCGCGGCGGCGGCGAGCGCGGGGTAGCCGAGCAGCTCCCGGACGGCGGAGACCACGTCGGTTCCCTCGTGCACGGCGTATCCGAGCAGGGCGAAGAGCCCGTGCCCGAAGCAGAGCAGGAGCACGTGGCGGCCGCCGAACTCGTGCCAGCGGGCGAGCCGGTCGGCGCCCACCCCGTGTTCGACGGCGGGCACCGGGCCATCAGGAACAGCAGCACCAGCACCCCGTACCCGGCGAGCAGGCCGGTCAGGTGCGCGGCGGTGGCGAACAGCGCGCGGGCCGGGCCGAGGGCCGCACCTGCGCCGCCCACAGCAGGGCGACCACCCCCGCCCCGCCCAGGATCCCGCCCCTGACCCGCACCGCCGCATCTCGCATGCGGATCACGCTAAGGGCCCAGGCAGCCGGGGTGAGAGCCCTTAAGGCGGCCTTGAGGATGGCCTCACGGAGGCTTAACCCGGACGCTGAGGTGGGCGTTCCCGCCGGGTAACAGGGGCGATCCGGCGGGGAAACAGCGGGCGCGCACTCTCGGGGCATGACCTCGGAACAGCGTGTGGTGGTGATCGGCGGCGGCCTCGCGGGCCTGCGGCTCGCTGCGCGGCTGGGCGGGGACGCGGAGGTGACCGTGCTCGGCGAGGAGCCGCACGTCCCGTACAACCGGGTCCTGCTCGCCGAGGTCCTGGCGGGCCGGTACGCGCCGGAGGTGATCGCCCTCCCGACGCCCGGCCCCGTACTGCGGCGGGGGGTGCGGGCGGTCCGCGTCGACCGCGCCGACCGGCTGGTGCACTGCGACGACGGCGCTGCGCTGGCGTACGACTCGCTGGTCCTGGCGACGGGGTCCAACCCGGTGCTCCCTCCCCTGCGCGGCCTGTTCGAGCCCGGTGAACGGGAACTCCCCGACGGGGTCCACGCGTTCCGCACCATGGACGACTGCCTGGCCCTCTCCGAGGCGGTCCGCCCCGGGGTCCGGGCGGTGGTGATCGGCGGCGGCCTGCTGGGCGTCTCGGCGGCCCGTGCCCTTGCCTCGCGGGGCGCGCAGGTGGTCCTCGCCCAGCAGGGCGAACGGCTGATGGAACGCCAGCTGAACGCGGATGCCTCCGCCTTGCTGGCCACGCACCTGACCGACCTCGGGATCGAGATCCACACGGAATGCCGGGTCCGCGGCCTGACGACTTCGGCTGCAGCCCAGCCGCACCAAGCGGGCGGCATCAGCCAAATCCAGCCCCTCCGGCGTTCGAGGAGCGGGGTCCGGGGCGGAGCCCCGGCGGCGGCGCCGCACCCGGCCACGCACGCAGGCCCCCGCAAGGTCACCGGGGTCGAGCTCGCCGACGGCTACCGCCTCGACGCCGACCTCGTCGTCCTCGCCTGCGGCGTCCGCCCCCGCACAGGCCTGGCCGGGGCCGCCGGACTCACCGTCCGCAAGGGCATCGTGGTCGACGACCACCTCCGCACCGGCGACCCCCGCGTCCACGCCATCGGCGACTGCGCCGAGCACGCCGGCCAGGTGTACGGCCTGGCCGGCGCCGCCCTGGAGCAGGCCGACGCCCTCGCCGCCACCCTCACGGGCCGGCCCACGCGGTACACCGGCACCCGCGCCCTCACCCGCCTCACCCTCGGCGGCGCCGGCGACCCCTTCGACCTGGCCGCCTTCGGCGAGACCACCCCCCGCCCCGGCGACGACGTGGTCCGCCTCGCCGACGCGACTCGCCGGACCTACCGGACGGTCGTCGTCCGCGGCGACCGCCTCGTCGGCGGGGTCCTGCTGGGCGAGCTGTCCACCGTGGGCGCCCTCGCCCGCGGCTGGGCGGACGACGAGGACCTGAACAGCCTGTTCCACCTGCTCACCGACGACGGAGGCCACTGACTTGGCTTCTCCCCTTCCCCAACGGGAGGGGATTCCCACCCTCACGGGTGGAGTTTCCTGCTTCACCACGGACCGCCCCGACCGAGAGGAGGACTCCCGATGAGGTCTTACACCCGCTCCACAGGCAGCAACCGCCAGCCCGGCGGCCAGAAGATTCATCGCTGCGTTCCCGTCCCGGTCGTGGACCGTCCCGCAGGAGTCACACGTCCACTCACGGACATCGAGGGGCATCTTGTCGGCGAGCACCCCGCAGACGGAGCACAGGTGCGTGCTGGGGAACCACCGGTGGACGGCGATCCGGGCATGGATCCTCGCCACCCGCATGCGGGCCTTGGCCCGGTTTTTGCTGCCCTTCTCCTTCCGGGCAAGAGCTCGCTGAGCCCGGGCCAGGCGCTCCCGGTCCCCTCGTTCATGTCTCGGGTTGGTGATCTTCTCCCCGGTGGAGAGCGCGATCAGAGTCGTCAGCCCGGCGTCGATGCCGACCGCCGCTGTAACGGCAGGAGGCGGGGTAGGGCTGTCCTCACACAGCAGGGACACGAACCAGCGCCCCGCACGGTCACGGGAGACCGTGACCAGGGACGGCTCCACACCAGCGGGCAGCGAACGCGACCACACGACATCCAGCGGCTCCGCCATCTTCGCCAGCGTCAGCCGGCCATCGGCGTAACGGAACGCACTGCGCGTGTACTCGGCCGAGCTGCGCGACTTCCGCTTCGACTTGAAGCGAGGGTACTTCGCCCGTTTCCCCCAGAACCCCGCAAACGCACTCTGCAGATGCCGCAGCGCCTGCTGCAACGGCACACACGACACCTCGGCCAGGTAGGCCAGCTCCTCGGACTGCTTCCAGACCGTGAGCATCGCCGACGTCTGGACGAAGTTCACCCGCTCCCCACGTGCCGCCCAGGCATCGGTCCGGACGGCCAGGGCCAGGTTGTAGACCTTCCGCACACACCCGAACGTCCGCGACAGCTCAGCTGCCTGCGGACGAGTCGGATGGAAGCGGTACCTGAACGCCCGCCTCACAGAAGTAGAGGCCCCCACTCCCCCGACGCTAGAGCCGGTCAAAAGCCGCACACAAGCACCGGTCAGAGCATCACGCATCGATACGCCACCGTCGCGCGGCTCCGAACCGAGCACGTGCCTCTCCCGGCCGAAGCCGGGGGTTTCCACTCAAGGAGACTGACATGACCAAGCCCCTGCCCACGATCGTGCTCATCGGGCACGGCATGGTCGGCCAGCGCTACCTGGAGGCCCTCGCCGAGCGCGGTGCGACCCGGACGCACCGGATCACCGTGCTCTGCGAGGAGCCCCGGCCCGCCTACGACCGCGTGCACCTGACCTCGTACTTCTCCGGCAGCACCGCCGAGGACCTGTCCATGACGCCCGCCGGGTTCATGGAGGAGCACGGCATCGGCCTCCACCTCGGCGACCCCGCCGAGCGCATCGACCGGGACGCCCGCACCGTCACCTCCCGCTCCGGGCAGGTGTTCCCGTACGACGTGCTGGTCCTGGCCACCGGCAGCTACCCCTTCGTTCCGCCGGTCCCCGGCAAGGACGCCCCCGGGTGCTTCGTCTACCGCACGATCGAGGACCTCCTCGCCATCGAGGAGTACGCGAAGGACAAGACCACCGGCGCGGTCGTCGGCGGCGGTCTGCTCGGGCTCGAAGCCGCCGGCGCGCTCCAGGGGCTCGGACTCGCCACCCGGATCGTCGAGTTCGCCCCGCGCCTGATGCCCGTCCAGGTCGACGCCGGCGGCGGCGCGGCCCTGCTGCGCACGATCGAGTCCATGGGCCTCACCGTCCACACCGGTGTCGGCACCCAGGAGGTGCTGACCGGCGAGGGCGGGGCGGTCAGCGGGATGCTGCTCTCCGACGGCAGCGCCGTCGACACCGACCTCGTCGTCTTCTCCGCCGGCGTCCGGCCCCGCGACCAGCTGGCCCGCGACTCGGGACTGGACGTCGGCGAGCGCGGCGGCATCGCCGTCGACGCCCGCTGCCGCACCTCCGACCCGCACGTCTACGCCATCGGCGAGTGCGCCCTCGCCGTCGACGGCCGCGTCTACGGGCTGGTGGCCCCCGGCTACGAGATGGCCGAGACCGCCGCCGACGATCTGCTGGGCCGCGAGAAGGAGTTCACCGGAGCCGACCTCTCCACCAAGCTCAAGCTGCTCGGCGTGGACGTGGCCTCCTTCGGCGACGCCCACGGAACCGCCGCCGACAGCCTCGACGTCGTGTGGTCCGACTCCCGCTCCGGCGTCTACAAGAAGCTGGTCGTCTCCCCCGACGGCGTCCTCCTCGGCGGGATCCTCGTCGGCGACGCGGACTCGTACGGCCTGCTGCGCCCGCTGACCGGCAGCGTCCCGCCCGTCGCCCCCGAGCAGCTGGTGCTGCCCGCCGGCGTCGGCGCGCCCGTCGCGCTCGGCCCGTCCTCGCTCCCCGACCACGCGGTGATCTGCTCCTGCCACAACGTCACCAAGAAGGCCATCACCGCCTGCGCCACCCTCCCCGAGGTCAAGAAGTGCACCAAGGCGGGCACCGGCTGCGGCAGCTGCCTCAAGGTGATCGGACAGCTGCTGCCGGCCGCCGCCGACAAGGGTCTGTGCGGCTGCTTCCCCTTCACCCGCGCCGAGCTCTACGAGATCGTCCGCACCCGGCGCCTGACCTCGTACGAGGAGATCCTGGACGGCCACGGCCGCCCGGAGGCGCGCGGCGGCGACGGCTGCGAGGTGTGCAAGCCGACCGTCGGCTCGATCATCGCCTCGCTCGCCCCGACCGTCGGCGCCAGCGGCTACGTCCTGGACGGGGAGCAGGCGGCCCTCCAGGACACCAACGACCACTTCCTCGCGAACATGCAGCGCAACGGCTCGTACTCGGTCGTCCCCCGCATCCCGGGCGGTGAGATCACCCCCGACAAGCTGATCGTGATCGGCGAGGTGGCCCGTGACTTCGGCCTCTACACGAAGATCACCGGCGGTCAGCGGATCGACCTGTTCGGCGCGAGCGTGGACCAGCTGCCGCGGATCTGGGCGCGGCTGGTCGACGCCGGATTCGAGTCCGGGCACGCGTACGGGAAGGCCCTGCGGACGGTGAAGTCCTGCGTGGGGCAGACCTGGTGCCGCTACGGGGTGCAGGACAGCGTACGGATGGCCATCGACCTGGAGCTGCGCTACCGGGGGCTGCGCGCCCCGCACAAGCTCAAGTCGGCGGTCTCCGGCTGCGCCCGCGAGTGCGCGGAGGCGCAGAGCAAGGACTTCGGGGTCATCGCGACCGCGAGCGGCTGGAACCTCTACGTCGGCGGCAACGGCGGGGCCACCCCGCGCCACGCCGACCTGCTGGCCCAGGACCTGTCCGACGCCGAACTGGTCCGGCTGATCGACCGGTTCCTGATGTTCTACATCCGCACCGCGGACCGGCTGGAGCGGACCTCGACCTGGCTGGAGCGGTTGGAGGGGGGCCTCGCCCACCTGCGGGACGTGGTCGTGCACGACTCGCTGGGGCTGTGCGCGGAGCTGGAGGCCCTGATGGCCGACCACGTGGCGCACTACCGCGACGAGTGGGCCGAGACGCTGGAGGACCCGGAGCGGCTGCGCCGGTTCGTGTCGTTCGTGAACGCGCCCGGCGCCCCCGACCCGACGGTGAAGTTCGTGCCCGAGCGCGACCAGGTCAAGCCCGACCTGGCCGTCCTGACGATCGGAGGAGTCCGATGACCGTGGAACTGAAGGTGGCGGAGGGTTGGCTGACGGTGTGCGAGCTCTCCGCGCTCACCCCCGGGCGGGGGGTCGCCGCGCTGCTGCCCGACGGGAGCCAGGCCGCGGTGTTCGTCGACCGCGCGGGGCGCCCGTACGCCATCGGCAACCGGGACCCCTTCACCGGGGCGCAGGTGCTCTCGCGGGGGCTGCTGGGGTGTGCGGCGGGCCGGCCCTTCGTGGCCTCGCCGCTGCTGAAGCAGCGCTTCGACCTGGAGTCGGGGCGCTGCCTGGACGACGAGGAGGTGGAGGTCCGGACCTATCCGGTGCGGACCGCCGCCACCTCGTAGCCGGCATCAGCCCTGGATGGCGGCCGGGTCCATCCAGACGTACTCCCACACGTGGTGGTCCAGGTCCTCGAAGGCGCGGCCGTACATGAAGCCCAGGTCCATGGCCGGTCGCGGCTCGACGGCGCCCGCCGCGAGGGCGGCGTCGACGATCTCGTCGACCTTGGCCCGGCTGTCCGCGCTGAGGGCGACCATCACCTCGGTGGTCTTCGCGGCGTCGGCGACCGGCTTGGTGGCGAACTCCTTGAACTTCTGCTCGGTCAGCAGCATCGCGAAGATGGTGTCGCTGATCACCAGGGAGGCGGCGGTCTCGTCGGTGAACTGCGGGTTGAAGGAGTAGCCGAGCTTCTCCCAGAAGGCCTTGGCGGCGTCCAGGTCCTTGACGGGCAGGTTCACGAAGATCATGGTGGCGGCGGACATCGCGGTCTCTCTTCTCTCGGTTCGTCGTTGCTTTCGAGAGGTAGACCGGGACTCCCCGGGAAACTCATCGCTCCCCGCGAGATTTTTTGAGATGTTCCGAAACCGCAGGTCAGGCGGCTGCCGAGCGCAGCTCCAGAGCCGCGAGGGGTACGAAGCCCAGGCCGTCCGCACTGTCCAGCGAGGCGTGGTGGCCGGCCAGCCGCTTGTGGAGGGTCAGCGCGATCCGCTCGCCCTGCGCCTTGGCGCGCTCCGCGTTCGGCCCGCTGTGGCGGCCGTCGATCGTCGCGTTCCACAGCTGCACCCAGCGCCCGAAGTCGGCGGCGGTCATCGGCCGTGCCGAGTGCAGCGCGGCGTGCGGGGCGTAGGCGTTGCGCCGGTAGTCGGCCGTACGGAAGAGGGCCCGCTCCCAGAAGTCGGTGATCCGCGGCAGGTGCACCTCCAGGTCCGTGCCCGCGATCTGCGTGAAGAACGGCCCGATCTGCGGGTCCGCGAAGGCGGCCGTGTAGAAGCGGCGCAGCACGACGTCGAGGTCGGCGCGGCCCGAGATGTCGGCGGCGGCGGAGTGGTTCATGGTTCCACCATCCTCCCCCACCCGGGGCCTCCCCAGGGGAGAAAGTCCCGCCAAATGTCACCCGATGAAAGGGACGCGCCCCGGCACGCCGAAATCACCACGGGCGAAATGCGCGGCCATTGCGCCCGCCGACCCCGATGCCCCCGAGCCGGTCGCCCGCACGTCATGGGGAATTGACGTCACGTCAACCCGGCACTCCTAGGTTCCTCCACGCGTGAGACCCCGTATCCGACCGGACGCGGGGCCCTCCCTCCCCCAGGAGTGACCGTGGAACGTCGTACCTTCCTGCGCGGCGCCGTCATCGGCTCCTCGGCCGCCGCCTTCGGCGGCACGTTGATGCACGGAGCCGCCTACGCGGCACCCGCCCAGCCGGGCGCCGGGCCCTACGGGGCGCTCGGCGCCGCGGACGCCAACGGCATCATGCTGCCCGGTGGCTTCAGCAGCCGGGTGATCGCCCGTTCGAGCCAGACCGTCAGCGGCACCTCGTACACCTGGCACAGCGCCCCCGACGGCGGCGCCTGCTTCGCCGACGGCACGGGCTGGATCTACGTGTCCAACTCGGAGATCAACCCCTCCGGCGGCGCGAGCGCCGTGAAGTTCAACTCCTCGGGCACCATCACCGGCGCCTACCGGATCCTCTCCAACACCCGGCAGAACTGCGCGGGCGGCAAGTCCCCGTGGAACACCTGGCTGTCCTGCGAGGAGGTCAGCCTCGGCTACGTCTACGAGACGGACCCGTACGGCGTGAACGCGGCCGTGCAGCGCCCGGCCATGGGCAGGTTCAAGCACGAGGCGGCGGCCGCCGACCCCGTCCGCCAGGTGATCTACCTGACCGAGGACGAGACCAACGGCTGCTTCTACCGGTTCATCCCGACCACCTGGGGCAACCTGTCCTCCGGCACCCTCCAGGTCCTCAAGGCCGGCACCGCCACCTCCGGATCCTTCACCTGGCAGAACGTCCCGGACCCGGACGGCTCGCCGACCACCACCCGCACCCAGGTCTCCGGCTCCAAGAAGTTCAACGGCGGCGAGGGCTGCCACTACGCCAACGACACGGTCTGGTTCACCACCAAGGGCGACAACCGCGTCTGGCAGCTCAACCTCGCGAACAACACGTACGAGCTGGCCTACGACGACTCCCTGGTCCCCGGCGGCGCGGCCCCGCTGACGGGCGTGGACAACGTCACCGGTTCCTCGTACGGCGACCTGTACATCGCCGAGGACGGCGGCAACATGGAGATCTGCCTGATCACCCCGGACGACGTGGTCGCCCCGTTCCTGCGGATCACCGGCCAGTCCTCCTCGGAGATCACCGGCCCGGCCTTCTCCCCCGACGGCACCCGCCTCTACTTCAGCAGCCAGCGCGGCACGAGCGGCAGCTCGACGGGCGGCATCACCTACGAGGTCACGGGCCCGTTCCGCGTCTAGGAGCCATCCTCAGCCTCGCCGGCGTTTGAGGCGCGGGGTCTGGGGCGGAGCCCCGATCTCCAGCCTCGCCGGCGTTTGAGGCGCGGGGTCCGGGGCGGAGCCCCGATCTCCAGCCTCGCCGGCGTTTGAGGCGCGGGGTCCGGGGCGGAGCCCCAGGACGCGGCGCCGCACCCGCACGACCGGCCGCACCCCCGACGGGCGAAACCCCGCCGGGGGCGCGGCCACCGTCATGAGGCGACGGCCCCGCCCTTGAGCAGCGCCGCCCCCAGCGGGGTCACGGTGTGCAGCACCGCGTTCCCGTGCCGCAGCGTCGTCACCAGCCCCGCCTCCCGCATCACGCACGCGTGCTGGCTCGCCGAGGCCAGCGACACCCCGGCCCGGCGGGCCAGTTCGCTGGTCGTCGCCCCGTCTCCTATGGCCCGCAGGACCACCGACCGGGTGTGCCCCACCAGCTTGCCCAGCGTCCGGACCCGCTGCTCCTCCAGCACCGGCCGCGTCGCCTCGCTCCCCGCGGGCGCCGAGGCCAGGTGGGCGGCGGCCGGGTAGACCAGCACCGGCGGCAGCTCCGGGTCGTGCAGGGTCACCGCGGTCCGGCGGCAGAAGAAGGACGGCTGGAGCAGCAGCCCGCGCCCCCGCAGCCGTACGTCCCGGTCGACCGGGTACTCGCACTCCAGGACCGGAGCCCGCCAGCGCAGCATCGGCGGCAGCGAGGCCAGCAGCTCGTCCGCGCCCCCGTCCAGCAGGGCCCGCCCGCGGGCCGCCCGCTCGGCTTCGATCTGGGCCTGGATGTGGGTCCAGTACGGCTCCACGGCCGCCCGGTGGTAGCCGCGCAGCTCGCCCAGCAGCCTCGGCAGGTGCTTGGTCCCGCCGTCCAGGAACTCCCGCAGCCGCGGCGCCGGCGGCGCGCCCGCGGTCAGCAGGGACAGCTCCCGCCGCATCCGCTCGGGCCGGATTCCGCGCAGCGCGTCGAGGCCCACGTCCCACCCGTACTGGCCCTCCACGGGCGTGAGGAAATCGGGGAAATAACCCCGTCCCGGTATAAGCATACCGAGCATGCGTGTTTCACTATTCAACCTGCTCCGGGTTTCCGTCCGCCATTCACCGAACAACCGGGCATCGCGCCGGTCTCTTAAGCGATGAAAGCTGAGAATCGTTTCCCACAACGCATCGGGACGCCCTGCCATCCGTACGCGTGCCAGGTCCACTCCAGTGAAATGGATACGCAGCACCGAACCCCCACCTGTGCAACCGCAATCCCCCCGCCCCATGAGTATGCATGCCGTCACACGTGGTCACCACGCCCTTTCGGCCACAGTTGAAACCCCTTTCGGCAGAGGCGTGACAACCGAAATCCTGTACTCCGCCGGGCACACTCCGATGCGACCGAAACGCTCCGCGAAGGCCGTGGGGGGCTTTGCGGGGCCTGGCGGTCGGTCGCACCGGGAAGCGCCGACGTGCCCGGCAGAATGACAGCGGCGGTGGACGGGTGGGGATCCGTCCACCGCCTGCTGGCGTAAAGATTCGTTGAACAACAAAGAAATAGGCGCGTCCGCCCTCGGGGGTCAGGGAACCCGGGGGCGGACGCGGTCTACGAGGCCCTTGCGCGGGCCGGGGATCAGCGGCTGTCGCTGCCCTTCGCCTCGGCGGCCGCACGACCGGCCTCCAGGCGCGCCACCGGAATCCGGAAGGGCGAGCAGGAGACGTAGTCGAGGCCGACCTCGTGGAAGAAGTGGACGGACTCGGGGTCACCGCCGTGCTCGCCGCAGACGCCGAGCTTGAGGTCGGGGCGGGTGGCCCGGCCGGCCTGGACGGCGCTGCGGACCAGCGTGCCGACGCCGTCCTTGTCGATGGTCTCGAAGGGCGAGACCCCGAAGATGCCCTTCTCCAGGTACGCGGTGAAGAAGCTGGCCTCGACGTCGTCGCGGGAGAAGCCCCACACCGTCTGGGTCAGGTCGTTCGTACCGAAGGAGAAGAACTGCGCGGCCTCGGCGATCTGGCCGGCCGTCAGGGCGGCGCGGGGCAGCTCGATCATCGTGCCGATGGTCAGCTTGAGGCTGGTGCCGGTGGCGGCCTCGACCTCGGCGATGACCTGGTCGGCCTCCTCGCGGACGATCTCCAGCTCCTGGACGGTGCCCACGAGCGGGACCATGATCTCGGCGCGCGGGTCGCCCTTGGCGTTCTTGCGCTCGGCCGCGGCCTCGGCGATCGCCCGGACCTGCATCTTGAACAGGCCGGGGATGACCAGGCCGAGGCGGACACCGCGCAGACCCAGCATCGGGTTCTGCTCGTGCAGCTTGTGGACGGCCTGGAGCAGGCGCAGGTCGTTCTCGTTGGCGTCCTTGCGGGACTCGGCGAGTGCGACGCGCACCGACAGCTCGGTGATGTCGGGCAGGAACTCGTGCAGCGGCGGGTCCAGCAGGCGGACGGTGACGGGCAGGCCGTCCATCGCCTCGAACAGCTCGACGAAGTCCTTCTTCTGGAGCGGCAGGAGGGCACTGAGTGCCGCCTCGCGCTCTTCGTCGGTGTCCGCGAGGATCAGTCGCTCCACCAGTTCACGGCGCTCGCCGAGGAACATGTGCTCGGTGCGGCACAGGCCGATGCCCTGGGCGCCGAAGCGGCGGGCGCGCAGCGCGTCCTCGGCGTTGTCGGCGTTGGCGCGCACCCGCAGCCGGCGGACGCGGTCCGCGTAGGCCATGATCCGGTGCACGGCGGCGACGAGCTCGTCGGCGTCGTCGGCGCCGGCGTGCATGCGGCCCTCGAAGTACTCGACGACCGGGGACGGTACGACGGGTACCTCACCGAGGTAGACCTTGCCGGTGGAGCCGTCGATGGAGACGACGTCGCCCTCTTCGATGACCGTGTCGCCGACCGTCATGCGGCGGCGCTTGGTGTCGACGTCGAGCTCCTCGGCGCCGCAGACACAGGTCTTGCCCATGCCGCGGGCGACGACGGCCGCGTGCGAGGTCTTGCCGCCGCGCGAGGTCAGGATGCCCTCGGAGGCGATCATGCCGTCCAGGTCGTCCGGGTTGGTCTCGCGGCGGATCAGGATGACCTTCTCGCCCGAGCGGGACCACTTGACGGCCGTGTACGAGTCGAAGACGGCCTTGCCGACCGCCGCGCCCGGGGAGGCGGCGATGCCGCGGCCGAGCAGCTCGGTCTTGGCGTCCTCGTCGAAGCGCGGGAACATCAGCTGCGCCAGCTGGTGGCCGGTGACGCGCTGGAGGGCCTCGGCCTCGTCGATCAGGCCCTGGTCGACGAGCTGGGTGGCGATGCGGAAGGCGGCGCCGGCGGTGCGCTTGCCGACACGGGTCTGGAGCATCCACAGCTGGCCGCGCTCGATGGTGAACTCGATGTCGCAGAGATCCTTGTAGTGGTTCTCCAGCGTCGTCATGATCGTCATGAGCTGGTCGTACGAGGCCTTGTCGATGGCCTCCAGGTCCGCGAGCGGCACGGTGTTGCGGATGCCCGCGACGACGTCCTCGCCCTGGGCGTTCTGCAGGTAGTCGCCGTAGACGCCCGCGTGGCCGCTGGCGGGGTCGCGGGTGAAGGCGACGCCGGTGCCGGAGTCGGGGCCCAGGTTGCCGAAGACCATGGAGCAGATGTTGACCGCGGTGCCCAGGTCGCTCGGGATGCGCTCCTGGCGGCGGTAGAGCTTGGCGCGGTCGGTGTTCCACGAGTTGAAGACGGCCTCGACGGCGAGGTCCATCTGCTCGCGGGCGTCCTGCGGGAAGGGGCGGCCGGCCTCCTTCGCCACGATCTTCTTGAAGCGCGTGACCAGCTTCTTCAGGTCGGCGGCGTCGAGGTCGGTGTCGACGGTGACCTTCTTGGCGGCCTTGGCGTCGTCGAGGGCGTCCTCGAAGAGCTCGCCCTCGACGCCGAGGACGGTCTTGCCGAACATCTGGATGAGGCGGCGGTACGAGTCCCACGCGAAGCGCTCGTCACCGGCCTGGGAGGCGAGGCCGGTCACGGACTCGTCGGAGAGGCCGATGTTGAGGACCGTGTCCATCATGCCCGGCATCGAGAACTTGGCGCCGGAACGCACGGAGACCAGCAGCGGGTCGTCCGACTGGCCGAGCTTCTTGCCCATCTTCTTCTCGAGGGCGGCAAGGTGGGCGCTGACCTCGTCGCGCAGCGCGGCCGGGGCCGTACCGCTCTCCAGGTAGACCTTGCAGGCCTCGGTGGTGATGGTGAAGCCGGGAGGGACCGGGAGTCCAAGGTTGGTCATCTCGGCGAGGTTGGCCCCCTTGCCGCCGAGAAGGTCCTTGAGGTCGCGGTTGCCCTCGGTGAAGTCGTAGACGAACTTCTGATCTTTGTTTTCCGACACGGGTCTCGACTCCTCGAGGCTCGGTGGCTGCCCTGACGGCCAGGAACATACCCAGATCGAAGGCTTATGGGTATGTCCACTTGGTCGACATGCGGCTGTAACCACCCATGCGCCAGCAGATCGAAAGTAACTCACGAGTAATCAGAAGGTACGAAGAGCGTTCACATCCCGAATGAAGAGGGGCCCGGAAGGGCCTGTTCGCGCTCGGATGAGCGATCATCGATCCATTTGCCTTCAAGTCTTGAACGAACAAAGGGTGGCACCCAGTGCCACCCTTTGAAAGTCTTACCCGTGGCTTGATTGCTCATCTGAGCGAAACCTTACCCATGCGTGGCGTATATCACGCAGCACGGAGGGCGATTTGTCAGCCTCCGGACGTGTCCAGTTCAGCGTCCTCGCTCACACCCGCGCAGTCGTACGGATCCTTCAACCAGCCGTCCGGCAGGACAACTCGGTTGTTTCCGGACGTCCGACCCCGCGGACCGTCCGCACTCTCGGGCCACGCCTGATCCAAGTCGAGCTCGCTCAGATGAGCGTCCAGCTCGGCCAGCGAAGAGGTGACCGCGAGCTTCTTGCGCATCTCGGATCCCACCGAGAAACCCTTGAGGTACCAGGCCACGTGCTTACGGAAGTCGATCACCCCGCGCGCCTCGTCGCCGATCCACTCCCCCAGCAGCTGCGCGTGGCGGTGCATGGTGGCGGCGACCTCGCGCAGCGTCGGCTTGTGGAAGTCCTCGGGGCGGCCCTCGAAGGCCGCGACCAGGTCGTTGAACAGCCACGGCCGCCCCAGGCAGCCGCGCCCCACGACCACGCCGTCGCAGCCGGTCTCGCGGACCATGCGCAGCGCGTCCTCCGCGCACCAGATGTCGCCGTTGCCGAGCACCGGGATCTCCGGCACGTGCTCCTTGAGCCGCGCGATGGCGTCCCAGTCGGCGGTGCCGCCGTAGTGCTGGGCGGTGGTGCGCCCGTGCAGGGCTATCGCGGTGACCCCCTCCTCGACGGCGATCCGGCCGGCGTCGAGGTAGGTGAGGTGGTCGTCGTTGATGCCCTTGCGCATCTTCATGGTCACCGGCAGGTCGCCGGCGCCGGCGACGGCCTCGCGCAGGATCGCGCGCAGCAGGTTCCGCTTGTAGGGCAGGGCCGAGCCGCCGCCCTTGCGGGTGACCTTGGGGACCGGGCAGCCGAAGTTCAGGTCGATGTGGTCGGCGCGGTCCTCCTCGACGATCATGCGGACCGCCTTGCCGACCGTCGCCGGGTCCACCCCGTACAGCTGGATCGAGCGGGGCTTCTCGGTCTCGTCGAAGTGGATCAGCTGCATGGTCTTCTCGTTGCGCTCGACCAGGGCGCGGGTCGTGATCATCTCGCTCACGAACAGCCCCTTGCCGCCCGAGAACTCCCGGCAGAGGGTACGGAACGGGGCATTGGTGATGCCGGCCATGGGCGCGAGCACCACCGGGGGCTGCACGGTGTGCGGGCCGATCGCGAGGGGCGGAGGGAGCGTGGTCATCCGCCCATTGTCCCGCATGCCGAGGGGGTGCGGCAGACGTAGCATCGGCGGCATGATCGAGCCGAGTCAGCCGAATCAGCAGAGTCGCCGGCAGCGCATGATCGTCCTGGGGATCTGCTGCATGAGCCTGCTGATCGTCAGTCTCGACAACACCGTCCTCAACGTCGCGCTCCCCTCCATGCGGCGCGAGCTGGACGCCTCGGTCGCGGGCCTGCAGTGGACCATCGACGCCTACACCCTCGTCCTGGCCTCGCTGCTGATGCTGATGGGCTCCACGGCCGACCGGATCGGGCGGCGCAAGGTGTTCGTCGCCGGCCTGGTGCTCTTCGGCGCGGGTTCCCTGCTGTGCTCGCTCGCACCCGGTCTGGACTGGCTCATCTTCTTCCGCATGGTCCAGGCCGTCGGCGGCGCGATGCTCAACCCGGTGGCGATGTCGATCATCACCAACACGTTCACGGATCCGGCCGAGCGGGCGCGGGCCATCGGCGTGTGGGGGGCGGTCGGTGGCATCTCCATGGCCGCGGGCCCCCTGATCGGCGGTGTGCTGGTCGATTCGGTGGGCTGGCGCTCGATCTTCTGGATCAACCTGCCGGTCGGCCTGGCCGCGCTCGTACTGACCCTGCGCCACATCCCCGAGTCCCGCGCGGCGCGGCCGCGGCGCGCGGATCCCGTGGGCCAGGTGCTGGTCATGCTCCTGCTCGGGACGGTGACGTACGGGATCATCGAGGCGCCGGCCGAGGGCTGGCGCTCGCCGCTGATCATGGGATGCGCCCTGGTGGCCGTGGCCTCGCTCGTCGGGCTGCTGGTCTACGAGCCCCGGCGCGAGGAGCCGCTGATCGATCTCCGGTTCTTCCGGAGCGCGCCCTTCAGCGGGGCGACCGTGATCGCGATCAGCGGCTTCGCCGGGATGGCCGGCTTCCTCTTCCTGAACACGCTGTACCTCCAGGACGTACGGGGGCTGGACGCGCTGCACGCCGGGCTCTACATGCTGCCGATGGCCGTCCTGACCTTCCTCTTCGCGCCGTTGTCGGGGCGGCTGGTGGGCAGTCGCGGGCCGCGGCTGCCCCTGTTGATCGCGGGCGTCGCCATGGGCGTGAGCGGGCTGCTGTTCGCCGTCTTCCAGGCCGAGACGTCCACGACGCTGCTGTTCACCGGGTACGTGCTGTTCGGGCTCGGCTTCGGCATGCTGAACGCGCCGATCACCAATACCGCGGTCTCCGGGATGCCGCGCTCCCAGGCGGGCGTCGCTGCCGCCATCGCATCGACCAGCCGGCAGACCGGCGGCACGCTGGGCGTCGCCATCGTGGGCGCGGTCCTGGCGGCCGGTATGGCCGGGGGCGCCGACTTCACGGCGGCCGCGCGCCCGGCCTGGTGGATCATCACGCTGTGCGGGGTGCTCGTGCTGGTCGTGGGTGCGGCCACGAGCGGTGCCTGGGCGCGCGGGACGGCGGAGCGCACGGCCCGCACCCTGGACCCCAAGACCGCCCCGGCGCCCGCCGACGTCTGACCGCGGCGCAGGCCGGTCGGACCGCCACGCGAACCGCGCGGGCTACTCCTGGCAGTCGAAGTCGTCCGCGTGGGTGTCGATCCGCGCCAGCAGGCCGCGCAGCGTGGTCCGGTCGCCCTCGGAGAGGGCGGCGAACAGGCCCTGCTCCACGGCGTCGAGCGCCGCGTTGGTCTTGCCCAGGGCGGTGGCTCCGGCCTCGGTGATGGCCACGTTGTGACGGCGGCGGTCGGCCGCGTCCCGGCGGCGTTCGGCCAGGCCGTCGCCTTCCAGGTCGTTCAGGATCCCCACGAGCACGCTCGGGTCCACCTCCAGCCGCTCGGCGAGCGACCGCTGGCTGATGGGGCCGTCCTCCAGGTGCATCAGGGTCATCGCGTGCCGCGGGGTGAGCCCGGCCGCGCTGAGCGCCTTCTTCATCCGGGTCTGGGTCACCGCTCCGTGCCAGGCCAGCAGCAGGCCCAGCCGCTGCGGGGGGTGCGATCCGTCCTGATCTGCCGTCATGTCCCACATCGTAACAATCACGGAATCATTGCATGAGGGATATCGTTGATGCTAATCAATGGTTTATCACCACCGACCATCGGAGCCCTCCATGTTCATCGCCTACGCCGTCGTCGGCGGGCTGCTCGCCCTCGTCCTCGCCGCCTCCGCCACCCTCACGCTGCAGCGCAACGACCAGATCGTCACCGGCATGCGGAAGGTCCAGGTCCCGGACTCCTGGCTGCCACGCCTGGCCGTCCTCAAGGCCGCCGGCGCGATCGGCCTGATCGTCGGCCTGTGGATCACCCCGCTCGGCGTGGCCGCGGCCATCGGCGTGACCCTCTACTTCATCGGCGCGGTCATCACCCACCTCCGCGCCAAGGACTACGAGCTCGCCCCGGCCGCCGTCCTCACCGCCGTCGCGGCCGCGGCCCTGATCCTGCGGGCCCTGTCGTAGCCGCCTCACACTGACGAGTGACAGATATTGAAATCTGTCACTCGTCATGCCATTCTCGTTTCATGGCTACGAACGAGAACGTCACCGCACCCCGGACCCCTACGACCGCGACCCACCGCACGCTCGGCACAACCGGCCCGTCCGTCTTCCCCCTCGGCCTCGGCTGCATGGGGATGTCCGCCCTCTACGGAGAGGCCGACCGCGCCGAGTCCCTCGCGACCATCCACGCGGCCCTCGACGCGGGCGTCACCCTGCTCGACACGGGCGACTTCTACGGCATGGGCCACAACGAGCTGCTGATCAGCGAAGCCCTGCGCACCGCGCCCGCCGCGGCCCGCGAGCAGGCGCTGACCAGCGTCAAGTTCGGCGCCCTGCGCACGGTCGAGGGCGGCTTCACCGGCTACGACGGCCGGCCCGAGGCCGTCAGGAACTTCCTGGCCTACTCGCTCCAGCGGCTCGGCCGGGACCACATCGACATCTACCGGATCGCCCGCGTGGACCCGGACGTCCCGATCGAGGAGACCGTCGGCGCCATCGCCGAGGCGGTCCAGGCCGGGCACGTCCGGCACATCGGCCTCTCCGAGGTCGGCGCGGACACCCTGCGCCGGGCCGCCGCCGTGGCCCCCATCGCGGACCTCCAGATCGAGTACTCGCTCATCTCCCGCGGCATCGAGGCGGAGATCCTGCCGACCGCCCGCGAGCTCGGCATAGGCATCACGGCGTACGGGGTGCTCTCCCGCGGGCTGATCAGCGGCCACTTCACCCGTGACCGCGCGCTGGCCCCGGGCGACTTCCGCGGGATGAGCCCCCGCTTCCAGGGGGACAACCTCGACCGCAACCTCGACCTGGTCGACGCCCTGCGCAAGGTCGCGGAGAGCAAGGGCGTGAGCGTGGCCCAGACCGCCATCGCCTGGGTGCTCTCGCGCGGCGAGGACATCGTGCCGCTGGTGGGCGCCCGGCGCCGGGACCGGCTCGCCGAGGCGCTGGGCGCCGCGGAGACAACCCTCGGCGCGGCCGACCTGGCGGCCATCGAGGAGGCCGTGCCCGCCGGCGCCGCGGCGGGCGAGCGGTACCCGGCGGCCCAGATGGCCCACCTCGACAGCGAACACTGAGCTGACGGTACGGTCGTCCCATGCCACCCGCTGCTGCCGAGCCCCTGACACCCGAGCGCATCCTCGAAACCACCGAGGAGGTGCTGCGCCGCTTCGGCCCCACCAAGGCGACGGTGGTGGACGTGGCCCGCGCCCTGGGCGTCAGCCACGGCAGCGTGTACCGGCACTTCCCGTCGAAGGCGGCGCTGCGCGAGGCCGTCACGGACCGCTGGCTCGCCAAGAGCGTCGTCATGCTGGAGGAGATCGCCTCGGCGCCCTCCGAGAGCGCCCCCTCCAAGCTGGAGGCGTGGCTGGAGGCCCTCTTCGAGGCCAAGCGCCACAAGGCCGGCGACGACCCCGAACTGTTCGCCACCTACACCGTGCTGCTCGCCGAGAACAGCGGCATCGTGGACGCCCATCTGACCGAGCTGATCGACCAGTTGGGCCGGATCATCGCCGAGGGGGTCGAGGCGGGCTCGCTCTCCGCCGAGGACGTGCCGGCCGCCGCCCGTGCGGTCTTCGATGCCACCGGCCGTTTCCACGATCCGCAGTACGCGGCCGACTGGCTCTCGCCCACGATCTTCACGGAGTTCGAGGCGGTCACCTCGCTGATCATCCGGGGCCTGCGCGCCTGACGCGGGCCACGGCGGCCCGGCCCGGCCTGTCCGGAACCAGCCGGTCCGGACAGCTTGGCGATCATTTTGGTCCTGGTCGCCTTGTACATGCCACCCACATGTCCCTACGTTCCCCCTACCGCACTCATCAGGCACGTTCCAGGGGGAACCTTGTCCGCCCAAGCAGCACGACCCGCACCTCCCGCCCGCTCCGGCGCCGCCACCGCCCTCGGCTGGATCCTGACCATCGGGCTCAACGTGGTCGCGCCGATCATCACGTACAACACGCTCACCGAGGACCACGGCTGGAGCGAGTTCTCGGCGCTGCTCCTCAGCAGCGCCTGGCCGGTGCTCGACAGCGCCATCAGCGTGGCCTGGCGCCGCAAGCTCGACGAGTTCGCCGTCGTCACCCTGGTGTTCCTGGTGATCACGGCCGTCGTCTCGCTCGTCGGCGCCCACTCGGCCCGCGCCCTGCTGATCAAGGACTCGGGCGTGACCGGGCTGTTCGGCCTGCTCTGCCTCGCCACCCTGCTCGCACCGCGCCCGCTGATGTTCTACTTCGGCCGCAAGTTCGCCACCGACGGGACTCCGGAGAGCACGGCCTGGTGGAACGGCCTGTGGCAGTACGAGGGCTTCCGCACCACCATGCGCACCATGACCCTGGTCTGGGGCGTGGCCTACGTCGCCGAGGCGCTGGTCAGGATCGCCCTGGCGTACGCACTGGACACCAAGACCATGGTGACCCTGAGCCCGATCATGATCTACGGGGTGCTGGGCGCGCTGGGCGTGTGGACGGCGCTCTACGGCAAGCGGTCCCAGGCCGAGGGCGAGCGCCGCGCCGCCGAGGCGGCCGCGGCGCAGGCCGACTCCCCGGCCGCCTGATCCGGGGCCGAACAGACCGGTGGCCCGGTGCGCTCCTCGCGCACCGGGCCACCGGTCTTCGTGCGTCCTGGGAGAGGACCTAGCAGCCGAGCAGGCGGCTGCCGAGGTAGCTCTGGATCTGGTCCAGGGAGACGCGCTCCTGCTTCATGGTGTCGCGCTCGCGCACGGTCACCGCGTTGTCGTCCAGGGTGTCGAAGTCGACGGTGACGCAGAACGGCGTACCGATCTCGTCCTGGCGGCGGTAGCGGCGGCCGATGGCGCCGGCGTCGTCGAACTCGATGTTCCAGAACTTGCGCAGGTCGGCCGCGAGACCCTTGGCCTTCGGCGACAGCTTCTCGTTGCGGGACAGCGGCAGGACGGCGACCTTGATCGGCGCCAGGCGCGGGTCGAGGCGCATGACGGTGCGCTTCTCCATGACGCCCTTGGCGTTGGGGGCCTCGTCCTCGACGTACGCGTCGAGCATGAAGGCGAGCATGGCGCGGTTGACACCGGCCGCCGGCTCGATGACGTACGGCGTGTAGCGCTCGCCGGCCTCCTGGTCGAAGTACGTCAGGTCCTGGCCGGAGGCGGCGGAGTGCGCCTTGAGGTCGAAGTCGGTGCGGTTGGCCACGCCCTCGAGCTCGGAGAACTCGTTACCACCGAAGTTGAAGCGGTACTCGATGTCGGCGGTGCGCTTCGAGTAGTGGGACAGCTTCTCCTTCGGGTGCTCGTACCAGCGGATGTTCTCCTCGCGGATGCCGAGGTCGCGGTACCAGTTCCACCGCTCGGCCATCCAGTACTCCTGCCACTGCTCGTCCTCGCCCGGCTTGACGAAGAACTCCATCTCCATCTGCTCGAACTCGCGCGTGCGGAAGATGAAGTTGCCCGGAGTGATCTCGTTCCGGAAGGACTTGCCCATCTGCGCGATGCCGAACGGGGGCTTCTTGCGCGAGGTGGTCTGCACGGTGGCGAAGTTGGTGAAGATGCCCTGGGCGGTCTCGGGGCGCAGGTAGGCCTTGGAGCCGGTGTCCTGGGTCGGGCCGAGGTGGGTCTCCAGCATGCCGGAGAACTGCTTGGGCTCGGTGAACTGGCCCTTCACGCCACAGTTGGGGCAGTTGACGTCCGCGAGGCCGTTCGCCGGCAGGCGGCCGTGCTTGGCCTCGTACGCCTCCTCCAGGTGGTCGGCACGGTGGCGCTTGTGGCAGGAGGTGCACTCGGTCAGCGGGTCCGAGAAGGTCGCGACGTGGCCGGAGGCCACCCAGACCTCGGGGGCCAGGATCACGGACGAGTCGATACCGACGATGTCCTCACGCCCGGTGACCATCGCCTTCCACCACTGGCGCTTGATGTTCTCCTTGAGCTCGACACCGAGCGGGCCGTAATCCCAGGCAGCCCTGGAGCCGCCGTAGATCTCACTGCAAGGGAAAACGAAGCCACGGCGCTTGCTCAGGCTGACGATGGTGTCGATCTTGTCGGCGGCCACGGTGCTCTCTTCATACGAGGACGAACGGCGAATGCCTCAGGTTACCGGCGCCCACACCCTCCCTTTCAAATCGGATACCCCTTCCACCGCCCCGGCCCGGCCCTCTCACCTGGGTTTTTGACAATCGTTTCCATCTTTGATGAAAATGGATGTCATGAACGTACGACGCCTCATACCCGCAGCCGCCCTCGCCGGAGCCGTCGCCCTCGGCGCCACGGCCCTGACCGCCTGCTCCGGAGCCAGTGCCACCGGCAGCAAGGACGGCAAGCTCGACGTGATGGCGTCGTTCTATCCGATGCAGTTCCTCGCCGAGCAGATCGGCAAGGACCACGTGAAGGTCGACACCCTCACCAAGCCGGGCGTCGAACCGCACGACCTGGAGATCACCCCGAAGCAGACCGGGCGCCTCGGCGAAGCCGATGTGGTCCTCTACCTCAAGGGCCTGCAGCCCGCCGTCGACAAGGCCGTCGCCCAGTCCGGCGTGAAGAGCGTCGTCGACGCCGCGACCCTCACCAAGCTGGAAGCGCACGGCACTTCCGGACACGACCACGGGGGCGAAGAGGGCCACGAGGCCGAGGGCCACGACCACGGCCACGGCGGGGCCGGCGAGGACCCGCACGTCTGGCTGGACCCCGCCAAGTACGCGGAGGTCGCCAAGGGCGTCGGCGCCGCCCTGGAGAAGGCCGACCCCGACCACGCCGCGGACTACAAGAAGAACACCGACGAGCTGGTCGGCCAGCTGACCGCGCTGGACACCGAGTTCAAGGACGGCCTGAAGAACCCGGCCTCCAAGACCTTCATCACCACCCACTCCGCCTTCGGCTACCTCGCCGAGCGCTACGGCCTGGACCAGGAGGGCATCTCCGGGGTCGACCCCGAGTCCGAGCCCAGCCCGGCCCGGGTCAAGGAGATCCAGGAGATCGCGAAGAAGGAGAATGTCACCACGGTGTTCTTCGAGACCCTGGCCAGCGACAAGACCGCCAAGACCCTCGCGGCGGACACCGGCCTGAAGACCGACGTCCTCGACCCGCTCGAGGGAATCACCGACAAGTCCCAGGGCGCTGACTACTTCGAGGTCATGCGGTCCAACCTGAAGAACCTCCAGAAGGCGCTCGGAGCCAAGTAATGACAGCAGCAGCAACGGAGGCGCGAGCCATGCAGTCCACGCCCCGACCGGCTGACGACCAGCCCGTCATATCCCTGCGCGGGGCCACGGCCTCGCTCGGCTCGCGCCCCGTGCTGCGCGGGGTCGACCTCACCGTCCGCCGCGGTGAGGTCGTCGCCCTGCTCGGCGCCAACGGCTCCGGCAAGTCGACCGCCGTACGCGCCGTGGTCGGCCAGGTCCCGCTCGCCGGCGGCACCCTGTCCCTATTCGGCACCGACTTCAAGCGCTTCCGCGACTGGTCGCGCATCGGGTACGTCCCGCAGCGCACCACCGCAGCGAGCGGTGTCCCCGCCACGGTCCGCGAGGTCGTCTCCTCCGGCCGGCTGGCCCGCTCCCGCTTCGGCCTCCTCCGCAAGGCCGACAGGGCCGCCGTGGAGCGCGCCCTGGCCCTCGTCGACATGGACGCGTACGCCGACTCCTCGGTCAACGCCCTCTCGGGCGGCCAGCACCAGCGCGTCCTCATAGCCCGGGCGCTCGCCGCCGAACCCGAGCTGCTGATCATGGACGAGCCGATGGCGGGCGTGGACCTCGCCAACCAGGAGGTCCTCGCGCACGCCCTGCGCGAGCAGGTCGCCGCCGGCTCCACCGTCCTCCTCGTCCTGCACGAGCTGGGCCCGCTGGAGCCCCTGATCGACCGGGCCGTCGTCCTGCGCGACGGCTGCGTGGTCCACGACGGACCGCCTCCGGAGGCCGTGGGCCAGCACGCCCTGCCCGGCCACGACCACGTACACCCCCACGCGGCGCACGACGCCGAGCCCCTCCGGACGGGACTGCTGAGCTGATGGACCTCCTGGCCTCCCCCTTCATGGTGCGCGCGCTGATCGCCGCCGCGCTGGTGGGCATCACCGCGCCCGCGATCGGCACGTACCTCGTCCAGCGCCGCCAGGCGGTCATGGGCGACGGCCTCGGCCATGTCGCCATGACCGGTGTCGCGATCGGCTTCGTGCTGAACACCAGCCCCGTGTGGATGGCCACGCTGGTGGCCGTCGTCGGCGCCGTCGCCATGGAGCTGATCCGCTCCCGCGGCAAGACCAGCGGCGACGTCGCGCTCTCCATGCTCTTCTACGGCGGCCTGGCCGGCGGCGTGATGATCATGCACATGGGCGGCGGTTCCACGACCAAGCTCCTCAGTGCCATGTTCGGCTCGATCACCGCCGTCGCCCCCGAGGACCTCACCGCGATGGCGATCCTCGCCGCCTTCGTCCTCGCCGTCACCATCGGCCTGCGCCGGCAGCTCTTCGCCGTCTGCCAGGACGAGGAGTTCGCCCGGGTCACCGGCCTGCCGGTGCGCGCGCTGAACCTGCTGATCGCCATCACCGCCGCCGTCACCGTCACCGTCGCGATGCGCATCGTCGGCCTGCTGCTGGTCAGCGCCATGATGGTGATCCCCGTGGCGACCGCCCAGCGGGTCACCCGCGGCTTCGCCACCACCCTGGGCCTCGCCGTCGCGATCAGCCTCGCCGTCGCCCTGACCGGCACGGCCACCACGTACTACCTCGACGCGCCCTCGGGCGCCATGATCGTGCTGCTCGCCATCGCCGTCTTCATGGCGATGACGGCCCTGTCGGCCCCGCTGGCCCGGCGCCGCGCCAAAGCCGCCCGTACGGCCGAGGAGGTCTGCACGCGGGACGATGTGAAGGTCTAGCGGACTGGCACAATGGCCGCAGGCCGATACGAGGAGGAACCGGTGGCGACTGCGCCTGGCGAGATGAATACCGCGCCAGTACGAGGACGATCCACCCGGCAGCGGGCCGCCGTGGCGGCGGCGCTGGACGAGGTGGACGAGTTCCGCAGCGCCCAAGAGCTCCACGACATGCTCAAGCACCGTGGCGACTCCGTGGGCCTGACCACCGTGTACCGCACCCTCCAGTCGCTCGCGGACGCCGGCGAGGTCGACGTCCTGCGCACCAGCGACGGCGAGTCCGTGTACCGGCGCTGCTCCACCGGGGACCACCACCACCACCTGGTCTGCCGCAAGTGCGGCAAGGCCGTCGAGGTGGAGGGCCCGGCCGTGGAGAAGTGGGCGGAGTCCATCGCCGCCGAGCACGGCTACGTGAACGTGGCCCACACGGTGGAGATCTTCGGCACCTGCGCCGACTGCGCGGCCGCCGCCTAGACCCGCTTCAGGTTCCGCTCCAGGATCGCCCGCACCCGGGCGACATCGGCCGGGTCCTGCGCGCCCCGTTTCGGGAGCCAGCCCAGGCCTTCCCCGCCGTAGACGAGGATGAACAGGTTCCGGGTCTCGGCCCAGCCGGTGTAACGGGCCCATGTGTACGCGGTGGCCGTCCCGTCGGGCCGGTGGCTCCGCACCTCCCGCTCGGTGACCACGCACCGGTACTCGGGGTGCTTCGAGGCCCGGCGGTACATCCGGCGCGCCAACCGCCACAGGTCCAGACAGAGGCAGACGGCGCCCAGGACCACCCCCGCGCCGGCCGCGAAGGCCAGGCCCGCCGGATCCGTCCCCCGACCGTGCCGGACCACGATCAGCGCGACCGGCGCCAGGGGGACCAGCACCAGCCACAGCATCAGCCGCTTGCGCCCCCCGGGCGCCCCGACGGCGCGCCAGCGCAGCGCCTCCCGTACGTCGCGGCGGGCCGCGGAGCCGTGCAGCTCCACCGCCTGGTCAGCCATGTCCATGACGGCGGAGCCTAGCGGCAGGCTCAGCCTGCGGAGCCCTCGGCCTGGTTCGGGACGGCCCCGCCGAAGCGGCGGTCGCGCTGCGCGTACTCCAGGCAGGCCGCCCAGAGGTTGCGGCGGTCGAAGTCCGGCCACAGCACGTCCTGGAAGACCATCTCGGCGTACGCGCTCTGCCAGAGCAGGTAGTTCGAGGTGCGCTGCTCACCGCTGGGGCGCAGGAAGAGGTCCACGTCCGGCATGTCCGGGTAGTACATGTACTTCGCGACGGTCTTCTCGTTGACCTTCGACGGGTCCAGCCGGCCGGCGGCGACATCGCGGGCGATGGCCTGCGCCGCGTCCGCGATCTCCGCGCGGCCGCCGTAGTTGACGCAGAAGTACAGGGTCATCGCGTCGTTGTCGACGGTCTGCTCCTGGGCCACCTGGAGCTCCTGGACGACCGACTTCCACATCTTGGGCATCCGGCCGACCCAGCGGATGCGGATGCCCAGCTCGTTCATCTCGTCGCGGCGGCGGCGGATGACGTCGCGGTTGAAGTTCATCAGGAAGCGGACCTCGTCGGGCGAGCGCTTCCAGTTCTCCGTCGAGAAGGCGTACAGGGAGAGGTTCTTGACGCCCATCTCCAGGCAGCCCTTGAGCACGTCCAGCACGACGCCCTCGCCGACCTTGTGGCCCTCGGTGCGCGGCAGTCCGCGCTCCTTGGCCCAGCGGCCGTTGCCGTCCATGACGACCGCGACGTGGTTCGGGACGAGCTCGCCGGGGATCTTCGGCGGGCGCTCACCGGACGGGTGCGGCTCGGGAACCTTGTACTCGCGGCGAGAGCGTCCCAGAATCCCGCGTCGTGCCATGTGCCCAGCTCCTATTTCTCGACGTATCGCAGGGAGCGTAGCCCGCGCTCCAGATGCCAGTGCAAATAGGCGGAGACCAGCCCGCTGCCCTCCCGCACGTGACGCGCCTCGCAGGCGTCCGCGTGGTCCCAGTCGCCCGTCAGCAGGGCACTGAGCAGGGCGATGGCCTCCGACGAGGGTACGACGCTGCCGGGGACCCGGCAGTCCCCGCATATGACCCCGCCGGCGGCGACGGAGAAGTGCCGGTTGGGGCCGTGGATCCCGCACTTCGCGCAGTCCTCGAAGCTGGGCGCGTAGCCGTTGACGGCGAGGGAGCGCAGCAGGAAGGCGTCGAGGATGAGGTGCGGTTCGTGTTCGCCGCGCGAGAGCGTGCGCAGGGCGCCGACGAGCAGCAGGTACTGCTGTACGGCGGGCTCGCCCTCGTTCTCGGTGAACCGCTCGGCGGTCTCCAGCATCGCGGTGCCGGCGGTGTAGCGGGCGTAGTCGGTGACGATCCCGTTGCCGTACGGGGCGATGATCTCGGTCTGGGTGCAGAGCGGGAGGCTGCGGCCGATCAGCTCGCTGCCGCGGGCGAAGAACTGCACGTCGGCGTGGGAGAAAGGTTCCAGCCGGGCGCCGAATTTGGACTTCGTACGCCGGACCCCGCGGGCGACGGCCCGGACCCGGCCGTGGCCCCGGGTGAGCAGCGTGATGATGCGGTCCGCCTCACCCAGCTTCTGGGTGCGCAGCACGATGCCGTCGTCGCGGAACAGACTCATGCGCCCATTGTCGCCTGTGCGGGCACGACGATGGCCCTCCGTCCGGACACCGGTCCGGACGGAGGGCCGTCACCCCTTGGGAGGCTCAGGAAGCGGGCGTCGCCGCGTCGTCCGTGTCGGTCTTCTCGGCACCGGTCTTCGTCGCGACCGCGACGCCGACGGCGGCCTCGGCGACCGTCTCGGCTTCGCCGCCGCTCTTCGCCTCGGTCTTCGCCTCGGTCTTCGCCTCGGACTTCGCCTCGGACTTCGCCTCGGTCTCCGGGGACGTCCCGGCCGCCTCGGGTGCCGCTTCGGCTTCGGCCGGGGCGGCCGCCTGGGCGGGCAGCTCGACCTTGGGCGCGCCGTGCGAGTCGTCCTTGGCCAGGCCGTTGAAGATCAGGTTCAGGACGATGGCGGCCGTGGCACCGAGCGTGACACCGCTGTTGAGGAGCGAGGAGAGGTCCGCGTCCATGTGCTCCTTGAAGAGCACCGGGACCGTGGCGGGCAGCAGCGCGAAGGCCAGGGAGACGCCCACGACCAGCGCGTTCTTCTCCTCCTTGAGGTCGACCTTGGCCAGGGTCTGGATGCCCGCCAGGGCGACCATCGCGAACATCACCGTCGCCGCGCCGCCGAGCACTCCGTGCGGGACCGCCGCGACGATCGCGGCGGCCTTGGGGATCAGACCGAGGAAGATCATGAACACGCCCGCGGCGACCACGACGAAGCGGCTCTTGACCTTGGTCATGCGGACCAGGCCGACGTTCTCCGCGAAGGCCACGTACGGGAAGGAGTTGAGGACACCGCCGAGGGCGGTCGCGGCGCCGTCGGCACGCAGGGCGCGGGCCACGGTCTCGCTGTCGATCTCCTTGCCGACGATGTCGCCGACGGCGTAGGTGTCACCGGTGGTCTCCACCATGGTGATCAGCATGACGATGAGCATCAGCACGATCGGGAACCACTCGAACTTCGGGGCTCCGTAGTAGAAGGGCGTGGTGATGCCGATCCAGTCCGACTTGCCCACGTCGCCGAACTTGGCGTCGCCGAGCAGGAAGGCGACGGCGGTGCCGCCGACCAGGCCGAGCAGGATGGAGATGCTGGAGAGGAACGGCTTGCCGAGCTTCATCAGGACGAGGATGAAGAGCATCGTGCCGGCCGCGTAGGCGAAGTGCTTGGGGTCGCCGAAGTCGGGGCTGCCGAGGCCGCCCGCCGCGTCGTTGAGGCCGACCGGGATCAGGACGATGCCGAGCACGGTGATCACCGTGCCGGTGACGACCGGCGGGAAGAGCCGCATGACGGTCCGGAAGGCCTTGGGGGGCAGCCAGGCGAAGGCGAAGGTGGCGATGCCGGCCGTGATGACCGCGCCGTAGATGACGAGCAGGCCCGCCGTCCCGCCGCCCGCCCCGAGCCCGATGGCGATCATCGGGGACACCGCGGTGAAGGTGACGCCCTGGATCAGGGGCAGGCGCGAGCCGATCCGACCGATGCCCCACGCCTGGATGATCGAGGCGATACCGCAGGTGAACAGGTCGGCGTTGATCAGATAGACCAGCTGCTCGGTGCTGAGGCCGAGGGCTCCGCCGACGATGATCGGGACGATCACCGCGCCGGCGTAGAACGCCAATACGTGCTGGAAGCCGTAGAGGGCGAGCTTGGGGAGGGGGAGCACCTCGTCGACCGGGTGCGTGCTCTGCTCTCCGTTGTCGGAAAGCCGGGCGGCGACACGTGCCATCTCTGCCTTGCCCTTCAAAGAGGTGAGGTAAGTGAGAGGAGATCTGGTTATCCCTGGTCGAAGTGGGTCGCTAACCCGTTGATCCGCCAGGCTTGTCAGTGCGTTCACGTGAATCGAAGCCCCGCCGTGTTAACGGTGGCGTCTCGTCGTGTGACCGGAATTGAACGCCTGTGGGGGGCCTCACAGGTATCGGTGACTTCCACAAATTGTTGACCGTCACCGATCTCCGATCTAGAGGTTTCTCCAGTGGTGGAGATCCGGATCGAGGAGTATGGGCGACACCGCCCGGAAGAAGCCGTTCCTGCTGCGCGACCGCGAAGCCCATAGGCCATGACCTGCGACTACGCGATTCACCGGCCTACGGCAACGCAAATTCGAAGCCGGCCTTCCGGGCGTCCGACTGGTGGACCGATCTTGTGTGGAAGGTGTGCCTCCGACGTTCACGCCGCGTTCACGAGGCCCGAAAAGGACCCTGCGAGGCCGGATCGTTACGTCGTTCGGGCCACTTTCGGACGAAGTGCCTCCGTTCAGCGGGGACAGCTGTCCGGAAAGCAGAACACCCGAGCCCCAGGGGGCTCGGGTGTCACTGCAAGGGAAGACTCGTTACGGCGCCCGGACCGCCGAGAGCAGCCGGGCCACGTCGTCCGCGTCGATCCGCAGCGCCGCGCCGACGGTGGAGAGCACCTCGCGCTCGGCCGGGATGTACGGACCGTCCGCGAGCGCGATACGGGCCCCCTGCAGCAGGACCGATTCGCGGCCCGGACCCGCCAGGTGCGGAGCCAGCGGCTCCAGGGCCTCGTGGAGCTCTATCGACAGCGCGGCCCCGCAGCACTCCGGTACGTCGTACAGCCCGAGCCTGCCCTCGTCGCTGGACAGCGCCTCCACGAGGGACTCCAGCTGCTCCTCGGTGCAGTCCTGGAACCCCGCGGCCCGTACGGCGTGCACGGCGGCCTCCAGCGCGCTGCGCGAGGCCGTCCCGCCCGCGGCGAGCACGGCCAGCGCCACGGTGTGCACGGCGTCGCGCAGCATCGCGGTGAAGCGGGTGGTGGTGAGGTGGTCCAGGACGTCGGTGGCGAAGCGCTCCCGGCAGGCCTGGCACTCGACGACGGGCCCGGCGCTCCCGCGCGGCAGCAGCGGCACGCCGAGGACGGTGAAACGGCGGCGCCCGGTGCGCCTGCGGTAGTTGCGGTCGCCACCGCAGGCCGGGCAGAAGAACTCCCCGTCGCCCACGGTGCTCCAGGTGGTACGGATGCCCCAGACCGTCAGCTTCCGGCCGTCCCCACCCCGAACTGGCAGCACGTCGCACCTCCGTAACGCCCCCGTAGCCCTCTGGGCACGGGAAGGGACCCCCACGGCAACATCGCCGGGTTGGCGTGATGTTAGCCACATCGGTGAGGATGCGTCAGTCGTGTGACAAGACAACATCGGGCGGTGCCCGGACTTGGCCGAAGTGCGCCCCCGCCACCTCGCCTTCTTCCCTACCCTCGGCCGCATGAACGAGAAGTCCTGTCTGGTGACCGGCGCCGCGAGCGGCATCGGCCGGGCCACGGCCCTGCTGCTGGCCCGCTCCGGGGCCCGGGTGACCGCGTCCGATGTCAACCGCCCCGGCCTGGAGGCCCTGCGCGCGCAGCTGGCCGAAGAGGGCCACGAGGTCACCGTGGTGACCGGTGACGTGTCCGATCCGCAGGCCAACCGCGCGATGGTGGCGACGGCCGTCGGCGCCTACGGGAGGCTCGACGTCGCCGTGGCGAACGCCGGGGTGCTCCCTCTTTCGGATGTACGGGAGACCACCCCGGAGGACTGGGACCACGTCATGGCCGTCGACGGCCGGGGCATGTTCCTGACCTGCAAGTACGCCATCGAGGCGATGACCGCGCAGGATCCGCCCGGCGGGGCGCTGGTCTGCGTGTCCTCGATCTCGGGGGTGGCCGGGCAGGCCCGGCAGGCGGCGTACGGGCCGGCGAAGTTCGTGGCCTCGGGGCTGACCAAGCACCTCGCGGTGGAGTGGGCGGCGCACGGGATCCGCGTCAACGCGGTGGCCCCCGGAACCATCCGCACGGAGCGGGTGCTGGCGCTGGACGACGAGCCGGGCGGGCCGGAATACCTCGCCGAGATGGCCGGAGCCCACCCGATGGGCCGGCTCGGCGAGCCGGAGGAGGTGGCCCGCGTCATCGCCTTCCTGGCCTCCGACGCGGCCTCGTTCGTGACGGGTGTGGTCCTGCCGGTGGACGGCGGCTACCTGGCCCGCTGAGACCCCGGGAAACGGCGGAACCCCGCCCCTCCGGATGGAGGGACGGGGTTCCCGTACGAGCGGTTCAGCGGCCCGCGCGGTTGACGGCGGAGATGACCGCCTTCAGGGAGGCGCGGGTGGTGTTGGCGTCGATGCCGATGCCCCACAGGACACGGCCGTCGATCGCGCACTCGATGTACGAGGCGGCCACGGCGGAGGCGCCCTCGCTCATGGTGTGCTCGGTGTAGTCCAGCAGGCGGGCGTCGACGCCGATGCCGGCCAGCGCGTCGAAGAAGGCCGAGATCGGACCGTTGCCGGTGCCGTCCAGGACCGTCTCCACGCCGTCCACGACCGCCTCGACGGTCAGCGTGTCCGTGCCGTCCTTGTCGGTGGTGGTCTGGCCGGAGCGCAGCTGGATGCGGCCCCACGGGTTCTCCGGGTTGGGCAGGTACTCGTCGGAGAAGACGTCCCAGATCGCCTTCGGCGTGACCTCTCCGCCCTCGGAGTCGGTCTTGGCCTGGATGATCCGGGAGAACTCGATCTGCATGCGGCGCGGCAGGTCCAGCTTGTGGTCGTTCTTCAGGACGTACGCGATGCCGCCCTTGCCGGACTGCGAGTTGACCCGGATGACCGCCTCGTAGGAGCGGCCGACGTCCTTCGGGTCGATCGGCAGGTACGGGACCGCCCACTCGATGTCGTCGACGGTCTTGCCGGCGGCGGCCGCGTCGGCCTCCATCGCGTCGAAGCCCTTCTTGATGGCGTCCTGGTGGGAGCCGGAGAAGGCGGTGTAGACCAGGTCGCCCGCGTAGGGGTGGCGCGGGTGGACCTCCATCTGGTTGCAGTACTCGCTCGTACGACGGATCTCATCGATCTGCGAGAAGTCGATCTGCGGGTCGATGCCCTGCGAGAACAGGTTCATGCCCAGCGTGATCAGGTCGACGTTGCCGGTGCGCTCGCCCTGCCCGAACAGGCAGCCCTCGATGCGGTCGGCGCCGGCCATCAGGGCCAGCTCGGCGGCGGCGACGGCGGTGCCGCGGTCGTTGTGCGGGTGCACGGAGATGCAGATGTGCTCGCGGCGGGTCAGGTTGCGGGCCATCCACTCGAAGCGGTCCGCGTGGGTGGAGGGCGTCGAGCGCTCCACGGTGGCGGGCAGGTTCAGGATGATCTCGCGGCCCTCGGCCGGCTGCCAGACGTCGCAGACGGCCTCGCAGACCTCCAGGGCGAAGTCCAGCTCGGTGTCGGTGAAGATCTCCGGGCTGTACTGGTAGCCGAAGACGGTCTCGGGGCCCAGCAGCTTCTCGGCGTACTCCATGACCAGGCGGGTGCCGTCGACGGCGATCTGCTTGATCTGCTCCTTGGAGCCGCGGAAGACGACCCGGCGGAAGGTCGGGGCGGTCGCGTTGTACAGGTGCACGGTGGCGCGCTTGGCGCCGACCAGCGACTCCACGGTCCGCTCGATCAGGTCCTCGCGGGCCTGGGTCAGTACGGAGATGGTGACGTCGTCCGGGATCGCGCCCTCTTCGATGATGGAGCGCACGAAGGCGAAGTCCGTCTCACCGGAGGACGGGAAGCCGACCTCGATCTCCTTGTAGCCCATGCGCACCAGCAGGTCGAACATCTCGCGCTTGCGGGCGGGGGTCATCGGGTCGATCAGCGACTGGTTGCCGTCGCGCAGGTCGGTGGACAGCCAGCGGGGGGCCTTGGTGACGCGGGCGTCCGGCCAGGTGCGGTCCGGGATGTCCACCTGCTCGTACCGGCCGTACTTGTGGATCGGCATCCCGGAGGGCTGCTGGGAGTGGGTCGCGTTCGTGATGGGCGTGGGGCGACCGACAAAAGGCTGCTGGCTCATGGCGTTGGGCTCCTCGCGTGTCCGCGGTAGTTCGCTGGGACGGCCGACGGGCGGTCGTAAAAACCGCAACACCAAACTCCGCGGGGAGGGGGCCGGCCTACGACTACAGACCCTCGCCGCGGCAGCTAAGGAGAAGCAGCCCGAAACGCATGATGGGCCGAGCCTAACCGAGCCGCGCCGTAACGCGAGGACCTGTTTCAGTATGCAAGACCCACGCGTCCGATTTGCACCGAATGTGAGCTAAGCCTCCTTTCTCCGGGGAGGTCCGGTCGATCCGTCAATCCCAGGTCACCGCTTTCAGACAACCGAATGAATCATGGTTGCAGGTAGTGACACAGGCATGACCCACTGCCACATTGCCGGGCATGGATGCCTCCCACAGCCACCGCCACCCCGTCTTCTGCACCGTCGTGCCGCCGCACCTGCTCGACAAGGCCGCCCTCTCCGGCGACTCCCGGCGCGCCGATCTCGCCCAGCGCACCCTCGAACGCGACTCCCTCCTGCGCACCCGGCGCCGGGTCACCGCAGTGCGGGGCATCGCGCCCGCACTGGCGGCGCCCGCCCCCGACGCCTCCGACGATCCGCGCCGGACCATCTACGACTGCCAGCACCGCACCCGGCTGCCCGGGAAGAAGGTGCGCGGGGAAGGCGACGGGGCGAGCAAGGACGCCACCGTCAACCGCGCCTACGCCGGGCTCGGGGCCACGTACGAGCTGTTCCTGAAGGGCTTCGGGCGGCAGTCGATCGACGGTTCCGGGCTCGCGCTGGACGCGAGCGTCCACTACGGCGAGGACTACAACAACGCCTTCTGGGACGGGCAGCAGATGGTCTTCGGCGACGGGGACGGGGACCTCTTCCTCGACTTCACGGTGTCGGTGGACGTCATCGGGCACGAGCTGACCCACGGGGTCACGCAGTACACGGCGAACCTGAACTACCACGGGCAGTCCGGCGCCCTGAACGAGTCGATGTCGGACGTGTTCGGCTCGCTGATCAAGCAGTACTCGCTGGAGCAGACGGCGGACCAGGCCGACTGGCTGATCGGGGCCGGGCTGCTGGGGCCCAACGTCAGCGGGGTCGCCCTGCGGTCGATGAAGGCGCCGGGGACGGCGTACGACGACGACGAGCTCGGCAAGGACCCGCAGCCGGCGACCATGGACGACTACGTGGAGACCGCGCGCGACAACGGCGGGGTGCACATCAACTCCGGCATCCCCAACCACGCCTTCTACGTGGTGGCGACCGAGCTGGGCGGCAAGGCCTGGGAGCGGGCCGGGCAGATCTGGTACGACACCCTCACGGGCGGGCAGCTGACCTCGAACGCCGACTTCGAGGACTTCGCCCGGCTGTCGACGGCGGCCGCCGTGGCCCGGTACGGGGACGGGGGCACCGAGCACCTGGCCCTCCAGAAGGCGTGGTCGGCGGTGGGCGTCCCGCTGGCGGGGTAGAGGGCACGCATGCGGATTCAGGTGGTACGGACGGGCGGTTTCGCGGGCATCGAGCGCCGGGCCGAGGTGGACACCTCGGGCCGGCCGGACGAGGCCGAGTGGCAGGCCCTGGCCCAGCTGGCGCTGCGGCCCGGCCCGCCGGGGCCTCCGGCGGACCGGGTGCGGGACGGGTTCTCGTACCGGATCACGGTGGACGGGCGGACGGTGGCCTGCCAGGAGCCGAACCTGTCGGAGGCACAGCGGGCGCTCATCACCCGCATCCTGAAGGAGGGTGCCTGACCAGGGGTTCGGCCCTCGCCCTGGCGCCGAAACGCAGGTGCCCGGGCGGCGCGGCTTTGCTTGGATGACCGGATGACCGACCACGTGATCGATTCGACGCTGTCCGAGCTGGAGCGGTACTACGACACGGTGCCGCGGGTGGGCGGGGCGCGGGCCGAGGACTTCGGCCCGCTGACCCTGTTCGTCCAGGAGGGCGCCGGGTGGCCGTACTACGCGCGGCCCGCGCTCGGCGGCCCGGCGGCGACCGCGGCCGATGTGGAGCGGGTACTGGCCCGGCAGCGGGAGCTGAAGGTGCCCGAGGCCTTCGAGTGGGTGGCCGAAACCAGCCCCTCGCTGCGGGCAGCGGTGGAGGCGGCGGGACTGCACGTCCACGCGCACCCGCTGATGGTGCTGGACCCGGCCGCGGTACCGCTCCCCGCGCATCCGGAGGTACGCCTCCTCGGCGCCGGCGACCCGCTGCTGACGGCGGCGGTCACGGCCCCGGCGCTGGCCTTCGCGGCCCCGGGGACGGCGCTGGGCGAGGCCGGCCCGGCGGAGCTGGCGGCGGCGATGGCCGATCCCGGGGTGGAGGCGCGCCGGGCACGGGTGTCCGGTCTGATCGCGTCGGGCCTGACCGTCATGGCGGCGGCCGTACGGGACGGCCTGGTGCTGTGCTCGGGCCAGTACAACCCGGTCGGGGACGTCGCCGAGGTGGTGGGTGTGGGCACCCTCCCGTCGGCCCGCCGCCAGGGCCTGGCCCTCGGGGTCACGGCCGCCCTGGTCGCCGACGCCCTCGCGCGCGGCACCCGTACGGTCTTCCTCTCGGCGGGCGACGAGGACGTGGCCCGCATCTACGCCCGCGCCGGATTCCGCCGCGTGGCGACGGCCCTCATCGCGGAACCGCCGGCGGCTCCGGGGGCCTGACCGTCCGGAAGGTCAGAAACCGAGCTTGCGGAGCTGCTTGGGGTCCCGCTGCCAGTCCTTGGCGACCTTCACGTGCAGGTCGAGGAAGACCGGGGTGCCGAGCAGCGCCTCGATGTGCTTGCGCGACTTCATCCCGACCTCCTTCAGGCGGGCGCCCTTCGGGCCGATGATGATGCCCTTCTGGCTCGGCCGCTCGATGTAGACGTTGGCGTGGATGTCGAGCAGCGGCCGGTCGGCCGGGCGGTTCTCGCGCGGGATCATCTCCTCGACGACCACGGCGATGGAGTGCGGGAGCTCGTCCCGTACGCCCTCCAGCGCGGCCTCGCGGATCAGCTCGGCGACCATGACCATCTCGGGCTCGTCGGTGAGGTCGCCCTCCGGGTACAGCGGCGGGCTCTCCGGCAGCAGCGGCGCGATCAGGTCGGCCAGCAGCTGGACCTGGGTGTCGCCGACCGCCGAGACGGGGACGATCTCGGCCCACTGGAAGCCCAGCTCCTCGGCGAGCTGGTGGACGGCGATGAGCTGCTCGCCCACCACCTTGGACTCGACCAGGTCGGTCTTGGTGATGATGGCGATCTTGGGGGTCTTCTTGATCCCCGCGAGCTCCTTGGCGATGAACTTGTCGCCGGGGCCGAGCTTCTGGTCGGCCGGCAGGCAGAAGCCGATGACGTCGACCTCGGCCCAGGTGGTCCGTACGACGTCGTTGAGGCGCTCGCCGAGCAGCGTGCGCGGCTTGTGGAGGCCGGGCGTGTCGACGAGGACGAGCTGGGCGTCGGGGCGGTGCACGATGCCGCGGACGGTGTGGCGGGTGGTCTGCGGCCGGTTGGAGGTGATCGCGACCTTGGTGCCCACGAGTGCGTTGGTGAGGGTCGACTTCCCCGCGTTGGGGCGGCCGACGAAGCAGGCGAAGCCCGCACGGTGCGGGGCAGTGGACTCGGGGGAACGATCGCTCATACGGGCCATTCTCCCCGATGCGACTCCCAGCGCCGACCAGGCCACCGCCGCGAGGGCCGTCCCGCCCGCGAGGAGGGGGGCGAGCCGGGGGTGCGCGGCGTAGGCGGCACTGCCCTGAGCTGTGGTTCCGTCGGCCCGCGCGCGTACGGTCAGCTCCGCCCATTCCGTGGCGGGCGGCCCGTCCCAGGCGGCCTTGAGCCGGACTTCCTGGCCCGGCAGCAGCTCGGCGGGGAGCCCGGTGAGCTCGCGGCCGCCGCGGCCGGGCAGGGGCCGGCCGAGTGCGCCGGTGGCGGTGAGGGTGGCGTGGGGGCGGAGGGTGACGTTGCCGATGTTGTGGAGCGTGTACGAGACCTCGGTGCCGGTGGCCGTGACCTCCCGTACGGCGAGGGCGGGCGCGGTGGGGCCGGTCACCCGCAGGTACACGCGGGCGGCGACGGCCTGCTGGACGCCGATGCCCCGGGGGGTGGCAGCCTCCGGCCGGTCCTCCAGGGCCACGATGGCGCCGGGGTGGTCGCCCGGTTCCGCCCGGTCGGGGACGGTGAGGCTGAAGGCGACGCCGACCGCCGCCCGGGCCGGCACGGTGACCCGCTCGCGGTCGAGCTTCGCCCATGCGGCGGTGGCCCGGCGGGGTTCGTCGGGGCCGCGTAGGGCGAAGCCGCCGTCGCGGGGGGTGTTGTAGGCGTCGGCGGCGTAGAGGCGGAAGGTGCGGGGGCGGTCGGTGCGGTTGGCGATGGTGACGGAGTCGCTGACGGTCTGGCCGGGGGCGGCGGCGAGGTAGAAGTACGGCCGCTGGCCGACGGTGTTGGCGGCGGGGAGGACGGACCACTGGCCGTTGTCGGCGGCCTCTGCCGTCCCGGCGGGCGCGAGCCAAACGGCGGCGAGGACCGCCCCCACGACCGGCAGCGCCCTGCCGAGACGCGCTGCCGCTGCGCGGAGCCTCCCCCACCCCGCCCCTTCCCGAAACCGGGGGCTCCGCCCCCAGCCCCCCGTCGGGGGCTCCGCCCCCGCACCCCCGCGCCTCAAACTCCCCCAGACTCCGTCCGGGGGGACCCCCAGGCGAGGCTGATCTTTCAGCCCCTCCGGCGTTTGAGGAGCGGGGTCTGGGGCGGAGCCCCAGTTTCGGGAAGGGGCGGGGTGGGGGAAGGCCCCGCGCAGCGGCAACCCGGCTCGCGCCCGCACCCACACCCCCGTCACGACAGGGTCAGCGTAAGGACCGCCGTGTACGAACCCGGCGGCGTGTACGGCGGCACCCGCAGGGTGACGGCGGCATCCACGGTGAACGTGCCCCCGACCACCGCCGCGTCAGCCGTAGAGGCCAGCACCGCCCCCTCCGGCCCCACCACCCCCGCACTGCCCGCCGCGCACACGCTCGGGCTGCCCGCCGCAGCCACGCACGACGGGGTCCACGACAGCGCGCCCCCCGGGATCCGCACCCCGCCCGGCCCCGTGAAGTCGCCGACCTTGCCGATCAGCGACCAGCCGGCCGGCCCGCCGCGCGCGTCCTTGACGGTGACGGTCCCGATCCGGCCGGGGGCGGCGCCGCCGTCGCCGTACGGGACCGCCCCCAGGGCGATGTCCTCGCCCGTCTGCGTCATGCCCAGCGCGCCCGGCTCCACGGTGGCGGTCACCTTCTGCGTGCCCGGCGGCAGCGGCGCGGCGTCGATGACCGTGTACGCGGCCGGGCCCGAGCCCTGTCCCGCCGACCAGGCCGTGCCCTCGTACGCGACCACCGCGGTGGTGGCCTTGTCGGTGACCGGCAGCTCCGCCAGGACCACGCCCAGCGGGTCAGCGGTGGCGGCCACCCGGTCGGCGGTCTCGGCGGCGCCCGCCCGGCCCGCCACCGTCACGGTGGCGCCCGGGGTGAATCCGGCGGCGGTGACCCGGACCTTGGCGCCCGGTTTCCCGTAGGCCGCCGCGAGCGCGACGCTGCGCAGGTTGGCCGTGGGCAGCGGGGTCGCGGTGAGGCGCTCGGAGACGGGGGTCCCGGTGGCCGAGCAGGTGGTGTCCAGGTCCAGCAGGTGGCTGGTGTGCAGGGTGTAGCCGCCGGGGGCCAGGGTGATCTCGCCGGGCGCGGTGACGGTGAAGGTGCCGGTCATGGTGACGGCCGGGAGGACCGCGCCCGCCGGGACGGGCCCGTTGCGCTTGGCGCCGACGACGGTGACCTCGCCGCTCTGCGCGCCCCCGAGCAGGACGCGCCCGGTCGGGGTCAGCACGTCCGCCGGGAGTTCGCCGCCGACGGGGTTCACGGCGGGGGTCACGGCCACCTGGTAGGTCACGGTGACGGTGTCGCCGACCTGCGGGGCCGGGTCGTCGACGGTGATCCGGGCGGTGGTCGGGCCGTCGGCGGGCGGGAGTCCGGCCTCCTGGGGCGGCAGGCAGTGCGTCGGGAAGGTCACCTGGCCGGGCGGGGCCCCACCGTCGGCGGCGGCCGGTGCGCTCAGCGCGCTCCCGGTCACGGCCGCGAGCACCGCCATGCCGACGGCCGCCGACCATCTCCTGCTGCGCGCCCCTGTTCGCACTGCCCGCCCCCTGGGTTCCGTCCCGCCGACAGGGGGCCATTCACGAGCGGGGCGCGGGAGAAGTCAATGCACGGGTCCGGCATCAACTGATGGCCCATCAGGAGATGGCAGGGTGCCCGCCGTCGCCTTGAAGGTACGGCGGTAGGCGGTCGGGCTGACGCCCAGCGCCGCCTGCACGTGCTTGCGCAGCGACTGGGCCGTCCCGAAACCGGTCTCCCGCGCCACCTGCTCCATCGGCAGATCCGTCTGTTCCAGCAACTGCCGGGCCCGCTCCACCCGCTGGCCGGTGATCCACTCCCCGGGGCTGACGCCCGACTCCTCCCGGAACCGGCGGGTGAAGGTCCGTACCGACATGGCCTCCTGCCGGGCCAGATCGCTCAGGCGCAGCGGTTCGTGCAGCCGGTCCAGCACCCACGCGCGGGCAGCCGTGGTGCTGGCGAGCTGCGGCTCCGGCACCGGGCGCGCGATGAACTGCGCCTGCCCGCCGTCCCGGTGGGGCGGTACGACGGTCCGCCGGGCCACCTCGTTGGCGACGGCCGCGCCGTGGTCGCGGCGCACGATGTGCAGGCACAGGTCGATGCCGGCGGCGACACCGGCGGAGGTCAGCACGTCCCCGTCGTCCGTGTAGAGCACGCCCGCGTCGACCCGTACGGCCGGGAACAGCTCCTGGAAGTGCTCGGCGGAGGCCCAGTGGGTCGTGGCCCGGTGGCCGTCCAGATATCCGGCCGCGGCCAGCACGTAGCCGCCGGTGCAGATGGAGACGAGCCGGGTGCCGGGCCGGATGTGGCCGAGGGCAGCGGCGAGCTCGTCGGTCAGCAGGCCGTGCTCGTACACCGGGCCCAGCTCGTACGAGGCCGGCACCACCACGGTGTCGGCCGTGGCCAGCAGCTCCGGGCCGTGCTCGACGTGGATCGCGAAGTCGGCGTCCGTGCGCACCGCGCCGGGGGCGAGCCCGCAGGTGAGGATCTCGTACAGCGGCCGCCCGGCCGGGTCCTTGGCGCGGCCGAAGATCCGGTGCGGGATGCCGAGTTCGAAGGGGAGCAGCCCGGCGAGGGCGAGGACGACGATCCGGTGCGACCCCGGGCCCTTCGGCGGGTTCGGGTGGCTCGGGTGGCTCGGGCGGTTCGACGGGCTCGGCTCCATGGCCCGATCATATCGAAGCGTGACAGTCAGGCCACTGTCGTACGGTGTCCCGCAGGCCGGAAGCTGTCGGCGTGACGCAGACAGCACCCACCCCCACCGCCGCCCCCGACGGCGCCCCCCGCCGGGCCGGACGCATCCACCGCGCCTGGTTCGCCGCGGCCGTCGCCTTCGTGACGATCATCGGCGCCGCCGCCTTCGCCTCCCTCCCCGGACTGCTCATCGAGCCGCTGCACGAGGAGTTCGACTGGTCGCGCGGCACGATCGGCTTCGCCGTCTCCGTCAATCTCGCGCTCTACGGGCTCACCGCGCCCTTCGCCGCCGCGCTGATGGACCGCTTCGGCATCCGGAAGGTCGTCGCGCTGGCCCTGACCGTCATCGCGGGCGGTTCGGCGGCCACGGTGTGGATGACCGCGTCCTGGCAGCTGGTGCTGTTCTGGGGGGTGCTGGTGGGCCTGGGCAGCGGCTCGATGGCGCTGGCCTTCGCGGCGACGGTCACCAACCGCTGGTTCACCGCGCGGCGCGGGCTGGTCACCGGGATCCTGACCGCCGCGGGCGCCTCCGGGCAGCTGATCTTCCTGCCGCTGCTGTCCTGGCTGGTGGAGCACCACGGCTGGCGGCCCGCGGCGATCACGGTGTCGCTGGCGGCCCTGGCCGTGGTCCCCTTCGTGTGGCTGCTCCTGCGCGACCACCCGGCGGACGTGGGCCTCGCCCCGTACGGCGGAACGTACACCGCCAAGCCGGCGCCGATCCCGGGTGCGGCGCGCAGAGCCGTGACCGTCCTGTTCAAGGCGGCCAGGACGGGCCCGTTCTGGCTGCTGGCGGGCACCTTCGCGATCTGCGGGGCCTCGACCAACGGGCTGGTGCGGATCCACTTCGTGCCGGCCGCCCACGACCACGGCATGCCGGTGACGGCGGCCGCGGGGCTGCTCGCGGTGATCGGCGTGTTCGACGTGGTCGGCACGATCGCCTCGGGCTGGTTCACGGACCGCTTCGACGCGCGGCGCCTGCTGGCCGTGTACTACGCGCTGCGCGGGATCTCGCTGCTCTTCCTGCCGATGCTGCTGGCGCCCTCGGTACAGCCGCCCCTGATCTTCTTCATCGTCTTCTACGGGCTGGACTGGGTCGCGACCGTCCCGCCGACCATCGCGCTGTGCCGCGAGCAGTACGGCGAGGACAGCGCGATCGTCTTCGGCTGGGTCCTGGCCTCGCACCAGGTCGGCGCGGCGGTGGTGGCCTTCCTGGGCGGCCTGGCGCGGGACGCCTTCGGCTCGTACGACCTGGTCTGGTACGCGTCCGGCGGCCTGTGCGCGATGGCGGCCCTGATGGCGATGGTCATCCGCCGCCGCTCCCCGGCGGGGGCCGCCGTCGCGGCCTGACCGCCGGCCACCGCCCGTCGGAGCCCTAGGATCCGGCGGGCGTCGTGGACTTCAGGGTGCCGTCCGGAGCCGCCAGCAGCACCGGGGTGTCCGGGCCGCCCAGGTCGCGGACGGCCGCGCGGTCGGCATCGGCCGGGGCGTCGGCGGCGCTGACCACGGCGGCGGCCTCCAGGGACTGCGCCCCGCTCGCCACCGCCATCGCGACCGCGGTCTGGAGCGCGCTCAGCTTCAGGGAGTCGAGCTCCACCGTCCCGGCGACGTAGGTGCGGCCCGTCTCGTCCCGCACCGCGGCCCCCTCGGGCACGCCGTTGCGGGCCCGGGCGCTGCGCGCCAGCGTGATGATCTTGCTGTCCTCGGGGTCGATCCCGGTGGTGTCGGTCATGGGCGAAAGCATATGGAGCGCCCCGGCGGAGCCGTGCAACGACCCCGCCGAGGCGCTCTGCGGGGCACCGTCACGGCCGGTCGAGCCGCAGCCGCTCCGCCCTCGGGAGGCCCGCCACCACCAGGTCGTACGAGTCCTCCACCAGCTCCCGGACCATCGCCTCCGGCAGGCCGCCCGGCCCGCCCACGGTCACGGTGTTCCAGTGCCGCTTGTTCATGTGATAGCCCGGCACGATCGCCTCGTGCTCCTCGCGCAGCCGCACCGCCAGCTCCGGCTCGCACTTGAGGTTGACCTTCAGCGGCTCCGCGTCCAGCGCCGTCAGCGCGAACACCTTGCCCAGCACCTTGAACACCGAGGTCTCCGGGGTGAAGGGGAACTCCTCCACGGCCGCGTTGAAACTCAGGCAGAACCTCCGCAGCTGCGCCGGGGTCACTCCCCCTCCTCCCCCGCGGCCTCCACCGCGGCCACCGGTTCCACGAGCACCGTCACGATCTTGTTCCGCCGCCCGGCCGGGGACTCGGCCGTCAGCCGCAGCGGACGCCCGTCGGGCAGCTCCACCAGCGCCGAGGCGCCCGCGATCGGCACCCGGCCCAGGGCCTTGGCCAGCAGTCCGCCGACCGTCTCCACGTCCTCGTCGTCGAAGGCCTCGACCTTGAACAGCTCGCCGAGGTCGGTGATGTCCAGGCGCGCGGTGACCCGGTAGCGGTCCTCGCCGAGGTCCTCGACCGGCGGGAGCTCCCGGTCGTACTCGTCGGTGATCTCGCCGACGATCTCCTCCAGGATGTCCTCGATGGTGACGATGCCGGCCGTGCCCCCGTACTCGTCGATGACCACCGCCACGTGGTTGCGCACCTGCTGCATCTCGCGCAGCAGATCGCCCGCGTTCTTGGTGTCGGGCACGAAGACCGCCGGCCGCATCGCCGTGGAGACCAGGTCGGCCTCCGTCTCCCGGCTGATGTGGGTCTTGCGGACCAGGTCCTTCAGGTAGACGATCCCGACGATGTCGTCCTCGTTCTCCCCGGTCACCGGGATGCGCGAGAAACCCGACCGCAGGGCGAGCGTCGTCGCCTGACGGATCGTCTTGTACCGCTCGATGCAGACCAGGTCGGTGCGCGGCACCATCACCTCGCGCACCAGCGTGTCGCCCAGCTCGAAGACCTGGTGCACCATCCGGCGCTCGTCGTCCTCGATCAGCGATTCCTTCTCCGCCAGGTCCACCATCGCGCGCAGCTCGGCCTCGGAGGCGAACGGCCCCTTGCGGAAGCCCTTTCCGGGCGTGAGCGCGTTGCCGATGAGGATCAGCAGCTGCGGGATCGGCCCCATCACCCGCGCGAGCGGCACGAGGACGTACGCGGCCGCCGTCGCGGTGTTCAGCGGGTGCTGGCGGCCGATCGTGCGCGGGGACACGCCCACGGCGACGAAGGAGACCAGCACCATGACCGCGATGGCCACGAGCAGCGCGGTCCAGGTCTCCCCGAACTCGCCGAGGCAGACATACGTGACGAGGACTCCGGCCGCCATCTCACAGGTGACCCGCACCAGCAGCGCCACATTGAGGTAGCGGGTCGGATCGCCCGCCACCTGCGCGAGCTTCTCGCTGCCGCGCCGGCCCTCCCGTACGGCCTGCTCGGCACGGAAGCTCGAAATCCGGGCGATCCCGGACTCGGCGCAGGCCGCGAACCAGGCCACGACCACCAGCAGGACGGCTCCGGTGATCAGTTGCGGGGCGTTCACGAGACGGTGGGCGCCGGGGACGGACCGGTCATGCCGCGCTCGGTGCGCCAGCCGTCGACGATGGCCGCCTGGAGGCCGAACATCTCGGCCTTCTCGTCCGGCTCCTCGTGGTCGTACCCGAGCAGGTGCAGCACCCCGTGGACGGTCAGGAGCTGGAGCTCCTCGTCCATGGAGTGCTGCGTCGGGGCGTCCTCGCCCTGCTTCTTGGCGACCTCGGGGCAGAGCACGATGTCACCGAGGAGCCCCTGCGGGGGCTCCTCGTCGTCCTTCGCAGGGGGACGCAGTTCGTCCATCGGGAAGGACATGACGTCGGTGGGTCCGGGCAGGTCCATCCACTGGATGTGGAGCTGCTCCATCGCGTCCTCGTCGATGACGATGACGGAGAGCTCGGACAGCGGGTGGATCCGCATCCGGGTGAGCGCGTAGCGGGCGATGTCGAGGATCGCCTGCTCGTCGACCTCGGTTCCGGACTCGTTGTTGACGTCGATCGACATGGTGCGCTGGGTTCTACTTCCGCTGGTGGCCGTTCGCGGCCTGCTGGCCGTCGTCGTACTTCTCGTACGCGTCGACGATACGGCCGACCAGCTTGTGGCGGACGACATCCTCGGACGTGAGCCGCGAGAAGTGGATGTCCGGCACCCCGTCCAGGATCTCCTGGACCTGCCGCAGACCGCTCTTGGCGCCGCCCGGCAGGTCGATCTGCGTGACGTCACCGGTGACGACGATCTTCGAGTCGAAGCCGAGCCGGGTCAGGAACATCTTCATCTGCTCGGCGGTGGTGTTCTGCGCCTCGTCGAGGACGACGAAGGCCTCGTTGAGCGTGCGTCCGCGCATGTACGCCAGGGGCGCGACCTCGATGGTCCCGGCAGCCATGAGCCGCGGGATCGAGTCGGGGTCGAGCATGTCGTGCAGCGCGTCGTACAGCGGGCGCAGGTACGGGTCGATCTTGTCGAAGAGGGTGCCCGGCAGGAAGCCGAGCCGCTCCCCCGCCTCGACGGCGGGCCGGGTCAGGATGATCCGGCTGACCTGCTTGGACTGCAGGGCCTGGACCGCCTTGGCCATGGCCAGGTAGGTCTTGCCGGTACCGGCGGGGCCGATGCCGAAGACGATCGTGTTCTTGTCGATCGCGTCGACGTACCGCTTCTGGTTGAGGGTCTTGGGTCGGATGGTGCGGCCGCGGCTGGAGAGGATGTTCTGGGTGAGCACCTCGGCGGGCGTTTCCTCGGGCCCGGTCCCGTTGCCGCTCGCCTTGAGCATGGCGATCGAGCGTTCCACTGCGTCCTCCGTCATCGGCTGCCCGGTGCGGAGCACCAGCATCATCTCGTCGAACAGGCGCTGGATCAGTGCGACTTCCGCCGCATCGCCGATCGCGCTCACCTGATTGCCCCGAACATGGATGTCGGCCTTCGGGAAGGCCTTCTCGATCACGCGCAACAGGGCGTCACCGGAGCCGAGCACCGTCACCATCGGGTGCCTGGCCGGAACGGTGAAGTGGGCTCGCGCCTGCCCCGGCACTGGAATGTGGGCTGTGGGTGTCTGAGTCATGGGCCGGCACTGTGGCCTGCACATACCTCCCGCTGAGGGGCCGCGCCGATCGACGACCTCCGGATAACCAAGCCTACGTCCCCGCCGGGGCTTCCCCGAGGGGTTTTACGCCCGGCTTCGCCGCCGGTGCGCAGGGCTACGCGGAGTGGCGGAATCCGATCGTCGGCACCGCCCTGCGGCGCGCCGCCGGGGCCGGGCCCCGCGGGACCAGGTCGTCCAGGAAGCCGTACCGGCCGCGCAGGGCCTCGGGGGCGGTCCGCCACCAGTGGGCCACCTCCGGCCAGCCCGGGGCCGACAGGGAGCCGCCGAACTCCTGGACCGACAGGGCCGCCGTCAGCCCGGCGAAGGCCAGCCGGTCCGCCAGCGGCCAGCCCGCCAGGGTGCCGGTGACGAAGCCCGCCACGTAGACGTCCCCGGCCCCCGTCGGGTCCAGCTCGTCCACCGCGATCCCCTGGACGTGGGCCGTCTCGCCGGTGTGCCCGTCCACCGCGTACGAGCCCTCCGCGCCCATCGTCACCACCGCGATCGGCACCTTCTCGGCCAGCGCCCGGGCCGCCGCGCGCGGGCAGTCGGTCCGGGTGTACCGCATGGCCTCGCCGGCGTTCGGCAGGAAGGCCTCGCAGTGCTCCAGGTCGGCCAGGGCCCCCAGGTCCCACCGGCCGCTCTCGTCCCACCCGACGTCCGCGAAGACCCGCGAGCCGCGCCGGGCGGCCTCGCCGATCCACTCCTCGCCCCGGTCCGGCCCGAGCGCGGCCACGGCCGCCCGGGCGCGCGGCGGGCACTGCGGGAAGGGCCCGGGGCCCGCCGGCGGAGGGGCCTCGTGGCCGTGCGAGACCATCGTGCGCTCGCCCTCGTAGGCCATGGAGACGGTGACGGGGCTGTGCCAGCCGGGGACGGTCCGCGACATGGACAGGTCGATGCCCTCGCCCTGCTCCAGGGCGTCCCAGCAGTACTCGCCGTAGTGGTCGTCCCCGAAGGCCGCCGCCAGCGAGGTGCGCAGGCCGAGGCGGGCCAGGGCGGTGGCCATGTTGGCGACGCCGCCGGGGCTGGAGCCCATGCCGCGCGCCCAGGACTCCGTACCGCGCACGGGTGCGGAGTCGAGGCCGGTGAAGATGATGTCGAGGAAGACCGTCCCGGTCAGGAAGACGTCGCAGCCCGGTTCGTGGGGATCCCGCAGCGGACCGAGCGGGTCCACTGCTGCGGAGCGGCTGTCGATGCTGTCCCGACTGGTCACGGTGTACTCCCCGTTGCTCTTGAAGGGTCGTTTCTGCAAAGCGGTTCCCGGTGGAAAGCTGCCAGCCCTGCCCGCCTCGGCGAGGGTCAAAACCCAGTGTGTCGCAGATCACCTCCGGAATGCCCTTTTCCACCCCTACGCCCGCTTGATAGACATGGGCCCCGCGATCTCCGCGGCGCCACCACGCACCACCTGGAACATCCGTGCTCGACCGCGCCTCCGCGCCGCCTTCCGCGCCGCCCGCCGCCTGGCCCCTGGTGGCCCTCTTCACGGCCGGCTACGTCGCCCCGTACCTGCTGCCGACCGTCGTCGGGCGGCTGGACGCCCATCTCCCGCTGAGCCCCGCGCAGGCCGGCCTGATCGGCTCGGTCCTGCTGCTCGGCTCCGCCGCGGCCGGTTTCACCCTCGCCTCCCGCATATCCCGCCACGGGCCGCGCCCGCCGGCCCGGATCGGGCTGCTGCTCGCCGTCGTCGGCTACGGCACGGCCGCCGCGACCTCGCTGCTGCCGCTGGTCATCGCGGGCGCGGTGGTCGGCGGCTTCGGCTCCGGCACCGCGACGGCCGTGGCCGCCTCCGGGATCGCCGGGCAGCGCGACCCGCACCGCACCTCCGCCCTCGGGCTGTTGTCGGTCTCGGCCACGGCGGGCGCGCTGTACCTGACGCTGCCCCGGCTCGGGGGCGGGCACGGGCTGCCGTTCGCGGCGATCGCCCTGGTCGCGGCGGCGGCCTGGCCGGCCACGGCCCGCCTCGGCGGGCCCGACGCCGGCGCCGTCACCGGGCTTGCGGCGGGCCGGCTGCCGTACCCGCGCGCCGGGGTGGTCCTGGCGGGCGGCCTGATGCTGTGGTCCCTGGCCCAGAACGCCCTGTGGGGGGTCAGCGGGCGGATCGGCACCCAGCAGGCGGGCCTCTCGGAGGTCACCCTCGGGATCGTCTTCGCCGCGGCGCTCGGCGCGGGCCTGCTCGGCGTCACGGCCGCCTCCGCGCTCGGCGCCCGCCTGGGCCGGGCCGTCCCGATCGGCGCGGGCACGGCGCTGATCGCCTGCTGCGTGGCGCTCTCGTCCTCGGCGCACGGCCTCGCCGGCTTCGCGGCGGGCGAGATCCTGTGGAACGCCCTCTACCCGGTGGTCCTCTCGTACGCCATCGGGCTCGCCGCGGCCCTCGACCCGCGGGGCCGCTGGGCGGTGCTGGCCGGCTCGGCGTCCTCCCTGGGCGTGGCCTGCGGGCCGGTCACCGGCAGCGTGCTCGCCGAGGCCGCGGGCTTCTCCGGAATGGGGCTGGTCCTGGGCGGGCTGCTGCTGGCCGTGGCGGGGCCCATGACCGCGGTCGCGCTGCACGCCGGTGGCCGCCCGCTGACCGCGGGCTCCGTCCGCCGCCGCGGTGGCGCCCCGGCGGCCGTCCTCGCCGCCGGCGCGGGCGCGCCGTCGGGGGCGATCCCCCGCGTCGGTGCCGCCGAACTCCCGGTGACCGAGATCCCGCTCCGCCGCCGTCCGCCCCGCCGCGTCCTCCTCCTGACCACACCGTCCCGCCGCCGCGAACGCGTCTGACGACCGCTGCGCGGAGCCTGCCCCACCCCGCCCCTCCCCGATCCTGTGGGCTCCGCCCCCAGCCCCCCGCGCCTCAAGCGCCGGCGGGGCTGGACTGTGCCCGGCGCCGCCGCTCAGGTGCGGCTCACAGACCTGGGGCTCCGCCCCAGACCCTCCCCCAGACTCCGTCCGGGGGGACCCCCGCTCCTCAAACGCCGGAGGGGCTGAATGTGCCCGGCGGCGCTGGATTTTGCCCGGGCGGGTCTGAATGTGCCTGGCCGGGGTCGGGGACGGGGTGGGGTGTTGGCCGGGACGTAAAACGTGATTTGTGGCGCAACCGCAGCCCGTACCGCTCAATCCCCATGGGGCGCCATAAATCATGCAGTCCCGGCCGACACCCCACCCCGTCCCCGGCCCCGGCCCCCGCGAAGCCCCGCCAGGGACACCGCCGAGCCCCCCCGCCAGGGGACCGGCCGGAGCCAAACCCAGCCCCGCCGGCGATTGAGGCGCGGGGTGCGGGGCAGCGCCCCGAAACCCCCGCTAGCCCCGCTTCGGCAACGGCACCCGCACCAAATCCGCCGCCACCGTCACCTCCCCCTCGAACCCCGCCCCCCGCGCCTGCCGTTCGAACTCGCCCGGGTCGGTGTACCGCTGCGAGAAGTGCGTCAGCACCAGGTGCCGTACGCCCGCGTCCCGCGCCACCCGCGCCGCCTGCCCGGCGGTGAGGTGCCCGTGGTCGGCGGCCAGTTGCTCGTCCTCGTCGAGGAAGGTCGACTCGATCACGAGCATGTCGACGCCCTCCGCCAGCGCGTGCACGCCGTCGCAGAGCCGGGTGTCCATGACGAACGCGAACCGCTGCCCCGGCTTCGGCTCGCTGACCTCTTCGAGGGTCACCCCGTTCAGTTCGCCGTCGCGCTGGATCCGGCCGACGTCCGGCCCCTTGATCCCGTGCCGCGCGAGCAGTTCGGGCAGTATCCGGCGCCCGTCGGGCTCGGTGAGCCGGTAGCCGAAGGCCTCCACCGGGTGCGAGAGCCGGCGGGCCTCCAGGACGTACGAGCCCCCCCGGGCCAGCGGCCCGTCCTCGGCCACCGGCTCCTCCTCGATGACCACGGTCTCCCGGTAGGCCGTGGCGTACCGGAGCCGGTCGAAGAACTTCTGCCCGGAGGCCGGGTAGTGCGCCGTGACGGGGTGCGGAACCCGGTCGAGGTTGATCCGCTGGATCACCCCGGCGAGGCCGAGGCTGTGGTCACCGTGGAAGTGGGTGACGCAGATCCGGTTGATGTCGTGCGCGGCCACCCCGGCGCGGAGCATCTGCCGCTGGGTGCCCTCGCCCGGGTCGAAGAGGATGCCCTCGCCGTCCCAGCGCAGCAGGTAGCCGTTGTGGTTGCGGTGGCGCGTGGGCACCTGGCTGGCGGTGCCCAGCACCACGAATTCGCGTACGGACAACGGACTATCCGGGGGGCCACTGGAGGCCGCGGCCGCCGAGGACGTGCGCGTGGGCGTGGAAGACGGTCTGGCCCGCGCCGGAGCCGGTGTTGAAGACGACCCGGTAGCCGTGGTCGTCGATCTTCTCGTCGGCGGCGACCTGTGCGGCCTCACGCAGTATGTCGGCGGCGATGCCCGGCTCGGCCGCGGCCAGGCTGGCGGCGTCCGTGTAGTGCACCTTCGGGATGACGAGCACGTGCGTGGGCGCCTGCGGGTTGATGTCCCGGAAGGCTACGGTCGTCTCGGTCTCCCGGACCACCGTCGCCGGGATGTTCCCCGCGACGATCTTGCAGAACAGGCAGTCGGCCTGCGGTTCCCCGGCCATTGCTTCGCCTCTCGTGACGGTGACGGTGATCGTGATCGGTCGGGGCATCGTATCCAGAGCGACGGCGGGCGGCCGCGCCCGCCCGGTCAGGACCAGCGGCCGGTGCGGGCCAGCAGGACGGCGGTCGCGGCGGTGCCCGCGGTGGAGGTCCGCAGCACGGAGCGGCCCAGCCGGTAGGGGTGGGCTCCCGCCCCGGCGAAGACGGCCAGCTCCTCCGGGGAGACCCCGCCCTCGGGGCCGACCACCAGCACGACGGAGCCCGAGGTGGGCAGTTCGGCCGTGGCCAGCGCCTCGGAGGGGGTGTCGCGGTCCTCGTGGAGGACCATCGCCAGGTCGGCGCCGGCCAGCAGCGCCGCCACCTGCTTCGTGGACATGGCCTCGGCCACCTCCGGGAAGCGGACCCGGCGGGACTGCTTGCCCGCCTCCCGGGCCGTGGCCCGCCACTTGGCCAGGGACCTGGCCCCGCGGTCGCCGCGCCACTGCGTGATGCAGCGCGAGGCCTGCCACGGCACGATCGCGTCCACGCCCGTCTCGGTCATGGTCTCGACGGCCAACTCGCCGCGGTCGCCCTTGGGAAGCGCCTGGACCACGGTGATGCGGACCGCGGGCTCCGGCTCCTCCTCGACGGCGTGCAGGTCCATGACCACCAGCCGGTCCTTGCCCTCGGCGGCCTTGACCACGCCCTCCGCCCAGCGGCCCCGCCCGTCGGTGAGGACCACGTCCTCACCGGGGTTGAGCCGCTTCACGGACACCGCGTGCCGGCCCTCCGGGCCGTCCAGGACGAACTCCGGTCCCGCCGGGACCTCTTCGACCACGAACACCGGGGCCGTCATGACGCACTCCTCATCTGCCTTGCCTTCAACGTGCACTGTGCCTCGGCCAGTTCCGCCGCCAGCACCTCCACCAGCTCCCCCGCCGGCAGCGTCCGCGCCAGCCGGTGCCCCTGGCCCGCCCACAGGGCCATGCCCTGCGGGTCCCCGGCCGCGGCGGCCGCCTTGCGCAGCCCCGAGGTCAGGTGGTGGACCTGCGGGTAGGCGGCCGGCGCGTAGGGGCCGTGCTCCCGCATGAAGCGGTTCACCAGCCCCCGCGCGGGCCGTCCGGAGAAGGCCCGGGTCAGCTCGGTCCGTACGAACAGCGGGTCCGTCAGCGCCTTCTTGTGCACCGGGTCGGCGCCCGACTCGGGGCAGGCCAGGAAGGCGGTCCCGAGCTGGGCCGCCTCCGCGCCCGCCGCCAGCAGCGCGGCGATCTGCGAGCCCCGCATCAGGCCGCCCGCGGCGATGATCGGGAGCGCCACGGCCTCCCGTACCTGGGCCACCAGCGCGAGCAGGCCCACGGCCGCCGTGCCGTCGGCCTGCGGGTCGTCCCGGTGGGTGCCCTGGTGGCCGCCGGCCTCCACGCCCTGGACGCAGACGGCGTCGGCGCCCGCCTCCTGCGCGGCGCGGGCCTCCTCGACGGAGGTCACGGTGACGACGGTGTACGTACGGGCCTTGCGCAGGGCGGCGAGGGCCCCGGGCGTGGGACAGCCGAAGGTGAACGAGACGATCGGGACCGGGTCCTCCCGGAGGATGGCCAGTTTGGCGTCGTAGCCGTCGTCGCTGGTGCCGATGATGTCCTCGTCGGCGAGGGAGACGTCGTACCAGCAGGCCTCGCCGGCCAGCTGCCCGCGGTACGCCTCCACCGCGGCCGGGTCCACGTAACCGGTCTGCGGCATGAAGAGGTTCACGCCGAAGGCGCGCCGGGTGAGCGCGCGCACCTGCTTGATCTCCTGGTACATGCCGTCGGCGGTCTTGTAACCGCCGGCCAGGAAGCCCAGTCCGCCCGCTTCGCACACGGCCGCGACGAGGGGCGGACAGGAGGCGCCGCCCGCCATGGGAGCCTGCACGATCGGGTAGGGGGAGAGACCGTTCGGTGCGGTGGACATGGACTGCATCGTGCCATGTCCCGCTCATCGGACCGAATCACGGCATTCGCCTGGCATAGTCCGCTTCCAGGCGTGGCCGGAACGGATGCGCCGAGCCCGGCCGGGGGCATCCCCCGGCCGGGCTCGGCGCATCGGATCACGGGCCGGTCAGCGGCCGTTGAACGCGTCCTTCAGCCGGCTGAACAGACCCTGCTGCCCGGGCGCGAACTGGCCCATCGGCCGCTCCTCGCCGCGCAGCTTCGCCAGCTGGCGCAGCAGTTCCTCCTGCTGGGCGTCCAGCTTGCCCGGGGTGGTGACCTCGACGTGGACGATCAGGTCGCCGCGCCCGCCGCCGCGCAGGTGCGTGACGCCGCGCCCGTGCAGCGGGATCGACTGCCCCGACCCGGTGCCGGGCCGGATGTCGATCTCCTCCATGCCGTCCAGCGTCTCCAGCGGGCACTTGGTGCCCAGGGCCGCGGCCGTCATGGGGATGGTCACCGTGCAGTGCAGGTCGTCCCCGCGCCGCTGGAAGGTCGGGTGGGGCAGCTCGTGGATCTCCACGTACAGGTCGCCGGCGGGGCCGCCGCCGGGGCCGACCTCGCCCTCGCCCGCGAGCTGGATCCGGGTGCCGTTCTCCACGCCGGCCGGGATCTTGACCGTGAGGCTGCGGCGGGAGCGGACCCGGCCGTCGCCCGCGCACTCGGGGCACGGGGTCGGGACCACGGTGCCGAAGCCCTGGCACTGCGGGCAGGGGCGCGAGGTCATGACCTGGCCCAGGAAGGACCGGGTGACCTGCGAGACCTCACCGCGGCCGCGGCACATGTCACAGGTCTGCGCGGAGGTGCCGGGTGCGGCGCCCTCGCCGGAGCAGGTGGTGCAGACGACGGCCGTGTCGACCTGGATGTCCTTGGTGGTCCCGAAGGCCGCCTCGTCCAGCTCCAGGTCCAGGCGGATCATGGCGTCCTGGCCGCGCCGGGTCCGCGAGCGCGGGCCGCGCTGCGAGGCCTGGCCGAAGAAGGCGTCCATGATGTCGGAGAAGTTGCCGAAGCCGCCCGCCCCGAAGCCGCCGGCTCCGCCGCCGCCCGAGGAGGACAGCGGGTCGCCGCCGAGGTCGTAGACCTGCTTCTTCTGCGGGTCCGAGAGGACCTCGTAGGCGGCGTTGATCTCCTTGAAACGCTCTTGCGTCTTGGGATCGGGGTTCACGTCCGGGTGCAGCTCGCGCGCGAGCCGCCGGAAGGCCTTCTTGATCTCGTCCTGCGATGCGTCGCGGCGCACGCCGAGAACGGCGTAATAGTCCGTGGCCACTTACGACTCCGCCAGGATCTGTCCGACGTAACGTGCCACTGCGCGTACCGCTCCCATCGTTCCGGGGTAGTCCATGCGGGTCGGTCCGACCACGCCGAGCTTGGCGACTGTTTCGCCGCCCGAACCGTAACCGACCGAGACGACGGACGTGGAGTTCAGTCCTTCGTAGGCATTCTCATGCCCGATCCGTACGGCCATTCCCGACTCGTTGGCCTCGCCCAGCAGCTTGAGGAGCACGACCTGCTCCTCCAGCGCCTCGAGCACCGGCCTGATCGTCAGGGGAAAATCGTGTCCGAAGCGCGTGAGATTGGCGGTGCCGCCGATCATCAGCCGCTCTTCGGCTTCCTCGACCAGGGTTTCGAGGAGCGTCGCGAGCACGGTGGAGACGGTGCCGCGGTCCTCGGCCTCGAAGGATTCGGGGAGGTCCTGGACGAGCGGGGGGACATCGGTGAAACGGCGGCCGACGACCCGGCTGTTGAGCCGGGCCCGCAGATCCGCGAGCGAGGTCTCGCCGAAGGGCGCCTGGCAGTCGATCAGCCGCTGCTCGACGCGGCCGGTGTCCGTGATCAGGACGAGCATCAGCCGGGCCGGGGCCAGCGACAGCAGCTCGACGTGGCGCACGGTGGAGCGCGTCAGCGAGGGGTACTGGACGACCGCGACCTGCCGGGTGAGCTGCGCGAGCAGCCGCACCGTGCGGCCGACGACGTCGTCGAGGTCGACGGCGCCGTCGAGGAAGTTCTGGATGGCCCGGCGCTCGGGCGACGACAGCGGTTTGACCCCCGCCAGCTTGTCGACGAAGAGGCGGTAGCCCTTGTCGGTGGGGATCCGGCCGGCGCTGGTGTGGGGCTGGGCGATGTAGCCCTCTTCCTCCAGCACGGCCATGTCGTTGCGCACGGTGGCAGGCGAGACGCCGAGGCGGTGCCGCTCGGTGAGCGCCTTGGAGCCGACCGGCTCCTCCGTCCCGACGTAGTCCTGGACGATGGCGCGCAGCACTTCGAGTCTGCGTTCGCTGAGCATCGCGCACACCTCCAGCTCTGGTCCGTTGCCGTGTTCGTTGGCGTTCGTTGGCGTTCGTTGCTTGTCGACTGGCACTCTGATCGTTCGAGTGCCAGAGATCCCCCGCTCAGTGTACGGCCGGGTAGTAAGACCCTGGCAAGGGAGGCCCGCCAGGGTAGCGTCGCGGCATGGACGTGCGTTGGGAAGAGGCGGGCTGGGAACGGCTGACCGGACGGACCGGCCGGAGGCGGCTTCCGGTGTGGGATTGCACCGTGGGGCTGGTGGTGGGCGACGATTCGGCGCTCGTGATCGACCCCGGGTCCTGCCTGCGGGAGGGCGCCGCGGTGCGGGCCGAGGCGGAGCGGCTGACGGGTCGGCACGTGACCCATATCGCATTCACGCACGGCCATTTCGATCACGTCCTGGGCGGGGCCGCCTTCTCGGGGGCGGAGTTCTACGGAGCGGTCGGGCTGGACGCCCTGCTGTCGACGGGCCGCGAGGAGCTGCGCGGGGACGCGGTGCGCCACGGCCTGGCGGAGGCGGAGGCGGCCGAAGCGGTGGACCTGCTGGTGCCGCCGAAGCACCTGGTGTCGGGCGAGTGGACGCTGGACCTGGGCGGGGTGCAGGTGCTGTTGGCGAACGTGGGGCCGGGGCACACCGGGCACGACCTGGCCGTCTTCGTGCCGGGCGAGCGCGAGGCGGTGTTCTGCGGGGACCTGGTGGAGGAGTCGGGTGAGCCGCAGGCGGGCTCGGACGCCGTGCCGCGGCAGTGGCCGGCCGCCCTGGACCGGCTGCTGTCGCTGGGCGGGGAGGACGCGCTGTACGTGCCGGGTCACGGAGCGGTGGTCGACGCGGGCTTCGTGCGTGCGCAACGCGCCACACTGGCGGCCCGTTTCGGCGTGTCGGAGGCGTGACGGCCGCGGCTCTCCTAGTGTCGGCCGGATGCGCGAGTACTCCCCCGACCTGACCCCGCAGTGGAAGCGCCCCAAGGCCGTGCCGGAGGTGGCGGCCGAGCCCGATCTGGTGGTCGAGGTGGCCGGTACGGACTTCTGCGGCGCGGTGGTGGCCTGCGAGGCGGGCACGGTGACCCTGGAGGACCGTTTCGGCAAGCGGCGGGTGTTCCCGATGGAGCCGCGCGGGTTCCTGCTGGACGGGGCGGTCGTGACCCTGGTCCGCCCGTCCCGGGCCCCGGCGGCCCCGGCCCGCACCGCCTCCGGGTCGGTCGCCGTCCCCGGGGCCCGGGCGCGGGTGGCGCGGGCGGGCCGGATCTACGTCGAGGGGCGGCACGACGCCGAGCTGGTGGAGCGGGTCTGGGGCGACGACCTGCGGATCGAGGGCGTGGTGGTGGAGTACCTGGAGGGCATCGACGACCTCCCGGCCGTCGTGGCGGAGTTCGGCCCGGCCCCGGACGCCCGGCTGGGGGTCCTGGTGGACCACCTGGTGCCGGGCTCGAAGGAGTCCCGTATCGCGGCCTCGGTGACCTCCCCGGACGTCCTGGTCGTGGGCCACCCCTACGTGGACGTCTGGCAGGCGGTGAAACCGTCCGCGCTGGGCATCGCCGCGTGGCCGGTGGTCCCGCGCGGCCAGGACTGGAAGACGGGCATCTGCCGGGCGCTGGGCTGGCCGGAGAACACCGGGGCCGCCTGGCAGCACATCCTGTCGCGGGTGACCTCGTACCGCGATCTGGAGCCGACCCTGCTGGGCCGCGTCGAGGAGCTGATCGACTTCGTGACGGCCCCCTGAGAGGTGCGGGCGTCAATCCCGGTCCGGCACACGCTCACGTTCAGGTGACAGTGCGCGTACGCCGGGCCACGCGGGGCAAGGGTGCTGGTCATGATCACCTTTGCCCTCCGGCGCCGGTTCGTCGTCGCTGCCGCCCTTGCCGCCGCCCTCCTGCCGTCCACCTCCGCCTACGCGGTCCCGACCGCCCCGGCGGCCCCGCACGCCGCCCCCGCGAACTCCTGCCCGCGCGTGGACGACCGCCTCTTCGCCGCCGCGGACCAGCGGGCCGACGTGTCCCGCATCACCCCGGCCCCGTCCTGGCGCACCAACTGCAAGCAGCTCTACCGCGCGGACAGCCGCCCGCCGTCGGTGGTGTTCGCGGAGGGCTTCCACCCCAAGGCGACGGTGGACGGCCAGTACGACATCGAGCAGTACGTGCTGGTCAACCAGCCCTCCCCGTACGTCTCCACGACCTACGACCACGACCTGTACAAGACGTGGTGGAAGAGCGGCTGGAACTACTACATCGACGCCCCCGGCGGGGTGGACGTGAACCAGACCATCGGCGACACCCACAAGTGGGCCTCGCAGGTCGAGGTCGCCTTCCCCGGCGGCATCGAGCGCTCCTTCATCGTCGCGGTCTGCCCGGTCGACAAGACGACCAAGACCGAGATCATGAACGAGTGCCAGGACAACCCGTACTACCAGCCGTGGCGGGAGAACTACCCGGGCTGATCCGCCGTCCCGTCGCCGCGCGGTGCGTCCGTCAGTCCACCAGGTCCCGGACCACCGCGTCGGCCAGCAGCCGCCCCTTCAGGGTCAGCACGGCCCGCCCGGCCCCGTACGGGGCGGGCTCCAGCAGGCCGTCCGCCAGGGCGCGGCGGGAGGCCGCGAGCCCCGCCGGGGCGAGCAGCGACAGCGGGACACCGTCGACCAGGCGCAGCTCCAGCAGGATCCGCTCCACCCGGCGGTCCTCCTCCGACAGCAGCTCCCGGCCGGCGCCCGGGGAGCGGCCCTCGGCCAGCGCCGCCGCGTAGGCACCCGGGTGCTTGACGTTCCACCACCTGACCCCGCCCACGTGCGAGTGGGCGCCGGGACCGGCGCCCCACCAGTCGGCGCCGCGCCAGTACAGCTCGTTGTGCAGGCAGCGCCCGGCCTCCGTGGTGGCCCAGTTCGAGACCTCGTACCAGTGGTACCCGGCCTCGGCCATGACCGAGTCGGCGATCAGGTAGCGGTCGGCGTGCACGTCGTCGTCCGTCATCGGGACCTCGCCCCGGCGGATCCGGCGGGCGAGCTGCGTGCCCTCCTCCACGATCAGCGCGTAGGCGCTGATGTGGTCCGGCCCGGCCCCGAGCGCGGCGTCCAGCGAGGCCCGCCAGTCGTCGTCCGACTCCCCGGGCGTGCCGTAGATCAGGTCCAGGTTCACGTGCTCGAAGCCGGCCGCCCGCGCCTCGGCGACGCACGCCTCGGGCCGCCCCGGCGTGTGCGTGCGGTCGAGCACCTTCAGGACGTGCTGCTTGGCGCTCTGCATGCCGAAGGAGATCCGGTTGAAGCCGCCGGCTCGCAGCTCGGCCAGGTACTCCGGGTTCACCGACTCCGGATTGGCCTCGGTGGTGATCTCGGCATCGGGCGCCAGACCGAACTCGTCGCGGATCGCCGCGAGCATCCGTACGAGGTCCCCTGCGGGCAGCAGCGTGGGCGTACCGCCGCCGACGAACACGGTCCGGACCTCTCGTGGGTCGTCCCCGAGCACCTTGCGCGCCAGCCTGACCTCGTCGATCAGGGTGTCGGCGTAGTTCTCCCGGGAGGCGAGCACACCGCCGGTACCCCGCAGCTCGGTGGCCGTGTAGGTGTTGAAGTCGCAGTACCCGCAGCGCGTGGCGCAGTACGGGACGTGCAGGTAGAACCCGAGCGGCCGGTCCCCGGCACCCACCAGGGCGTGCGACGGCAGCGAGCCGTCTTCGGGCATGGGTTCACCGTCGGGCAGTGCGGAAGGCATACCCCCATCATCCCGCACCCGCCGACCACCCGGCCCCGAATCCACCCCGGCCGAATTCCAGCCCCGCCGGCGTTTGAGGCGCGGGGTCTGGGGCGGAGCCCCAGGACGGCGGCCCGCAGTGGCCGCTCAGCAGGACCCCCGCCCGGGCCCGGGGCCGCCCGGCAGAGCCGGGGTTGCGGGGCGGTCCACCGCCCCGCCCCGCCGAGCCCGCGGCAGGCGTCACGCTTCGCGGGAGCCCTCGTACATCTCCTCGATCAGGTGCTTGAACTCACGCTCGACGACCGGCCGCTTCAGCTTCAGGCTGGGCGTGAGGTCCCCGTGCTCGACGTCCAGGTCCCGCGGCAGGATCCGGAACTTCTTGACCGTCTGCCAGCGCTGGAGGCCCTCGTTCAGGGTCTGTACGTACGTCTCGATCAGGCGCGCCGTCTCCGGCGCGGCCAGGACCTCCCCGTACGTCTTCCCCTCCAGGCCGTTCTCGGCCGCCCAGCCCATGATCGAGGGCTCGTCGAGCGCGATCAGGGCCGAGCAGAAGTTCCGGTCGGCGCCGTGCACGACGATGGTCGACACGTACGGGCAGATGGCCTTGAACTGGCCCTCGACCTCGGCCGGGGCGACGTACTTGCCGCCCGAGGTCTTGATCAGGTCCTTCTTGCGGTCGGTGATGCGCAGGTAGCCGTCGGCCGACAGCTCGCCGATGTCACCGGTGTGCAGCCAGCCGTCGGACTCCAGGACCTCGGCGGTCTTCTCCGGCTGCTGGTGGTAGCCCTGCATGATGCCGGGGCCGCGGAGCAGGACCTCGCCGTCGTCGGCGATGCGGACCTCGGTGCCGGGGAGCGGCTTGCCGACCGTGCCGGTGCGGTAGGCCTCGCCCGGGTTGACGAAGGAGGCGGCGCTGGACTCGGTCAGGCCGTAGCCCTCCAGGATGTGGATGCCCGCGCCGGAGAAGAAGTAGCCGATCTCGGGGGCCAGGGCGGAGGCGCCGGAGACGGCGGCGCGCAGCTTCCCGCCGAAGGCCTCGCGGAGCTTGGAGTAGACGAGCGCGTCGGCGATCTTGTGCTTGGTGGCGAGGCCGAAGGGCGCGGTCGCCTGGCCGGTGCGGCGGAAGTTGTCCTGGGTGACCTTGGCGTACTCGCGGGCCACGCCCACCGACCACTGGAAGATCTTGTACTTGGCGCCGCCGCCGGCGCGGGCCTTGGCGGCCACGCCGTTGTAGACCTTCTCGAAGATGCGCGGAACGGCCGCCATGTACGTCGGCTGGACGATCGGCAGGTTCTCGATGATCTTGTCGATCCGGCCGTCGACGGCGGTCACGTGCCCGACCTCGATCTGCCCGGAGGTCAGCACCTTGCCGAAGACGTGGGCCAGCGGCAGCCACAGGTACTGGACGTCGTCCTTGCCGATCAGGCCGGTGGCGGCCATGGCCTTGGCCATGTACGACCAGTTGTCGTGCGGCAGCCGGACGCCCTTGGGGCGGCCGGTCGTACCGGAGGTGTAGATGAGGGTGGCCAGCTGGTCGGCGGTGATGGCCCCGACCCGCTCCTTGACCGCCTCGGGGTGCTTGGCGAGGTACTCCTTGCCGCGCGCCTCCAGATCGGCGAGCGAGAGCACCCAGCCCTCGGGGTCGCCGTCGACGGCGACCGCGTCGGCGACCGCCAGGACCACGACGTGGGCGAGGTTCGGCAGGTCGGCGCGGCGCTCGCGCGCCTTCGCCAGCTGCTTCGCGTCCTCGGCGATGAGCACCCGGCTCTCGGAGTCCGCGAGGATGAACGCCGACTCGTCCGCGTTGGTGCTGGGGTAGATGGTGGTGACCGCGCCGCCGGCGCACATCACGCCGAGGTCGGCGAGGATCCACTCGACCCGGGTGTTGGAGGCGAGCGCGACCCGCTCCTCGGACCCGAGGCCGAGGTCGATCAGCCCGGCGGCGATGGCGAAGACCCGCTCGGCCGCCTGGCCCCAGCTCAGCGACTTCCAGTCGTCGGGGCCCTGGCCGCCGGCCGCCGGAACGGGGAACCGGTACGCCTCCGCATGCGGCGTGGCGGCGACGCGCTCAAGGAAGAGGGCCGCCACGGTGGGCGGGCGGTTCTCGATCAAGGTCTGTGTGTCGCTCACGGACGTCCTCCGGACCACGCGGCAGGGGCTGTCATTCAAGGGCATGTAACTGGCGAGTAACCATCGAGCAGTGATCAGACTAGGGGCCCTCCGCCTGGTACGTAAGGGCCGGCGAGCGGCCGATTCATAACGAAACAGGCCCCCGCGCTTCCGCGCGGGGGCCTGTTTTCGTCTACGAACGCGTGGCGGGCGCCGCCGAGCGCCCGCCACCGCTACCGCGGCGGCTACTTCTTCTTGCCGCCGGACTCGTCGCTGGAGAGGACGGCGATGAAGGCCTCCTGCGGGACCTCCACGGAGCCGACCATCTTCATCCGCTTCTTGCCTTCCTTCTGCTTCTCCAGCAGCTTCCGCTTGCGGGAGATGTCACCGCCGTAGCACTTGGCGAGGACGTCCTTGCGGATGGCGCGGATGGTCTCGCGGGCGATGACGCGGGAGCCGATCGCGGCCTGGATCGGCACCTCGAAGGCCTGCCGCGGGATGAGCTCGCGCAGCTTGGCGACCAGGCGCACGCCGTAGGCGTAGGCGGCGTCCTTGTGCGTGACGGCGGAGAAGGCGTCGACCTTGTCGCCGTGCAGCAGGATGTCGACCTTGACCAGGCTGCCGGACTGCTCGCCCGTGGGCTCGTAGTCCAGGGAGGCGTAACCGCGCGTCTTGGACTTCAGCTGGTCGAAGAAGTCGAAGACGATCTCCGCGAGCGGGAGGGTGTAGCGGATCTCGACCCGGTCCTCGGAGAGGTAGTCCATGCCGAGGAGGGTGCCGCGGCGCTGCTGGCACAGCTCCATGATCGCGCCGATGAACTCGGTGGGCGCGAGCACGGTGGCCCGGACGACCGGCTCGAACACGTCCGAGATCTTGCCCTCGGGGAACTCGCTCGGGTTGGTGACGGTGACTTCCTTGCCGTCCTCCATGACCACCCGGTAGACCACGTTGGGCGCGGTGGCGATCAGGTCGAGGCCGAACTCGCGCTCCAGGCGCTCGCGGACCACGTCCAGGTGCAGCAGGCCGAGGAAGCCGACGCGGAAGCCGAAGCCGAGCGCCGCCGAGGTCTCCGGCTCGTAGACGAGCGCGGCGTCGTTGAGCTGCAGCTTGTCGAGGGCCTCGCGCAGGTCCGGGTAGTCCGAGCCGTCGAGCGGGTACAGGCCCGAGAAGACCATCGGCCGCGGGTCCTTGTAGCCGCCGAGCGCCTCGGTGGCGCCGTTGTGCAGGCTGGTGATGGTGTCACCGACCTTGGACTGACGGACGTCCTTCACGCCGGTGATGATGTAGCCCACCTCGCCGACGCCGATGCCGTCGGACGGGGTCATCTCCGGGGAGGAGACGCCGATCTCCAGCAGCTCGTGGGTGGCGCCGGTGGACATCATCCGGATGCGCTCGCGCTTGCTCAGCTGCCCGTCGACCACACGGACGTACGTGACGACGCCGCGGTACGAGTCGTAGACGGAGTCGAAGATCATGGCGCGGGCCGGGGCGTCCTTGACGCCGACCGGGGCCGGGACCGTGGCGACGACCTTGTCGAGCAGCGCCTCGACGCCGAGACCGGTCTTCGCCGAGACGCGCAGCACGTCCTCCGGCTGGCAGCCGATCAGGTTCGCGAGCTCCTCGGCGAACTTCTCCGGCTGGGCGGCCGGCAGGTCGATCTTGTTCAGGACGGGGACGATCGCGAGGTCGTTCTCCATCGCCAGGTACAGGTTGGCGAGGGTCTGCGCCTCGATGCCCTGGGCGGCGTCCACCAGCAGGACCGTGCCCTCGCACGCGGCGAGGGAGCGGGAGACCTCGTAGGTGAAGTCGACGTGCCCGGGGGTGTCGATCATGTTGAGGATGTGGGTGCTGCCCTGACCCTCGCCCGTGGTGGGCGCCCAGGGCAGCCGGACCGCCTGGGACTTGATCGTGATGCCTCGCTCACGCTCGATGTCCATGCGGTCGAGGTACTGGGCGCGCATCTGCCGCTGGTCGACCACACCGGTGATCTGGAGCATCCGGTCGGCAAGGGTCGACTTGCCGTGGTCGATGTGCGCGATGATGCAGAAGTTGCGGATCAGCGCCGAGTCGGTACGGCTCGGCTCGGGCACGTGGCTGGGGATCGCGGGCACGCAGTGTCCTGATTCTCGGGTCGCAGTCGGAAGCGTTTGCGGAGCGTCGGTCGGAGCGAAAGTCCGGCTCCCGTCGCTCTCGGCGGCGCGATGTCGGATCTATACGCAGACTCCCATGGTCCCATGGACGGGGCAGTGCGCTCGGTTTGGGCCGCCAGGAGCGTGCCTGGTAGTCTGGGCAGCTGTGTCTCGTATGCCCTCTCAGCTGTCGAGGCACGATCCGAAGAACAAAACTCTGAACCTGAAAAGGCTCTTTCGTGGCGAACATCAAGTCCCAGATCAAGCGGAACAAGACGAACGAGAAGGCGCGCCTGCGCAACAAGGCCGTCAAGTCCTCGCTCAAGACCGCGATCCGCAAGGCCCGCGAGGCCGTCGTCGCCGGTGACGCCGAGAAGGCCACCGTGGCTTCTCGCGCTGCCGCGCGTGCGCTCGACAAGGCTGTCTCGAAGGGTGTCATCCACAAGAACGCCGCCGCCAACAAGAAGTCGGCGCTGGCCTCCAAGGTTGCCTCCCTGCAGGGCTGAGCTCCCTGATGTGATCGCCGGGTAGGGATCCAGCGGGCCCTCTCTCCCGCTCCTGACCGGCACCCCGCGCCGCACACGAAGCGTTCGCCACGCGGGTGCGGCGCACACCGAGCAGTAAGACGAAGGCCCCGGCCACCACCCTTCCCCAGGGTGTCGGCCGGGGCCTTCGTGCTACCCGGAAGCGGCCGCCGCCCGGCCGGAGCGGGTGGTGATGACGCCAGGGCCCAGCGGGGCGCCGCAGCGGTCGCACAGCTGGTGCCCGTCGGGCCCGCCGCCGCATCCGACGTGCTCGACGATCACGGGCGGCCCGTCCGGCTCCGGGTAGTACCGGTCGCCCCACTGCATCAGGTGGTTCAGGGCCGGCCAGAGGGCGAGGCCCTTCTCCGTCAGGAGGTAGTCGAAGCGCTCGGGGCGGGTCTGGTACGGACGGCGCTCCAGCACGCCCTCCCCCTCCAGGCGGCGCAGCCGGTCGGTGAGGACGCTGCGGGTGATGCCGAGATCGGCCTGGAGCGCGTCGAAGCGCCGGTGGCCCTGCATGACGCTGCGCACGATCAGCAGCGACCAGCGCTCCCCGATCACCTCCAGGGCGCGGGCGATGGAACAGACCTGGGTCTCGTAGTCGCGGGCGAGCATGGGTCGAGCATATCGAGTGGGTCGCGTGAAGCAACTTTCCTGCACTAGAGTCAGTTGCATCACCGGACTCACTAGACCCACTAGACCCACTCGGATCCGGCAGGGAGACACGTATGTCCACGTACACCTCCGACTCGGCTGTGACCTCGTACGTCCAAGGTCCGACCACCCGCTTCGCCTACCGCAGGTTCGGCACCGGCCACGGTGTGCCCCTGGTGCTGGCGCACCGCTTCCGCGGCACCATCGACCACTGGGACCCGGCCTTCCTCCAGGTCCTGGCCGAGGCACGGGACGTCATCGTCTTCGACAACGCCGGATGCGGGCTGTCCTCGGGCCGGACCCCGGACACCGTCGCGGGGATGGCCGAGGGGGCCGTCGAGTTCATCGAGGCGCTGGGCCTGGCGCGGGTGGACCTGCTGGGTTGGTCAATGGGCGGGGCGGTGGTGCAGGCCGTGACCCTGCGGCGGCCGGACCTGGTCCGGCGCCTCGTCGTGGCCGCGAGCGGCCCCGGGGGCGTTCCCGGCACGCCGGCCCCGCCGGACAAGGTGTGGCAGGTCGCGGGCAAGCCGGTCAACGACGACGAGGACTTCCTGTACCTGTTCTTCCCGGACACACCGGCCGCGCGCGACGCCGGACTGGCCTCACTGCGCCGTCTGGACGCCCGCCTGGACGTGTCCGCGGCCGCCGTGCAGCCGCAGGGCATCGGGGCGCAGGCCGCCGCGCTCGCCGCATGGGGACGGGGCGAGCAGGCCGCGTGGGACAGGCTCGGCGAGATCACGCAGCCGGTGCTGGCGGCCAACGGCGCCCACGACGTCATGGTCCCCGCCTTCGCGACCTACGCCATGTCCCAGCGGCTGCCGAACTCGAAGATCGTCCTCTACGGCGACGCCGGCCACGGCTTCCTCTTCCAGCACCCGGAGGAATTCGGCGCCGAAATCGTCGCCTTCCTCCGAGCCTGACCCCTCCGCACCCGGCCCGGCGAAATCCTCCCCGACGGGCCTGGCGGCTCTTGAATCCGCTACGTCGACCACTCCCCCGGGATCCGGGCACCGGGCGCCGTCCCGCCCCGGGCGGAGCCCCGGCTCCCGCCCATCGGCGCCCACCTGCCGCCCCGAACCCCGTCGAGGCGTCGGAAGCGCCCTGTCCACGGCGGTGCGCCGTGGACCGAGTCGATTCCAGGAAGTCCTAGCGGCGCTGGGGGCGGGCGGCGCGGGCGACCGCCACGACCGCCTTTTCCAGGGCGTACTCGGGGTCGTCGCCGCCGCCCTTCACTCCGGCGTCGGCGGCGGCCACGGCGCGCAGGGCGTCCGCGACGCCGTCCGCCGACCAGCCCCGCATCTGCTGGCGGACCCGGTCGATCTTCCACGGCGGCATCCCCAGGTCCCGGGCGAGGTCGCCCGGGCGGGCCCCGCGCGGGGCGGAGGCCAGCTTGCCGATCGCGCGCACGGCCTGGGCCAGCGCGCTGGTGATCAGGACCGGCGCCACCCCGGTGGACAGCGACCAGCGCAGGGCCTCCAGGGCCTCCGCCGCCCGCCCCTCGACCGCCCGGTCGGCGACGGTGAAGCTGGAGGCCTCCGCCCGCCCGGTGTAGTAGCGGCCGACCACGGCCTCGTCGATCGTCCCCTCGACGTCCGCGCAGAGCTGAGCCGCCGCACTCGCGAGCTCCCGCAGGTCGCTGCCGATCGCGTCGACGAGGGTCTGGCACGCCTCCGGGGTCGCCGACCGGCCCAGCGTGCGGAACTCGCCCCGCACGAAGGCCAGCCGGTCCGCCGGCTTCGTCATCTTCGGGCAGGCGATCTCCCGCGCGCCCGCCTTCCGCGCCGCGTCCAGCAGGCCCTTGCCCTTGGCGCCGCCCGCGTGGAGGAGGACGAGGATGATCTCCTCGTAGGGCGCGTCGAGGTAGGCCTTCACCTCCTTGACCGTGTCCGCGGACAGGTCCTGGGCGTTGCGCACGACCAGGACCTTGCGCTCGGAGAAGAGCGAGGGGCTCGTCAGCTCGGCCAGCGTGCCGGGCTGGAGCTGCTCGGAGGCGAGGTCGCGGACGTCCGTGTCGGAGTCGGCGGCGCGGGCGGCCACCACCACTTCCCGTACGGCACGGTCGAGCAGCAGGTCCTCCTGCCCCACCGCGAGGGTGAGCGGGGCGAGCGGATCGTCGGTTGAGTTCTTCCTGGTGGCCATCGGATCCAGCATCCCACGCCGCACTGACAGCCCCCCGCACCGCGGCCCCCCTCACCGAATACTTGAGAATGGTCGGGTGAACGTGCGACATGTACTCGTCCTGCCCGACCGCGACGCCGCCGAGGAGGTGGCGCAGGAGGTCGTCGACCGCTTCGGCCTGCCCGAGGAGCCGCAGTTGGTCCGCGACGCCCTGGCCGGCGAGGACGACGCCGAGGACGCCCAGTGGCTGGTGGTCGTCGAGGACCCGCGGGACGGGCTCGACGCCGCCGCCCTGGACGCTCTCGCCGCCGAGTACGAGGGCTGGCTGGAAGCCCCCTAGTGCGGTCACAGCACTAGCAGCTGCTCGGGCGCAGGCCTCAGGCCTTGTGGACGATCTGGACGTCCAGCGTCACTGCGACGCTCGAACCGATCGCCGCGATCCCGTGGGCCAGCATCGACTGCCAGTTCAGGGTGAAGTCCTCGCGCTGCAGTTCGGCGGTGGCCCGGCAGGCGGCCCGCGGTTCGCCCTCCAGGCCCGTACCGAGGCCCAGGTACCGGGTGTCCAGGGTGACGGAGCGGCTGACCCCGTGGAGGGTGAGGGCGCCGGCGACGGCCCACTGGCTGCCGCTGCGGTGGATGAACCGCTCGCTGTAGAACTCCACCGTGGGGTGCCGGGCCGCGTCCAGGAAGTCCGCCGACCTCAGGTGGTCGTCGCGCATCCGCACCCCGGTGTCGATGCTCGCCGCATCGATGATCACGTGCATGGAGGAGTCCTCCATGCGGTCGGCTATCCGCACCGCGCCGGCGAACGTGTTGAACCGGCCGCGGATCCGCGCGAAGCCGATGTGCCGGGCCGAGAAGCCGATGGACGAGTGCGTCGGGTCGAGCTCCCAGTGACCGGGCTGCGGCAGCAGCGGCGGCTCCACCGTGTCGAGGATGATCTCCCCGGTGCCGGGCTGCGCCGGGTCCCCCACGAGCGTCGCCCCGTGGAACGGCGCGTACCCCTCCGCGGTGACGGAGAGGCGGTACTCGCCCTCCGGCACGGCCGCCGTGAACCCGCCGTACGGGTCGGTCTCCCCGCTGACGATCCGGCGGCCGATCGGGTCGGTCACTTCGAACGCGGCCTGGCGGACGGGCTGGTGGACGGTGTCGAGGACCCGGCAGCTGAGCAGCCGTGCCGTCGGCGGCAGTGTCAGTGTCGCGGATGTGTGTGGGCTGGAACTTCCGGCCGTCTCCATCCCCCGTCGGCGACCGAACATGGCTGATGCACCCCCGTGCTGTGTGGACTTGGACCGCTCTGGCGAAGACGCATTCGATCATGCTGTCGGGTTGGGGGCAAACAGAATGGTCGCGCCCGGTATGCCCGCGCCGGCTCCGCCGCCGGTTGGCCGGAACCGCCCGCATCCCCGAGCCGCTTCCGATGACCGCGATCGAGCCGTCGGTATCGGTGCGCAGTACGGTCGCCCCCATCGCCCGCAGCCTGGCGAGCGTACCGGGTGCGGGGTGCCCGTAACGGTTGCCCGTGCCCACCGGGACGAGCGCGAGCCGTGGCCTGATCCGGGCGAGCAGCACGGGGTCCTGGTGCGCGGAGCCGTGGTGCGCGACCTTGAGGACGTCCACCGGCCCCAGTTCCGGATGGGCCCCCAACAGGGCTTGCTGCGCGGGCGGTTCGAGGTCTCCGAGCAGGAGCAGGGTCAGGCCCGCGCCACGTACGAGCAGGGCGACGCTCGCGTCGTTGGGCCCCTCGGGCGGCGGTCCGTCCGAGGGCGGCCAGAGCACCTGCCACTCCAGCGGCCCGGCCCGCCGCCGCTCCCCCGCCACCGCCCGTACGACGGGCACGCCGGCGGCCGCCGCGGTCCGCCGGACGAACTCCGCCTGCCCCGGTGGCTCTTCCAGCGCGGTGGCCTGAATCACACCCACGGACCGCCCCCGCAGCACCCCTGCCAGGCCTCCCACGTGGTCGGCGTGAAAGTGCGTCAGCAGCAGCATCGGCACCCGGCGCACGCCCAGCGATCTCAAGCAGGAGTCCACCGGAGCCGGATCCGGACCGGTGTCCACCACGAGTGCCTCGCCCGGCCCGACGGCGAGTACGGCGGCGTCCCCCTGTCCCACGGCGCACTGGACGTAGCTCCAGTCGGGCGGGGGCCAGCCGGTGAGCGTACGGGTGAGCTGCGGCGGCCGCAGCACGACGAGGAGCAGCAGCAGCGCCAGGGCGGAGCACACCCACCGCCGCCGGCCGAACCGGGCGCCGAGGCCGACGAGGGCCACGGTGGCGGCGGCCAGCAGCAGCCCCCCGGTGAGCCCGCCCGGCCAGGACAGCTCCGCTCCCGGCAGCCGCGCCCCGGCCCGTGCGACGGCGGCGATCCAGCCGGCCGGCACCCCGGCGCACCAGGCGAGCACCCGCGCGGCGGGCATCCACACCGGGGCCACCGCGAGCGTCGCGAAGCCGAGCACGGTCGCCGGACCGGCTGCCAGCTCGGCCAGCAGGTTGCATGGCACCGCCACCAGGCTGACCCGGGCGGCCAGCACGGCGACCACGGGCGCGCACACCGCCTGGGCGGCCGCGGCGGCCCCCAGGGCCTCGGCGAGCCGGGGCCGCATCCCGCGCCTCCGCAGGGCTCCGCTCCACCGGGGTGCGAGGGTGAGCAGGGCCCCGGTGGCCAGGACCGAGAGCAGGAAGCCGTAACTGCGGGCCAGCCACGGGTCGTAGAGGACGAGGAGCAGCACGGCGGCGCCCAGGGCCGGGATCAGGGATCTGCGCCGCCCGGTGGCGATGGCCAGCAGGGTGACGGCGCCGCAGGCCGCGGCCCGCAGCACGCTGGGCTCCGGCCGGCACACCACCACGAAGACCAGGGTCAGCGCAGCACCGCACAGGGCGGTCGCCCGGAGCGAGAGCCCGAGCCGGGGCGCCAGCCCGCCCCGCTCCGCCTGCTGCGCGCGTGCAGGGGGCCCGATGAGCAGGAACAGCACCACGGTCAGGTTGGATCCGGAGACGGCCAGCAGGTGCAGCAGGTCGGTGGCCCGGAAGGCCTCGTGCAGGTCCGGCGGCACCCTGGAGGTGTCCCCGACGACCAGCCCCGGCAGCAGGGCCCTGGCGTCCGGCGCGAGCCCCTCGGTGGCCTCGCGCAGCCCGGCCCGCAACCGTCCGGCGAACCGCTGCGCGGGATCCGGGCCGCCGGTCACCCCGGGCGGGGTGTCACCGGCCGGCCGCAGGAGCGCCACCGCCCGCTCCCCGCTCCGCGCCGGGGCCAGCCGGGCGACCACCGCGACCCGGTTGGAGGGCTGCAGCCGGGCCCATCCGGGGTGCGCGGCGAGCACCCGTACCGGCGTCTCGACCCGGGTCCTCGCCCCGTCGGGCCCGGTCACCCGGGTCACCACCGCGTCCAGCACCACCAGGGGCGGCCCGTTCCCTCCGCGGGCGGCCGGGACCCGCGGATCGGAGCCGACGGTGAGCTCCGCGTGCACCCGGGCATGGTCGCGGGCCAGGGCGGCGACCGGCCCGGCCCGGGCCTCGGCCCGCTGGAGCCCCGCCACCCCGGCCCCGGCGGCCGCGCACAGCAGGGCCGCGGCGGCGGCCGGGGCGACCTTCCACAGCGGCCCGGCACGCCGGCCCCCGGCCGCCAGCAGCAGCCCCGCGGCGACCACCCCCAGGGCCGCCCCGGCGCCGCTCAGGCCCGCCGGCGCGTCCAGGGCGAGGGCGGCCGCCGCCCAGGCGGCGAGGGCCGGCACCACCAGGCGCAGGTCCGCGGGCCTCCGGGCCTCCGGGCCGTTCACGGCCGCACCAGCGTGCGCAGGTCGGCGAAGCGCCGCTCGCCGATGCCGTTGACCTGCCGGAGCTCCTCCACCGACCGGAAACCCCCGCGTGCGGTGCGGAAGTCCACGATGTGCTGGGCCAACACCGGGCCGACCCCGGGCAGGCCGTCCAGCTGCTCGACCGTGGCCGTGCCGAGGCTGACGGGGCCGGGGCTCGCTCCCGCCCCGCCCGGCGGGGGCTGCGCGGGGGCGCCCACCAGCACCTGCTCGCCGTCCACCAGCACCCGGGCCCGGTTCAGCCCGGAGGTGTCCGTACCCGGCCGCACTCCCCCGGCGGCGGCCAGCGCGTCCTCGACCCGCGAGCCGGCGGGCAGCCTCCGCACACCGGGGTCCCGGACCTTGCCGCTCACGTCGACGACGATCCGCCCGGCGGCGCCGGCGGGCGCGGGCGGGGCGGCGATCCCCGCCGGGGCGGGTGCCGTCGCGGGCACCGCTCCGGGGACGACCACCGCGGGCGCGGTCACCGGCTGCGGCCGGGCCGACCAGTACTGCTGCGCCGCGAACCCGACCGCGGCGACCAGCACCACTCCCACGGCGGCCACCGTGCGCGGCTCCACCGCACAGCGGGCCTGGAGCCACACCGGCAGCCGTTCCCGTACGGCCAGCCTCCGAGCCGACCCGGAGGACAGCTCGGCCGCCTCCCCCGGCGGGACTCCGGAAGCCGCCTCGACCGGAACCGGAACAGGAACCGGAACCGCCTGCGGGGACGGAGGAACTGTCGGTGGCGGGCTGCTGCCGCCCAGCAGGGCCTCGGCCCTGCGGCGCACCGCGGCCGGCTCCGGATGGGGGCGGCGGCGCTCACGGCGGTGCCGCAGACGGCTGTCGGAGAGTCGGGGGCGGCCCGGGCCGCTGGTGGCGCCCGACGGATGCGAGGTACGCGTTCGAAGAGTCATGCCACGACCGTAGGGGCGAATCCCGACCGCCGTTCGGAGCCCTCAATTCCGGTGGACGACACACCCGTTGTGGATAACCGGGCCACCCGTTCCGGTGATCAGCGGGGCGAGACCACCGCCGCCAGCAGCCCCGGCCCGGTGTGCGCGCCGATCACCGCGCCCACCTCGCTGACGTGCAGCTCGACCATCCCGGGGATGCGCTCCCGCAGCCGCTGGGCGAGCTTCTCGGCCCGCTCCGGGGCCGCCAGGTGGTGCACCGCCACGTCGACGCTGCCCGACCCGGCGCGCTCGACGGCCAGCTCCTCCAGGCGGGCGATGGCCTTGGAGGCCGTACGCACCTTCTCCAGCATCTCGATCCGCCCGCCCTCCAGCGTGAGCAGCGGCTTCACGGCCAGGGCGGATCCGAGCAGGGCCTGGGCGGCCCCGATCCGGCCGCCGCGGCGGAGGTAGTCGAGGGTGTCGACGTAGAAGTACGCGGACATGTCCGCGGCCCGCTTCTCGGCGGCGGCCACCGCCTCGTCGACGGAACCGCCCGCCTCGGCGACCTCGGCGGCGGCCAGCGCGCAGAAGCCGAGGGCCATCGCGACCATGCCCGTGTCCACGACGCGGACGGGTACGGGTGCGGTCCTGGCGGCGACCACGGCGGCGTCGTAGGTCCCGGAGAACTCCGCGGACAGGTGCAGGCTCACGATGCCGGTCGCACCGGCGTCCACGGCCGCCTGGTAGGCCCGTACGAACTCCTCCGGGCTGGGGCGCGAGGTGGTGACCGACCGGCGCTTCTGCAGGGCCAGGGCCAGGCTGCGCGCCGAGATCTCGGTGCCCTCCTCCAGTGCCTCGCCGCCGAGTACGACGGTCAGCGGGACGGAGGTGATTCCGTGCCGCGCCATGGCCGGTGGGGGCAGGTAGGCCGTGGAATCGGTGACGATGGCGACATGGCGGGACATGAGGCGGAGGTTACCGCCAGTGGGGGTGCTCCGGCAGCCTGGGCCCCTTGTCGGGGCTTTCGGCGGCCCGGCCGGTGTGGGCTGCCGCTGCGCGGAGCCTCCCCCACCCCGCCCCTTCCCGAAACTTGCGGCTCCGCCCCCAGCCCCCCGTCGCGGGCTCCGCCCCCGTACCCCCGCGCCTCAAACGCCGGCGAGGCTATCAGCGGCGAGGCCGTACATCACGTCGTGCTCTCCGGCCGCCGCGTCTTCTGCCACGGGTACGGGGTCGCCGGAGCAGCCGGGTTCAGAGCTGCGGGCTGCGGCTGCGGCTGCGGCTGCGGCTGCGGCTGCGGCTCCCAACCTCCCGGTGCCGGAGTCTGACCCGCCGCCTGTGCGGCGTCCCACGCCTCGGCCGCCGCCGTCAGGTCGTCCACCGAGGAACGCGACCAGTCCCGCAGCGCGCCCGACTCGACCTCGATCTGGGCCGACAGCGTGGACAGGTCGTCGGCCGCGAACCGGCGGGCGCGGTCGCGCGCGGCCCAGCGCAGCGAGTCCGCCGCCTGCGTGATCTTGGCCGCCCGCTCGCGCAGGTCGGGCAGGCCGTCGGCGATCCGCTTGCGGTCCGGCTCCTGCTCCAGCCGCTTCAGCTCGTCGTCCAGCTCGTGCCCGTGCGCGCTCAGCCGCTCGAACAGCCCGATGGACTCCTTCAGCGAGGCATCCACCCGGACCCCGTCGTACAGCGCCTGCTGCGTGGCCCGCATCGAGGTCCGCAGGTCCAGCCGCAGCTGCGCCAGCGCCCCCGCGACCCCGACCTGCCCGAGGCTCTTCGCCCTCAGCGTGGTGTCCTCCACCGTCCGGCGGGCCTGCGTGATCGTCCGGTCGACTCCGCGCTTGGCCGCCTTCACCACCTTGACGGTCACGAACACGCCCAGGCCCACGAAGGTGAAAAGCACCATCAGCGCGAAGATGATCAACGCGGCCTCCATGAGTGTCCCTTCCCCAGTCCCCGCAGCTCTTTGTCCGTCCCCTCCACCGTAAACGCCACGGGCAGGTCAGGGGTTCCATTCGAACCCCCAACCTGCCCGTACGGGATCTCCCCTATAGGGGGCGACCTCAGATGACGATGTTCACCAGCTTCGGCGCGCGCACGATCACCTTGCGGATCTCCGCGCCGCCCAGCGCCGCGACGACACCCTCATCGGTCACCGCCAGCTGCTCCAGCTCCGCCTCCGAGATCGTCGGCGACACCTCCAGCCGCGCCTTGACCTTGCCCTTGACCTGCACCACGCACGTCACGCTCTCGTCCACGACGTACGCCGGGTCCGCGATCGGGAAGTCCTGGTGGACGACCGACTCGCTGTGGCCCAGGCGGTGCCACAGCTCCTCCGCGATGTGCGGGGCCAGCGGTGCGACCAGCAGGACCAGCCGCTCGGCGACCGAGCGCTCCAGCGGGCGGCCGGCCTTGGTCAGGAAGTTGTTCAGCTCGGTGATCTTGGCGATGGCGGTGTTGAACCGCAGCCCCGTCATGTCCCCGCCGGCCCCGTCGATGGCCTTGTGCAGCGCGCGCAGGGTGTCTTCGCCCGGCTCGCCGTCGACGACGGTGACGGCGCCCGTCTCCTCGTCGACGATGTTGCGCCACAGCCGCTGCAGCAGCCGGTACTGGCCGACCACGGCACGCGTGTCCCACGGACGCGAGACGTCCAGCGGGCCCATCGCCATCTCGTACAGGCGCAGGGTGTCCGCGCCGTACTCCTCGCAGATCTCGTCCGGCGTGACGGCGTTCTTCAGGGACTTGCCCATCTTGCCGTGCTCGCGCTTGACCTGCTGCCCCTGGTGGAAGTAGCCGCCGTCGCGCTCCTCGACCTCGGCCGCCGGCACGTACACACCGCGCTCGTCGGTGTAGGCGTACGCCTGGATCATGCCCTGGTTGAACAGCTTGTGGAACGGCTCGGCCGAGGACACGTGGCCCAGGTCGAACAGCACCTTGGACCAGAAGCGCGCGTACAGCAGGTGCAGCACCGCGTGCTCGGCGCCGCCCACGTACAGGTCGACACCGCCGTGCGGCGCGCCCTCGCGCGGCCCCATCCAGTACTGCTCGATCGCCGGGTCGACCAGCGCCGAGGCGTTGTTCGGGTCCAGGTAGCGCAGCTCGTACCAGCAGGAACCGGCCCAGTTGGGCATGGTGTTGGTCTCGCGGCGGTAGCGCTTGACGCCCGCGCCGTCGCCCAGGTCCAGCTCGACGTCGACCCACGCCTCGTTGCGGGACAGCGGGGTCTCCGGCTTCGAGCTGGCGTCGTCCGGCTCGAAGGTGCGCGGCGAGTAGTCCTCGACCTCCGGCAGCTCCAGCGGCAGCATCGACTCGGGCAGCGGGTGCGCGACGCCGTCCTCGTCGTAGACGATCGGGAAGGGCTCGCCCCAGTAGCGCTGCCGGCTGAACAGCCAGTCGCGCAGACGGAAGTTGACCGTGCCCTCGCCGATGCCGCGCTCGGACAGCCAGTCGGTGATCGCGGCCTTGGCCTCGACGACGCCCAGGCCGTCCAGCGAGATGCCGTCGTTCGAGGAGTTGACCAGCTTGGCCTCGTACGAGACGAAGGCGTCGTCCCACGTCGACGGGTCGGTGCCGCGCTCGTCCGACGGCTGGACGACGCAGCGCATCGGCAGCTCGAAGGCGCGCGCGAACTCGAAGTCGCGGCCGTCGTGCGCCGGGACCGCCATGATCGCGCCGGTGCCGTAGCCCATCAGCACGTAGTCGGCGATGAAGACCGGGACCTTCTCGCCGCTGACGGGGTTGATCGCGTACTCACCGGTGAAGACGCCGGTCTTCTCCTTGGCGTCGGCCTGCCGCTCGACGTCCGACTTGGCGCCGGAGAAGGCGCGGTACGCCGCGACGGCCTCGGCCGGGGTGGCGTGCCCGCCGGTCCACACGTCGTGGGTGCCCTCGGGCCAGGCGGCCGGGATGAACTTCTCGACCAGCGGGTGCTCGGGCGCCAGGACCATGTAGGTCGCGCCGAACAGGGTGTCGGGGCGGGTGGTGAAGACGGTGATGGCCTCGTCGCCCAGCGCGAAGTCGACGCGCGCGCCCTCGCTGCGGCCGATCCAGTTGCGCTGCTGCAGCTTGATGGCCTCGGGCCAGTCCAGCTCGTCCAGGTCGTCCAGCAGGCGGTCCGCGTACGCGGTGATCCGCATGTTCCACTGGCTCAGCCGCGACTTGAAGACCGGGAAGTTGCCGCGCTCGGACCGGCCGTCCGCGGTGACCTCCTCGTTGGCCAGTACGGTGCCCAGCCCGGGGCACCAGTTCACGGGCGCGTCCGAGGCGTACGCCAGCCGGTACTCGTTCAGTACGCCGGCCCGCTCGCCCGCGGTCAGACCGGCCCAGGAGCGGCCGCCGGGGACCTCGCGGGAGCCGTTCTCGAAGGCGGCGACCAGCTCGGCGATGGGCCGGGCCTTCTTCGCGTCCGCGTCGTACCAGGAGTTGTAGATCTGCAGGAAGATCCACTGGGTCCACTTGTAGTAGTCCGGGTCGATCGTCGCGAACGAGCGGCGCTTGTCGTGGCCCAGGCCCAGCCGGCGCAGCTGGACCTTCATGTTCTCGATGTTCGCCTCGGTGGACACGCGCGGGTGCGTGCCGGTCTGCACGGCGTACTGCTCGGCCGGCAGGCCGAAGGCGTCGAAGCCCAGGGTGTGCAGGACGTTGTGTCCGGTCATCCGCTGGTGGCGGGCGAAGACATCGGTGGCGATGTACCCGAGCGGGTGGCCGACGTGCAGCCCCGCGCCGGACGGGTACGGGAACATGTCCATGATGAACTTCTTGGGCCGTGCGACGACCGCGGGGTCCCCGGCCAGGTCACCGGTCGGGTTCGGGGCCTCGTAGGTGCCCTGCGCGTCCCATACGTCCTGCCAGCGTGCCTCGATGTCGGCGGCCATGGCAGCCGTGTAACGGTGCCCCTCGGCCGCCTCGGGGGCCGGGGTGTTCGTCTCGCTCATGATTTCTGAAGCTCCATCGATCGTCTCTGCCGTCTCTGCCTGCCCAAACGAAAAAACCCCTCGCACAGGAGGGGACGCCGCGCCGATGCCGACCATCTCGAAGGGTCGGCACTGATCAGCGCGGCTCGGTAAGCAGAAGGCGTACGGCACGCATGGCGTCAGGGTACCGCAGCGGCCCCCGCGGACGCTCAGCCGTTCCGAAGGGCGAGCACAACGAGAAGCGGGCCACCCGATCCGGGTGGCCCGCTTCTTCACTGTGGAGCTAAGGAGAATTGAACTCCTGACCTCCTGCATGCCATGCAGGCGCTCTACCAACTGAGCTATAGCCCCTTGTCTTGCCTGGTCTTGCTCGCCGCTTCGGTTCCCCTTGCCGGTTCCCCTTGGCGACGTCCCAAACATTACACGGTCATGGCCCTGGTCCAAAAATCGGTTTCCGTCAGCCCCGAGCCATGCCCGTTTTGACCCATCTCGTCACGCCGTCACGCTCTCGCGAACTGATAGAACCGCTTGAGCGTGCAGTGCTCGTCGAGCAGCCGGCCGTAGATCGGCTCCCCCTCCAGCTCGCGGTACGTCTCGATCGGGTCGCCTTTTATGATCAGCGCCCGCGCGCATTCCTCGCACCAGTACTGGTAGTCGGGGTTGACCGGGTCCATGTCCCGCACGATCGGCGTGCCGTTGTTGCACCAGTCGCACCGGCGCCGGTGTGCACCCATCCGTCAGCGACTCCCTCCCGCATCGGGCCGTCGTCTCCCCCTCCGGCCGTCCGATTCTGCCATGCCGGTGCGGGCCCGGTCAGCAAACGCAAAGGGTGTAAAAGCAAGGATCCCGCCCCCTGTTGGGGACGGGATCCTGATTGTGGAGCTAAGGAGAATTGAACTCCTGACCTCCTGCATGCCATGCAGGCGCTCTACCAACTGAGCTATAGCCCCGCTCTCCGCCGCACTCCCCCCGTCTCCGGTGTTCTGCGCTGCGAACAAGAAGAACTCTAGCCTGTGACCAGCCGGAAAGTGAAATCCGGGTGGCAGCCCCGGCGGGGAGCGGTCGGGAGCCGCTCAGTCGTCGTCGCCGAGCACCGGTTCCGGCAGCGTGCCGGCGTTGTGCTCCATCAGACGCCAGCCGCGAGCGCCCTCGCCGAGGACGGACCAGCAGCAGTTGGAGAGCCCGCCCAGGCCCTCCCAGTAGTACGCCTCCAGGCCCAGCAGGCGGCCGATGGTCGTACGGATGGTGCCGCCGTGGCTGACCACGACGAGCGTGCCGCCCTCCGGCAGCCGGTCGGCGTGCTCCAGCACCACCGGCGCGGCGCGGTCGGCGACCTCGGTCTCCAGCTCGCCGCCACCCCGGCGGACCGGCTCGCCGCGCTTCCACGCCGCGTACTGCTCGCCGTACTTCGCGAGGATCTCGTCGTGCGTGAGGCCCTGCCACTCGCCGGCGTACGTCTCGCGCAGCGACGCGTCGTGCGCCACGGGCAGCCCCGTGACGGCGGCCAGCTCGGCGGCCGTGTCGGAGGCGCGCCGGAGGTCGGAGGCCACGATGGCGTCCGGCCTCAGCGAGGCGAGCAGCCGCGCCGAGCGGCGCGCCTGCGCCACACCGGCCTCGGTCAGCTCGATGTCCGTGGAGCCCTGGAAGCGGCGCTCCAGGTTCCACGAGGTCTGGCCGTGGCGCCAGAGAACGATCTTCCTGCCGGGCTTGCCCGTGGTGGTCGTGCTCAGAACAGATCACCGTCCAGGTCGTCGTCGCCCGCCGCCTCGCGCAGCTTGGCGTGCTCCTCGGCCTTGCCGATGGTGAGCTTGGCGTCCTCGGGCAGCTCGATCTCGGGGCAGTCCTTCCACAGGCGCTCCAGCGCGTAGAAGACGCGCTCCTCGCTGTGCTGGACGTGGACGACGATGTCGACGTAGTCGAGCAGGATCCAGCGGGCGTCGCGGTCGCCCTCGCGGCGCACCGGCTTGGCGCCGAGCTTCTTGAGGAGCTGCTCCTCGATCTCGTCCACGATCGACTTGACCTGGCGGTCGTTGGGCGCCGAGGCGAGCAGGAAGGCGTCGGTGATCGACAGCACGTCGCTGACGTCGTACGCGATGATGTCGTGCGCGAGCCGGTCGGCCGCTGCCTGGGCAGCGGTGGTGATGAGCTCGATGGAGCGGTCCGTGGCGGTCACTGGCCATGCTTTCGGGTTGGCGGGCAGATCCTTACAAGGGTCTCATGTACCGCCGACACCGCCCGCGCGGAACGATCCGCGCGGGCGACAGTGCCTTCCAGGGCCGGGACGTGGCCGGGCCGGGGCCGGGGTCAGGACGGCTTGTAGTCCTTGCCCAGGGTCACCACGACGTCGGCGTTCACCGCGTTCTCGCCCTTCTTCACGACCGTCTCCGGCAGCCCCAGCGTCTTGGCGACCTCGATCGCCCGGTCCCGCTGCGCGTCGTCCTGGTACGTGATCTGCGAGGTGGCGGCGGTCTTGTCGGCCTTGCCGCCCTCCACGAAGGTGTAGCCGCCGTTCAGCAGCGCCGCCTTCGCCGCGACCTGCGTCTTCTCGTCGCCGGTGGCGTCCTTGAGGCCGACGCGCGGGGTGGCGCCGGGCTGCGCCGCCGCGACCGAGCCGCCGAGGACCTCCTTGACGACCTTCTTGGTGGCGTCGTCCGTCAGCGTCCCGTCCGGCTTCACCGCGAGGACGTCGGTGCGGTACGCGCCCACCTTGGCGTGCGCGCCGAGGCGGGACAGCAGGGCGCCGAGGGTCTGCGCGTTCAGGGCCGGGTCGAGGATCTGGCCCATGCTCTCGACCGTGACGGCGGCCGCCTTCGGGTCGCTCGGCACCTTGCGCAGGACGGCGTAGAGCACCTTGCCCATGCGGTCCAGCTGCTTGGCCTCCGGTTCGCCCTGGCCCTTGTACGTGGCGTAGGCGACGGCCATCGCGCCGCTCAGGCTCTGCTTCTGGCCCTGGGCGACGGCCGGGGCCTTGGCCGCGTCGTCGGCCGGGACCGCCACGTCGGTGTCGACCTCGATGCCGCCGACCAGCTCGACCAGGTTCTCCAGGAAGGGGGTGTCCAGCCGCCAGGTGCCGCCGATGCGGGTGCCGAGCACCGAGTCGAGGGACTCGCGGGTGCCGAGGCCGCCCTCCTCGACCGCCTTGCCGAGGCCGGTGTTGGTGCCGTCCGGGCCGGGGACGCCGAGCGTGTTGGGCAGCAGGACGGTGGCGCCCTGCTTCGCGGTGACGTTGTCGACGAGCAGCGCCGAGGAGGTGCCGCCCTTCTTGGTGTTGTGCAGGTGGACGACGATCATGTCCCGCTTCTGCGCCCCGGCGTCGGCGGCGGCGCTCTTCTTCTCCCCCGGACCGTCGAGGAAGGGCAGCTTGCCCGCGTACCAGAGGTAGCCGAGGCCGCCGACGACGAACAGGGCGAGGACGACGATCAGCGCGACCACGCGGTTGCGGCCGCGGCGGCGGGCCTCCTCGCGGCGCTCGGTCCGGCTCTCGGTGAACTTGAGCCAGTCGATGACGTCCTCGGAGTCCTCGTCCGGCTCTTCGATGAAGGAGAACTGCTCGGTGTGGTAGTCGGGTGCCTGGCGCGGCTCGGGGACGTGCGCCCCGGGCGGCTGCGGCTGCTGCCGCTCGGGCTGCGGCGCGCGCTGCGGCTCGGCCTGCGGCTCCGGGGCGGTCTGCTGCGGGATCCACTGCTGCGTCTGCTGCGTGTCGTACCCGTAGGAGGGCGGCTGGGCGTACTCCTGCTGCCCGTACTCCTGGGCGGGCGGCTGCGGCGCGTAGTACTGCTGCCGGCCGTACGTCTGCTGTTGCTGCTCGTAGCCGTACTGCTGCTGCGGCGGCTGGTACGGCTGCTCGTACTGCGGGGCGGACTGGGTGGGCACCTGGCCGTACACCGGCCGCCCGTACGCGTCGTAGCCGATGAGCTGCTGCTCGCGGGCTGCGTGCGGATCGTACGGGTCGTACGGCTCCTGTCGGTCGTTCACCGCGGGGCCCCTCTCTCCGGAAGCTCAGGCTCCCCGGTACAGCTCACGCTTGTCGATGTAGCGCACCACGCCGTCCGGCACCAAGTACCAGACAGGATCCCCCTCGGCGACCCGTACGCGGCAGTCCGTGGAGGAAATCGCCAGCGCGGGTACCTCGACCAGGGACACCCCGCCCTCGGGCAGGCCGTCGTCGGTGAGCACATGGCCCGGCCGGGTGACTCCGACGAAATGGGCGAGCGAGAAGAGCTCGTCGGCGTTTCGCCAGGTCAGGATCTGTGCGAGAGCGTCGGCACCGGTGATGAAGAACAGGTCGGCGTCGTCGTTCAGCGCTTTGAGGTCCCGCAGGGTGTCGATCGTGTACGTCGGCCCGCCGCGGTCGATGTCGATGCGGCTGACCGAGAACTGCGGGTTCGAGGCCGTGGCGATGACCGTCATCAGGTAGCGGTCCTCGGCGGGCGACACGGCCCGCTGCGACTTCTGCCACGGCTCGCCGGTCGGCACGAAGACCACCTCGTCGAGGTGGAAAAGGGCGGCGACCTCGCTGGCGGCCACCAGGTGTCCGTGGTGGATCGGGTCGAATGTCCCGCCCATCACACCGAGCCGGCGCTTGACCGGGCCGGTAGGCATCTCCTGCTCTCCCATGAGCGCAGAGCCTACTGGCCCGGTCGCGCGTGCACTGCTGGCGGACGGGGCCTAGCGGTCACGGTTCAGGCGCGTGGTGATCCAGAGCATCAGGCAGAGGATGAAGAGCGCGCCGCCGCCGGTCAGGTACGGGTTGAGGCTGTCGTGGTTGCCGCCGTGCTGCTCGGCCCCCTCCGAGGCGAGGACGACCAGGTTGTGGGCGGTGGAGGAGAGGCTCATCAGGCAGATACCTATCGAGTCGGGGAGCGGGCGGAGACTTCGCTCACATCGTATGCGGGGGCCTGGGGCACGCTCGCGCCGACTCAGGCGTTGGAGAGGATAGACGCAGAGCAGTCAGGTCGATCCAGGGGAGGGCGCTATGACGGAGACAGGGTTCGAGAAGACGCCGGCGCGGGACCGCAGGCGGTTCCCCGGCATTTCCTCGCGGGCGTACGAGCATCCGGCGGACCGCTCGGCGCTGGTCGCGCTGCGCAAGCTGAGCGGCTTCGACACCGTGTTCAAGGCCCTGAGCGGGCTGCTTCCGGAGCGCAGCCTGCGGCTGCTGTTCCTGTCGGACTCCGTCCGGGTGGGCGAGACGCAGTTCCCGCACCTGTACGCGATGCTCCGCGACGCCTGCTACATCCTGGACCTGGAGAAGGTCCCCCAGATGTACGTGCAGCAGGACCCGAAGCCCAATGCCATGTGCATCGGCCTGGACGAGCCGATCATCGTGGTGACCACGGCCCTGGTCGAGCTGCTCGACGAGGAGGAGATGCGGGCGGTCGTGGGCCACGAGGTGGGCCACGCGCTGTCGGGGCACTCGGTGTACCGCACGATCCTGCTGTTCCTGACGAACCTGGCGCTGAAGGTGGCGTGGATCCCGCTGGGCAATGTGGCGATCATGGCGATCGTGACGGCGCTGCGGGAGTGGTTCCGCAAGTCGGAGCTGTCGGCGGACCGGGCCGGGCTGCTGGTGGGGCAGGACCTCCAGGCGTCGATGCGCGGACTGATGAAGCTCGCGGGCGGCAACCACATCCACGAGATGAATGTGGACGCCTTCCTGGCCCAGGCCGAGGAGTACGAGTCGAGCGGCGATCTGCGCGACTCCGTGCTGAAGATCATGAACATGCTGCCGCGGACGCACCCCTTCACCACGGTGCGGGCGGCCGAGCTGAAGAAGTGGTCGGAGAACCGCGAGTTCCAGCGGATCATGGACGGCCACTATCCGCGGCGGGACGAGGACAAGGACGCCTCGGTGACCGACTCCTTCCGGCAGTCCGCCGCGCACTACGCCGATTCGGTGCGCACCAGCAAGGACCCGCTGTTCAAGCTCGTCGGCGACATCGCGGGCGGCGCGGCCGACATGGGCGGCAAGCTCCGCGACAAGTTCACCGGTGCCGGATCGGGGCCCGCCGCGGGCGGCGGCGCGGGCGCCGAGGGCAAGGACGGGGGCGGGGCTACGGGGCAGGGCTGACCGGGGTCGCCGTCGGGGTCGCGGGCTGGGCCAGCACGCCGCACAGCCCTGCTGTGCGCCGCGGGTGGCCAGTGGCGTACGGGTCGCTCGCGGCCGGTCCCACCGTGGTCGGGCCTGCTCCGGCCAGGACCGGGCGGAAGGCTCCGGCCGGGTCGGTGGAGCAGTCCTGCGGCCCCGCCATCACATAGGCCGAGGCCAGCTCCGCCCGCCGGGCGGCGAGGTCCTCCCGGTCGAAGCGCAGCCGCAGCTCACGGCGGACGGTGAAGAGCGAGGCCCCGTCGGCCGCGGCGGGGGCTCCGGTGGCCGGGCGTACCGCGTACACGAAGGTGTGGTCGGTGGTCACCTCCAGCACGTCCGGGGCGACCTCCTCGAAGGCGAGGATGCCGCTCACCCGGACCCGGGAGTCGGCCAGGACGGCGGTGCCCGGGTCGAAGCGGACCAGCCAGCCGGTGGCGGCGTGCGCGCCGTCGCCGACGGGGGCGCTCATGCTGCGGTCGAACTGCGCCAGCTGGTCGGGGTCGAGCAGCACCCGCACGGGCCGGGAGGCGGTCCCGGACAGCACGTCGGGGTCCAGCGAGGACTGCACCAGGTAGTCCTTGGCGATGGACAGCGCGGTGACGACCTGGCCGTCGGTGAAGTGGTGCGTGCGGCGCACGGCGGGGAGGGCGATCCCGGCCGCCCCGACGCGGAAGTCGGCGGCGGGGCTCGTCGCGTACAGATCGGCGGGCCGCCCACCGGGCACGGCGGCGGCCGGGGCGAGCGGGACGACGGTGGCGGCGAGGGGCCGGGCGGGGCCGCCCGGCGGGGGGACGTACGGGTTGCGCAGCCCCATGTAGACGGCGGCGGCGAAGGCCGTGGCGATGAGCAGCACGAGCAGCATGCCCTGGCGGGCACCGCGGCCGGGGGTGCCGGTGCGGGAGGGCGATCCGCCTCCGGACGACCAGATGGACCGGCTGCGTACGGCCCGGGCGTGCTCGCCCATGCGCTCCTGCGCGGAGTACTCCTGGAGCCGGGCAGCCCGGACGAAGTCCTCGTCGAACACCACCGACCGGAGCTCCTCCGCGCGGAACTCGTCGTCGCCCCCTCCGATGCCCTCGGGGGTGCCGTTGGGTGGATCTCCTGGCACGGCCATCGCTTCTCCCCGCTGTCCCCGCTTCAGAGAAGCCCCCAGCTCCGGCGTATGCGAGTGGGGTCGTTACCTTCAGGGTTGGCGGCCGGAGGGGTACGTAAACGCGCCGACGCCGGTGACTTCCCGCAGGGGGGTGCTGGCGGGCGCGGGGGCGGGGTCGGCCTCGCCCGCGGCGCTGCGGTAGACGGCGCTGAAGGCGAGCGCGACCATGCCGAGGCCCATCACGAAGGCGAGCACCCAGGCGACGGGACGCAGCCAGGGCGAGCGGCCGCGGTAGGGGCGCAGGCTGCCGCCGTAGGCCCCGTACGGGCCGTCGGCGTAGCCGTAGCCGCGGTCGTGGTCCCAGCCGTGGTCGTCGGGGCCGTACCCGTCGGGGTGGCCGTATCCGTAGCTGTCGTAGTCGTCGTCGCCGGTCCAGCCGCCGGCGACGGCGCGGGCGGCTTCGGCCTCGGCGCGTGCCCGGTCGGCCGCACGCTGGCGCTCGGCGGCGCTCGGTTCATGGATCTCGGCGTTCCGGACGAAGTCCTCGTCGAACACCACGGAGGCGAAGTCCTTGTCCGCGCCTCCGCGGTCGTCGTCGGGCTCCCCGTCGTCCGGGAACGGCTTGCCCCCCACGTCGTCCGGCACAGGACCAGCGTAGACCTGGGGGGCTGCTTTGGGCAGGGTGTGAGCCGAAATCCGGCCACACCGCGTTCGGTGCCCGACTACCGAACGTGACCGTCGCCGGTGACGATGTACTTGGTGGAGGTCAGCTCGGGAAGGCCCATCGGGCCCCGGGCGTGCAGCTTCTGCGTGGAGATGCCGATCTCGGCGCCGAAGCCGAACTGACCACCGTCGGTGAACCGGGTGGACGCATTCACGGCGACGGTGGTCGAGTCGACCAGCTGGGTGAAGCGGCGGGCGGCGGCCTGGGAGGTGGTGACGATCGCCTCGGTGTGGCCGGAGGTCCAGCGGCGGATGTGGGCGACGGCCTCGTCGAGGGAGTCCACGACACCGGCGGCGATGTCGTAGGAGAGGTACTCGGCGGCCCAGTCCTCGTCGGTGGCGGGCAGGGTGGTGGCCTTGGTGCCCTCGGCGGCGGCCAGGACCCGGGCGTCGCCGTGGACGGTCACGCCGGCGTCGGCGAGGGCGTCGAGGGCGCGCGGCAGGAAGGCGTCGGCGATGTCGCGGTGGACGAGGAGCGTCTCGGCGGAGTTGCAGACGGAGGGCCGCTGGGCCTTGGAGTTGATGAGGATGGCCACGGCCATGTCCAGGTCGGCCTGGGCGTCGACGTAGACGTGGCAGTTGCCGGTACCGGTCTCGATGACCGGAACGGTCGACTCCTCGACCACGGTCTTGATGAGGGAGGCGCCGCCGCGCGGGATGAGCACGTCGACGAGGCCGCGGGCGCGCATCAGCTCGCGGACGGAGTCGCGGGACTCGCCGGGGACGAGCTGGATCGCGTCGGCGGGGAGGTCGGCCTCGGTGATGGCGTCGCGGAGGATGGCGACGAGCGCGGTGTTGGAGGCGTAGGCGGAGGAGCTGCCGCGGAGCAGGACCGCGTTGCCGGACTTGAGGCAGAGGGCGGCGGCGTCGACGGTGACGTTGGGGCGGGCCTCGTAGATGATGCCGACGACGCCGAGCGGGACGCGGATCTGCCGGATGTCGATGCCGTTGGGGAGGGTGTTGCCGCGGACGACCTCGCCGACGGGGTCGGGGAGGGCGGCGACGTCCCGGACGTCGGAGGCGATGGCGGCGACCCGCTGGGGGGTGAGGGTGAGGCGGTCGATGACCGTCTCACTGGTGCCGGCGGCCCGGGCCTTGTCGGTGTCGGTGGCGTTGGCCTCGATGATCTCGGCCGTACGGGCCTCCAACGCGTCCGCGATCGCCAGCAGCGCGGTGTCCTTTGCGGACCGCGGGAGAGGGGCGATGGCGGCGGCCGCGGTGCGGGCGCGGTGTGCGGTGGCGAGGACGGGCGAGGTGGCGGCATCGAGCGAGGTCATGCCGCCCAGGGTAGTCCCCGGGCGTGCCCCGCCCGATGGGGTTTCACCCCGCGAGACGGCCCCTGCGGGCCTGCCGCTGCGCGGGGCCTTCTCCCCGCCCCGCCCTTCCACCGTTCCCTGGGGCTGTGCCCCGGACCCCCCTCAAAGACCTGGGGCTCCGCCCCAGACCCCGCTCCTCAAACGCCGGAGGGGCTGGGGGTGGCGGGGCTATTCGACTCGTCAGTACGGGTGGACCCCCACCGGGTGGGCCGGGGGTGGGCCGTAGCCTTCCGCCACGCGTTGGTGGTAGGTGGCGCGGTCGATGACCTCCAGGCCGACGATCTCCCACGGCGGGAGCTGCGCCGAGGAGCGGTGTTCGCCCCAGAGGCGCAGGGCGACGGCCGCCGCGTCGTGGAGGTCGCGGGCCTCCTCCCAGTAGCGGATCTCCGCGTGGTCGTCGGCGTACCGGCTGGTCAGCAGGAAGGGGTGGTCGTGGGCCAGCTGCTCCAGCCCCCGCCGGACATCGGACAACGGCGCCGGCTTGCCGGAGACGCTCAGGGTCACGTGCCAGAGGCGGGAGGTCTCGTCCCGCTCGTCTCCGCCACCGCCACCGTCACCGTCCCCCGGACCGACGCTGGTCAGCGCTCGTCTCACCAGCCGCCTCCTGTCTCCGCTACGCGTGTCGCCCGCCCCTCACAGTTGACCAGTCCCCGGCCCGCCGCGCGGCGGTTTTACCGAACCTCAGCCCTGGAGCAGGACCAGATCGTCACGGTGGATGACCTCGCGCTCGTACGCGGGTCCGAGTTCCCGGGCAAGCTCGCGGGTGGAGCGGCCGAGGAGCTGCGGCAGTTCCTTGGCGTCGAAGTTGACCAGGCCGCGCGCCACCGCCCGTCCCGAGGTGTCGCGCAGTTCCACCGGGTCGCCCGCCGTGAACTCGCCCTCGACCGCCGCGATGCCCGCCGCGAGGAGCGAGCTGCCGCGCTCGGTGACCGCGCGTACCGCGCCGTCGTCGAGTACGAGGTGCCCCTGGGGGGTGGAGGCGTGCTGGAGCCACAGCAGCCGGTCCGCCGAGCGGCGGCCCGTCGCGTGGAAGTGCGTGCCGGTGGCGCGCCCGGCCAGCGCGTCGGCGGCCTGGCTCGCGGAGGTGAGCACCACCGGGATCCCGGCGGCGGCCGCGATCCGCGCCGCCTCGACCTTGGTGACCATGCCGCCGGTGCCCACGCCCGCCTTGCCCGCGCTGCCGATGGAGACGTGCGCGATGTCCTGGGGGCCGCGGACCTCGTCGATGCGGGTGGTGCCGGGCTGCGAGGGGTCGCCGTCGTAGAGGCCGTCCACGTCGGAGAGGAGGACGAGGAGGTCCGCGCGGACGAGGTGGGCGACCAGGGCGGCCAGGCGGTCGTTGTCGCCGAAGCGGATCTCGTCGGTGGCGACGGTGTCGTTCTCGTTCACGACGGGCAGCGCGCCCATGGCGAGGAGCTGGTCCAGGGTGCGGTACGCGTTGCGGTAGTGGGCGCGGCGGCTGGTGTCGTCGGTGGTGAGCAGCACCTGGCCGACGCGGACGCCGTACCGGGCGAAGGAGGCGGTGTAGCGGGCGACGAGCAGTCCCTGGCCGACGCTGGCGGCGGCCTGCTGGCGGGCCAGGTCCTTGGGGCGGCGGCGCAGGCCCAGGGGGGACAGCCCGGCGGCGATGGCTCCGCTGGAGACGAGGACGATCTCCTTCTCCCCGCCGCTGCGGGCCTTGGCCAGGACGTCGACCAGCGCGTCCACCCGGTCGGCGTCGAGGCCGCCGGCCGCGGTCGTCAGGGAGGAGGAGCCGACCTTGACCACGATCCTGCGGGCGTCCACGACACCTTGCCTAGCCGCTGACACGTCTTACCCCTTGCCCCTTGCCGGAATGCCTGCCGTCTCAATCTACGGGGTGGGCCGCGGCGGCCGCCCGGGGGTTTCAGCCCCTGGACGACCCCGCCTCCGCGGGCTGCGGCTCCTCGGCCCGGGCGGCGGCGCGGGGGACGAGGATCTTGCGCGAGAGCAGGAAGGTGAAGGGGATGGCCACGACCGCCGCGACCAGCGGGGCGATCGTGGTGTCCATCCCGGCCCAGGTCACCAGCGCGTAGAGGCCGACCGACTGGATCACGTAGTTCGTGACGTTCGTCAGCGGGAAGAGGAGGAACTTCTTCCAGGTCGGCCGGGTCCGGTAGGTGAAGTAGGTGTTCATGAAGAAGGAGCCGACCATCGCCAGTACGAAGGCGAGCGAGTAGGCGGCGAAGTACGGCATCCACGGGTGCAGGAGCAGGTAGATGCCGAAGAAGGTGGCGGTGTTGACGCCGCCCACGAGGGCGAAGCGGAAGATCTGGCCCAGCTGTTCTCTACGGCTCATCGCGCGCTGCGCTCCACGATCGTCGCGTCCGCCGGCCGCTCGGTCCGCGCCGTCTCCGGGAGGGCGTCCGCGCCGTGTGCTTCCTTCACCAGGAAGTGCGGCCGGCGCTTGGTCTCGTAGTAGATGCGGCCGATGTACTCGCCGATCAGGCCCAGCATGATCATCTGAACGCCGCCGATGCCGGCGATCAGCGCCACGATGGTGACGTAGCCGGGCGACTCGACGCCGTTGGTCATCGCCTCGATCGTGATCCACAGGGCGTACAGGCCGGTCAGGGCGACCAGCGACACGCCGAGCCAGATCCCGATGCGCAGCGGCCGGTTGTTGAAGGAGATCAGGCCGTCCATGGCGTAGTTCAGCAGCGAGGCGAACTTCCACTTCGTCTCGCCGGCCTCGCGCTGGGCGTTGCGGTAGTCGAAGTGGACGGTGTCGAAGCCGATCCAGGAGAACAGGCCCTTGGAGAAGCGGTTGTACTCCGGCAGCGACAGCAGCGCGTCCACGGCCGGGCGCGACAGGAGGCGGAAGTCGCCGACCCCGTCGGTGAGTTCGACGTCGACCCAGCGGTTCACGCCGCGGTAGTAGAGGCGGCTGAGCGCGGAGCGGACCTTCTTGTCGCCCTCGCGCGTGCGGCGGGCGATGATCTGGTCGTGGCCCTGCCGGTGGTAGTCGAGCATGGTCGCGATGAGCTCCGGCGGGTGCTGGAGGTCCGCGTCCATGATCACCACGGCGTCGCCGGTGGCCTCGCGGAGGCCCGCGAGCATGCCGGCCTCCTTGCCGAAGTTGCGGCTGAAGGACACGTACCGCGTCCGCTCGCCGTGCTTCGAGGCGATCTTGCGGAGCTTGCCGAGGGTGCCGTCGCGGCTCCCGTCGTCGACGTAGCAGACCTCGTACTCGACGGGGAGGGCGTCCAGAACCCTGCGGATCTCCACGTCGAAGCTGTCGATGACGGCTTCTTCGTTGTAGCAAGGGACAACTACGGACAGCTTCGTCATGAACACTTCCTGCTGGGTCCGAACGGGTGATTATCGGGGACCGGACCCGCCACTCACCTCTTCCTTAGAAGTATGCACGCCGACGGTCGGCCTGCCTGAGTCGAGTGCGGCACACGGTAGCTTTGACGGGTTGAGCGAGATAAGCGGAATGAAGCGAAGGGATCGAGGTGCACGTGCCTGACGTCTCCGTGGTCGTCATCGTCTACAACGACGCAGAGCGTCTGTCGACAGCAGTCCAGTCGGTTTTGGACCAGACCCTGCACGGGGTCGAGGTCGTGATCGTCGACGACTGCAGCAAGGACCGCTCGTACGCGGTCGCCCAGGAACTGGAGGCCGCGCACCCGGGGAGAGTGCGCGCGTTCCGGCTGCCGGAGAACAGCGGCGGCTGCGGTGCCCCCCGCAACCACGGCATCCAGCAGGCCACCGGCACCTACGTCATGTTCCTGGACAGCGACGACGTGCTGGAGCGCAACGCCTGCCGGAACATGCTGGACGCCGCCGAGCGCACCGGCTCCGACCTGGTTTCGGGCATGTGCGTGCGCGTGCACCTCGACAACCGGTGGGGCAAGACCACCGAGTGGTACCCGTGGATCTACTCGCGCACGCGCACTCTGGAGTCGATCACCGAGTTCCCCGACCTGCTGGTCTACGACACCCTCTCCACGAACAAGTGCTACCGGCGCGCGTTCCTGCTGGAGCAGGGCCTGGAGTTCCCGGTCGGGATCCACTACGAGGACCTGCTGTTCTCCGCGCAGGCGTACGTCGCCGCCCGCCGCATCACGCTGATCCCGAACCACGTCTACTTCTGGAACGTGATCGAGAAGGCCGCGTCGAAGTCGATCAGCAACCGGCGCCACGAGATCGCGAACTTCGTCCACCGGATGGAGATCCACCGCCGCGTCGACCAGCTGCTCGCCGCCAAGGGCCACACGGACATCAAGTCCGCGAAGGACGCCAAGTTCCTCAAGCACGACCTGGTGCTGCACCTGCGCGACCTGCCGCTGCTGAGCGACGAGTACCGCCAGGAATTCGCCCGCCTCGCCAACGGCTACCTCGCCGGGATCGATCCGGCCGCGTACGAGAACGTCACGTACCTCCAGGCGATCTGCGCCTACCTCCTCGGCAAGGAGGACTGGGACAACCTGCTCCCGGCCGCCGACGCGATGACCAACAAGGGCCGGCTCTCCTCTCCGCTCGCGGAGCGCGACGGCCGCGTCTACTGGTGCGCGCGGCACATCGACGGCCCGGACGGCGCCGAGGCCCGCCGGATACTGGACGTCACGGAGCAGGGCTTCCACACCACCCCGCTCGGCTCCCTCCAGCTCGGCAACCGCCTCACCTCCTACGAGGACGACGGGCGCGGCACCGTCACGCTGTCCGGCGCCGTCGTCAATCCGCTCGGCCGGATCCCGGCCGACGCGGAGCTGAAGGCCTCCCTGGAGTTCCGGGCCCGCCGGCAGATCGGCGTGCGCTCGTTCAGCTTCCCGGTGGCAACCGTGCGCCACGCCGGTGACACGATCGAGTGGACCGGTACGGCCGACATCGCCTCGACCGTCCGCCCGCTCGGCATCATCGACGCCGTCTGGGACGTCCGGCTGAAGCTGACCGCCGGCGGCGACCGGGTGACCACCCGCGTATCGGTCGGCGGTGTCGACCTGGAGTCGGCGGCCCGGCTGCGCGTGCGGCCCCGGCTGACCCGCCTCGTCTCCGACCGCTTCGAGCCGGAGATGACCAAGAAGGGCAACCTCTCCTACGTCCTGACCGCCGAGGGGCCCGCCGCCGTCCGCACCCAGAGCCTGCTCAACAACGCCATACAGGGCAAGACGGCCAACGTGGTCAAGCGGGGCCTGCGCAAGGCCCTGCGGGCCCGCAGGAACATGGGCTCCGGCGAGCAGAAGGTGAAGATCTACCACGAGGTCTTCTCGAAGCTGCCGGTCAAGAAGGGCACGGTCGTCTTCGAGAGCCACATGGGCAAGCAGTACAGCGACAGCCCGAAGGCGATCTACGAGGAGATGGTGCGCCAGGGCGTGCCCTTCGAGGCGATCTGGTCGTACGCGGGCGCCAAGCCCACCGGCTTCCCGAAGGAGGCCACCCTGGTGCGGCGCTGGGGCTGGGCCTACCTGCGCGCGCTCGCCCAGGCCGAGTTCTGGGTCGACAACCAGGGCTTCCCGCTGGCCCTCGCCAAGCGCCCGGGGACCACGTACATCCAGACCTGGCACGGCTCGGCGCTCAAGCGGATGGGCTTCCACGAGCCCCGCACCAAGGCGCAGGGCCGCGCGGGCCAGGACCGCTTCCAGGCTGCCGTCGACCGCTTCGACCACTTCCTGATCCGCTCCGAGCACGACACCCGGACCCTCGCCAAGGGCTTCAGGCTGCGCGACGAGGTGCTGCTGCGCACGGGCTACCCGCGCAACGACGCCCTGGTCGAGGCCCACCGGAGCGAGTCCCAGAGCGGCGAGCGGGTCCGCGGCCCGCTGGCGGCCGAGCTCGGCATCGACCCGGAGAAGAAGGTGCTGCTCTACGCGCCGACCTTCCGGGCCGGCGCGGACGGCTCGGTCGAGGGCTTCACCTTCCCCTTCGACGTGGAGGAGTTCGCGGACCGGCTCGGCGACCGCTTCACGCTGCTGGTGCGGACCCACTACCTCAACAGCGTCTCGCTGCCGCCGTCGGTCGAGGGCCGCGTCATCGACGTGTCCCGGCACCACGACATCACCCCGCTGCTGGCCCTCGCCGACGGACTGATCACCGACTACTCGTCCGTGATGTTCGACTACGCGGTCATGGACCGGCCGATGCTGTTCTTCGCGTACGACTACGACAAGTACGCCACCGACATCCGCGGCACCTACTTCGACCTGAAGGAGAAGGCCCCGGGCCCGGTGGTGGCCACGGCGGACGAGCTGCTCCAGGCGGTCTCCGCCTTCGAGGAGGCGGACGCCAAGTACGCGGAGGCCCGCCAGCGGTTCCTCGCCGAGTTCGGCGAGTACGACCGCGGGGACGCGGCCCGCCAGATCGTCGAGAAGTTCTTCACCAGGAGCGGCAAGTGAGCCAGCAGACCGCCACCCCGGGCGGCCGTGACATCTTCATCGTCTCCAACAACGTCGACGAGCTCGGCGGCGTGACCACCTGGTCGCACCAGATGGCCCGGCTGTTCACCGAGCGCGGGCACCGGGTGCACATCGTCGGCATCGCCCCGGTCGCCGACGAGATCCGGCAGCAGCTGCCGCAGGACCTGCCGTACGACGTGACCACCCTCTACGACGCCCACCCGCCGGCGGCCCGCCGGCTGCGCGGCATCAAGGGCCGGCTGAACGCGCCCGAGCGGCGCCGCCAGGCGGCCCGGCGGGCCGCGATGCGCGCCAAGGCGGAGACGCTGAGCGAGCTGCTGCGCGCCGCCCGCCCGGGCGGCGTGGTGATCGTCACCCAGGTCTGGGCGATGGAGTGGGTGGCGCTCGCCGACACCAAGGGGCTCAGCGTCATCGGCATGAGCCACGAGTCCTTCGAGGCCAGCCAGAAGTCCACCCGCGGCGATCGGGTCCGCCGCCACTACTCCGAGGTCGACCGGCTGCTGGTGCTGACCGCCGAGGACGCGGACCTGTGGATCCGGGCGGGCATGGAGAACGTCGGGAGCATGCCGAACCCGCTGCCCTTCATGCCGGACTCCCCCGCCCCGCGCACCGAGAAGGTCGTGGCGAGCGTCGGTCGCCTCGCCTTCGAGAAGGGCGTCGACCTGCTGCTCGACGCCTGGGCGGACGCGGTCCCGCACCACCCCGACTGGGTCCTGCGGATCTACGGGGCGGGCCTGGAGGAGGCGTCGCTGCGGGCGCACTGCACCTCGCTGGGGCTGGACGACTCCGTGGAGTGGATGGGCAGCACCGGCGACGTTCTGGGCGCGCTGCGCGGGGCCTCGGTCTTCGCTCAGGCCTCCCGGGCCGAGGGGTTCCCGATCACGCTCCTCGAGGCGATGGCGGCGGGCGTGCCGGTGGCCGCCTTCGACTGCGCGCCGGGCGTACGGGAGATCGTGACGCACGGCGAGGACGGGCTGCTGGCCCGGCTGGGCAACACGATGGAGCTCGCCGGGCACCTGGACGCCCTCATGTCGGACCGTGAGCTGCGGGACCGGCTCGGCGACACCGCCTTCCGGTCGGTGCAGCGGTTCTCCAGCGCCGAGATCACCGACCGGTGGGAGCGACTGTTCTCCTTCCTGGAGCGCTGACCGCCCGGAATCCCGTACGTACGAAGCCGCCCGCCCCGGATGATCCGGGGGGGGGGGCGTCCTTCGTACGGGATCCGGGTAAGGGCAGGCCCGGTGGGCCTCCTTGTTCGCGTCCCGGCGGGC
>NZ_JBHWUO010000021.1:0-144247 GCF_042736975.1 Streptomyces sp. NPDC059989
TCCCCGCAGGACGAGCGCGCAACCTGGGCTTACGTCACGAAGGGGTGGCTTCGTGCGCGAGGACGAGGAGACACTCCGGAGGGGCACCGCCCCAACCCCCACTCCGGCCCCGCCCGAGGGGGACAAACCCAGCCCCGCCGGCGTTTGAGGCGAACCGGGGCCGGCGGACCCGCGCCGTTTCCCGTCGGGCCCCGCGTCGTTGATCAGCGGGGTGTTTCCCCACACGCTGCCACCAGACCGCAGGGACTCAGCGATGATCCTCGACTCCGACCGACAGCCCGCTGGTCTCCCGCCCGTGACCGCCCCCGCCGCGGGATCCGCCGCCTACGAGACGCTCCCCTTCGACGCCCTGTGGGACCGGCCCGGGATCGGCACGCCGGCGCAGGGAGCGGCCGAGCCCCCGGCCGGGGCCTGGCACCTGGCGTGGGACGCGCTCGACGCCGCCCGGTCCGCCGACGCGCTGGAGCGGCTCGCCGCCCGGGACTACGCCTTCCACACCACGGGCTCCACCGGCGAGCCCGTCCGGCGGACCCTCTCCGGGGCCCGGCTGCGCGCCGACAGCGAGCAACTGGCCCGCCTGCTAAGCCCGTACGAGCCGCAGGCCGTCATCGGCTTCGCTCCCTCCCGGCACGCCTACGGGGCCTCCGCGACCGTGCTGCTGCCCGCCGTGACCCGGCTGCCCGTCTGGTTCTGGCCCGCCTTCGACTGTCCGCCGCCCCCGGTCACCGCCCGTCGGATCGCGGTCGTCGCCATCCCGCGGACCTTCCGGATCCTGGCCCGCCACCCCGGCTGGCTCGCCGCTTTCGAGCACATCACCTTCCTGCACAGCTCGGCCGAACTGCCCCCGGAAGCCGTGCGGTTGTGCGACGGACGGCGCACCGCCATGGTCGAGGTGCTCGGCTCCACCGAGACCGGCGCCGTCGCCCACCGGACCGGCTGGGACCCGGACGGCCCGTGGACCCTGCTCGACGACGTCTCCTTCGCCGGCCCCCGCGGAGGCCGGGAGGTCCCGCTGACCGTGTCCGGACCGCGGCTCTCCGCCCACCACGAGATGGACGACCTGGTCCGGCCGCTCGGCGACCGCCAGTTCCTGCGCCTGGGCCGCCGCGCCCACCCGGTCAAGGTCAACGGCGTCCGGCGCGACCTCGACGGCATCGCCGCCCGGCTCCGCGCCCTGCTCCCCGGAGCCGACGTGACCTGCGTGCGCGCCGCCGACCCGCAGCGCGGGGAGACGTACGACGTGCTCGTCGCCGGGGGCGGCCCGCTGACGGAGGACGGCGTACGGGCCCTCGCGCGCGGCCTGGGAGCAGCGCCCCGCGAGATCCGCGTCGTCGACCGGATCCCGCGCAACCCCCTGGCCCCACCCCCTGAGGGGCCCGCATGAGCGCCGCCGAGGGCCGCGCCCTCGCCGCCACCCCCGACCGTCCGGCGGCCGCCGTACGCGCGACCCGCTGACGCCTCCGACCGAAAGGCACCGGCCCGCCGATGACCGCCGTCCCCCCGGCCCCGCCCGACTTCCCCACCCCGCCGCGCGACCGCCACCCGAGGCTGCGGTGACCCCCTTCGCCGCCGCCGTCACGGTCGGGCGGCTCGTCCTGCCCATGCCCGGCGCGGACCTGCCCGCCTGCGACCACGCCCGCTGCGCCGAGCGGCTCGAAGCCGAGCTGACCGCGCTGCGCGCCACCCTCACCACGGGCCCGCCGGCGGCCTGCCTGCCGCCCGACGGCGAGGCCGACCGGGTCCGCCACCGGTGGTTCACCGGCCACCACGCGGCCTTCACCGTATGGCAGTTGCTGGCCCGCGGCCTGTCCACACTGGCCGCCACCCCGGAGGCGGCGGCCACCCTGCCGATCGCCTGGACCACGGCCCTCTACGACGTCTACTCGGTCCTCTTCCTCTACGCCGCCGGCTGTACGCCCGAGCAGTACGCGACCCTCCTGCACCCGCGGATGGCGGCCGCCCACCCCGCCTTCAGTTGTGGATGGGCCCGCGACCACACCCCCGTACCCGCCGCCCTGGACGCGGCCCGCGACAGCCACCGGGCGGCCGCGCTCGACCGGCTGTCCGACGCCGTCAAGGACAACCAGCGGGTGCACATGGCCGTGGCCCGCCGGCTCGTACCGGACGGCTCCTCCCCGCTCCGGCAGGCCGGCCGAAGCCCCGGCCCCGAGCCCACCGAAGCCGAACAGGCGTTGCACGACGCGCACTTCCGGGTGGAGCGGCAGCCGCTGTGCGGCCCGGTCCACCGGGCGCAGCTGGTCCGGCTGCTCAACCTCTGCCTGGCGGACATCGGTGCCTACGGCCTGGGGCCCCTTCCGGACGGCTGCCCCGAGCGCTTCGGCCGGGAGTCGGTCGCCCGGCTGATCGCGGTGGCCGTCTGCGAGGAACCGCCCGCCCGCAACGCCCCGCCGAAGATCCCGAATCCCACGAAGGGACGTACGACATGAGCAGGAAGCCCGACGAAGTGAAGACCGTGCACCTCACCCCCGAGGTCTACGCCTACCTGGTCGAGCAGGCCGAACCGCCGAGCCCCGTCCAGGAGCGGCTGGTCGCGCGCACCCGCGCGCTCGGCGGGCCGGCCGAGATGCAGATCCCGCACGAGCAGGCGGTGCTCCTCACCCTGCTGGCCAAGCTGACCGGCGCCCGGCGGATCGTGGAGGTGGGCACCTTCACCGGCTATTCGACGATCGCCCTCGCCGAGGGGCTGGTGGCCGGCGGCCGCGTCATCACCTGTGACATCTCCGACGAGTGGACCTCGATCGCGAGGGAGGCCTGGAAGGAGGCCGGGGTCGCCGACCGGATCGACCTGCGGATCGCCCCCGCCCTGGAGACCCTGACGGCGCTGCCGCCCGAGCCGGTGATCGACCTGGTGTTCCTGGACGCGGACAAGACCGGCTACCAGGCCTACTGGGACCAGCTGGTGCCGCGCGTGCGGCCCGGCGGGCTGCTCCTCGCCGACAACGTCCTCTACGGGGGCGAGGCGGTCCGCGCCGACGCCAAGGGCAACGGCCTGGCCATCCGCGAGTTCAACGCGCACGTCCGCGCGGACGACCGGGTCGAGTCGGTGCTGCTGCCGATCGCGGACGGCCTCACCCTCGCCCGCAAGCGGTGAGTCCTGCGGCCGGTCTTCTGCGCCGGGGCAGGCCCGGGGGAGACCGGCCCAGCAGGCCGCGCGGCGCCGCTGCCGGGGGCTCCGCCCCCGAACCCCAGCGCCTCAAACGCCGGCGGGGCTGGATTTGTGCGCGGCGCCCTCCAGTTGCCGGCCCGCGCCGCGGCCGGCCGGCCGGTCGGCCACCGCCAGGCTCGCCTCGATCTCGTCCAGCGCGCGGCGGGCGGTGGCGAGCCGCTCCCTGACGTCCGTCCCGTCCGCGTCGGGGCCCGCGGAGGGCGGCGGCACCCGGCTGGCCTCCGCCTCGATCTCCCGCGCCTCGTCCAGCGAGTTGAGGACGACCCCGATGAGGACGTTGACCAGCACGAAGGAGGCGAGGAGCGCGTAGGAGGCGTAGTAGATGATGCTGAGGCGGGAGATCTGCAGGCCCGCGCGGACGGCGTCGGTCAGGCCGTCGAGCGTGGTGAGCAGGAACAGGGTGAGCATGGCCCGGCCTACGGAACCGTAGTGCTGGGGGTCGGAGTCCGCGAAGCAGACCCAGCCGACCATGGCGTACACGTACAGCACCAGCGCGCCGACGAAGAGGAAGCTGGCGGTGCCCGGCAGGCTGCGGCCGACGGCGATCAGCAGGATCCGCAGGTGCGGGAGGAAGCGCGCGGTCCGCAGGACGCGGGCGAGGCGCAGCATCCGCAGGACGGTGGCGTTCTCGCGGACGAAGGGGACGAAGGCGGAGGCCACGATCGCGAGGTCGAAGAGGTTCCAGGGGTCCCGGAAGAATGCTTTCGGCCTGTCGGCGTAGGCGCCCATGCGCAGCAGCATCTCCAGGGAGAACACCAGCAGGCAGCATTCCTCCGCGGCTTGCAGGACCTGCCGGTACTCCGCGGCCAGGCCGCTGTACGTCTCCACCCCCATCAGCCCCGCGTTGAGCAGGATCACGCAGAAGACGACCAACCCGAAGGCGGGGGCCTCCGTGGCCACCCGGCATCGGGCTGCCAGCTTCATGCGGCCGCGTCCGGCCGGCTCCGGGACTGTCATCGTGCTCCTCGTACTGTCGGCATCGCAGGGCGGCGCGCCCGGCGGGGCGCGGCGGGTCCGTCCTTCTAACGCCACACACCCGATCGGGTTTCACCACCGGGCGCACGTCAACGCGCCGGGGCGGACGGGCCGGTCCCTGGTCCGCCGTCAGGCGCGGGGTTTGGCGCGGACGTGCATCCGCTCGCCCTGTCGGCCGAAGAGGCTGAGGATCTCGACGGGCCGGCCGTCGGCGCTGCCGAACCAGTGGGGGAGCCGGGTGTCCCACTCGGCCGCCTCGCCGGGGCCGAGGACCAGGTCGTGCTCGGCGAGGACGAGCCGCAGCCGGCCGTCCAGGACGTACAGCCACTCGTAGCCCTCGTGCGTACGCAGATCCGGCTCGCTGCCCCGGTCCGGGATGATCATCTTGTACGCCTGGAGGGGGCCCGGGCCGCGGGTCAGGGCCACGGAGGTGCCGCCGTTCGGCAGGGCGCGGGGGGCCAGCCGTACTCGGGGATCGCCCACCTCGGGGGCGCCGACCAGATCGTCCAGGGGCACGCGGTAGGCGGTGGCGAGCGGCAGCAGCAGCTCCAGGCTGGGGCGGCGCTGACCGGACTCCAGCCGGGACAGGGTGCTCTTGGAGATGCCGGTCACCTCGGACAGGGCGGCCAGGGTGAGGCCGCGCTGGGCGCGCAGCCGGCGGAGCCGGGGGGCGACCTCGTCGAGGACCGCCTGGTGGGGCGACGGGGTGTCCTGGGCCGTGTCCTGCGGTGTGTCCATGCGGGCATTCCACCTCGCCGTCCCGGAAACGGCAACAAGAATTGCCAGGGGCGGTCCGCGGGCGCACGCTCCTCGGCATGAGCACACACAGCGCCTCCGGGCACGGACACGGACAGGGCCACGGCCACGGCCACGGGCAGAGCCACGGGCAGGGGCAGGGCCACGGGCAGGGGCAGGGCCACGCGCACCACTCCACCGACATCGACTGGGAGGTCATGGCCGGCCACCTGGAGCGCAACGGCGAACTCCAGCTCCCCGTCCTCAACCGGACCGCCGCCCGCCTGAAGGAGCTGCTCGGCCCCGGGCACGAGGTCCGGCGCGTCCTCGACATCGGCAGTGGCCCGGGCGTGATGACCTGCGTACTCGCCGAGGCCTTCGCGGACGCCGAGACGGTCGCCGTGGACGGCGCGCCGGGGCTGCTCGACCACACCCTGGCCCGCGCCGAGCGGCTCGGCCTCGGGGGCCGGGTGGCCACCCTCCACGCGGAACTCCCCGAGGGCCTCGACGACGCCCTGGGCACGGCGGACCTGGTCTGGAGCAGCAAGGCCGTGCACCACCTCGGCGACCAGCAGGGCGCGCTGGACGCGCTCGCCGGTGTGCTGAGGCCCGGCGGCCTGCTCGCCGTGGCGGAGGGCGGACTGCCGATGCGCTTCCTCCCGCGCGACATCGGCATCGGCCGGCCCGGCCTCCAGGCCCGGCTGGACGCCGTCCAGGAGCACTGGTTCTCGATCATGCGGGACGAACTGCCCGGCAGCGCCGCCGTGGTCGAGGACTGGCCCGCGCTGCTCGGCCGTGCCGGGCTCACCGACGTCGGCGGCTTCACGTTCCTGCTGGACCTGCCGGCGCCGCTGGGCGAGTCGGCCCGCACCTTCCTGCACGCCCATCTGACCCGGCTGCGGGAGGCGATGAGCGAGTCCCTGGACGCGGAGGACCGCAAGACCCTGGACGTGCTGGTCGATCCCGCGGCGCCGGAGGGCATCCTGCGGCGGCCCGACGCCTTCCTCCTCGCCGCCACCACGGTCTTCACCGGCGCCCGCCCGGCCGGCGGCTCGTGAGGGCGGCCGGCACGGGCCGGGCCCGGGCGGCAGCCGGAGGTACGGAGCCGGCGCCTTCCCCGGTCCGGTGGGTGCTGGCCGGCCTGTCGTTGTCGATGCTGCTGTCCTCGCTGGGCACCAGCATCGCCAACGTGGGGCTGCCGACCCTGGCGCACGTGTTCGGCGCCCCCTTCCAGGAGGTGCAGTGGATCGTCCTCGCCTACCTCCTGGCCATCACCACCGTGATCGTCGGTGTCGGACGGCTCGGCGACATCATCGGCCGCCGACGGCTCCTCCTGGCCGGCGTCCTCCTGTTCACGGCGGCCTCGGCACTGTGCGGCTCCGCGCCCACGCTGTGGCTGCTGATCGCCGCCCGGGCCGCGCAGGGCCTCGGCGCGGCCGTCATGATGGCCCTGACCATGGCGTTCGTCGGCGAGGCGGTGCCCAAGGCGCGGACCGGCAGCGCGATGGGGCTGCTCGGCACCATGTCCGCGATCGGCACCGCCCTCGGTCCGTCGCTGGGCGGCGTGCTGATCTCCGGATTCGGCTGGCGGGCCCTGTTCCTCGTCAACGTGCCGCTGGGGCTGCTGACCCTGCTGCTCGCGCACCGCCACCTGCCCGCCGACCGCCGGCCGGAGCCCGCCGCCGGCCGGGCCCGCTTCGACCACCTCGGCACCCTGCTGCTCGCCCTCACGCTCGCGGCCTACGCGCTCGCCATGACGACCGGGCGCGGCCGCTTCGGTTCGCTCAACCTGGTGCTGCTGCTGGTCGCGGCCCTCGGGGTCGGGCTCTTCGTGCGGGCCGAGGCGCGGGCGGTGTCCCCGCTGATCCGGCCGGCCGTGTTCCGAGATCCCGCGCTGAGCGCGAGCCTGGCCATGAGCACGCTGGTCTCGACGGTGATGATGGCGACGCTGGTGGTCGGGCCGTTCTACCTCTCACGCACGCTGGGGCTCCGCGAGGCCCTCGTCGGGCTGGTCCTGTCGGTCGGCCCGCTGGTCGCCGCGCTGACCGGGGTGCCGGCCGGCCGCGTCGTGGACCGGTTCGGCGCCTTCCGTATGACGGTCATCGGGCTCGCCGCCATGGCGGCCGGCTCCCTCCTCCTGTCCGTGACCCCGCAGACGCTCGGCGTCCCCGGCTACCTCGCGCCCCTCGTCGTCGTCACCGCCGGCTACGCGGTCTTCCAGACGGCCAACAACACCGCGGTGATGGCGGACGTCCCCGCGGACCGGCGGGGCGTCACCTCCGGCATGCTCAACCTGTCGCGCAACCTCGGGCTCATCACCGGAGCCTCGGTCATGGGCGCCGTGTTCGCCCTCGCCTCGGCGGCCGCCGACGTGGCCACGGCGTCCCCCGATGCGGTGGCCGGCGGCATGCGGATCACGTTCGCGGTCGCCGGGGTCCTGATCGTGGTCGCGCTCGCCCTGGCGGTGGGCGGCCGTACGCTCGCGCGGCGCGCCCCGGGGACGCGCTGAACGCCCGTGCTCCGGGGCTCAAGTCCCGTGTGTGAACAGTCGGTTGATCCACCGGTGGAGCGGACCGCCGGGGCATATGCTCGGGCCGTGCGTCCGTACGCACACCCGTGCATTCGAATGTCTCGCGAACCGTAAGGGGACCGCGCCGTGAGCGTCCGCATCCAACCCTCCTCCCAGGTCGACGAGACGGCCGAGCTCGGCGAGGGGACCACGATCTGGGATCTGGCGCAGATACGGGAGGAGGCCCGGCTCGGGCGCGGGTGCATCGTGGGCCGCGGGGCGTACGTCGGGCCGGGCGTGCGGATCGGGGACCACGTCAAGCTGCAGAACTACGCCCTCGTGTACGAGCCGGCCGAACTCGGCGACGGGGTCTTCATCGGCCCGGCGGCGGTGCTCACCAACGACTTCTACCCGCGGTCGGTCGAGCCCGACGGCACGCTGAAGCGCGACGGCGACTGGGAGCCCGCAGGGGTCGTCGTCGCCGAGGGGGCCTCGCTGGGGGCCCGTTCGGTGTGCGTGGCCGGGGTGCGGGTCGGACGCTGGGCGCTGGTCGCGGCCGGCGCCGTGGTCTCCCGGGACGTGCCCGATTTCGCGCTCGTCGCGGGCGTGCCCGCCCGGCGGATCGGCTGGGTGGGCCGGGCCGGGGTCCGCCTGGTCGAGCGCGCGGGGGAGCCGGGAGTGTGGGAGTGCCCGCGCACCGGCGCGCTGCACGAGGAGAAGGACGGCGCCCTCGTCGAGCGGAACCGACGGAACTGACGCTATGTCGGCAATTTAGAGCACCGGCATTTCCTCAAAACCACAATCAACGAACATCCATGGGCATACCGTGTCCCTGCACACGGGATCTGGGCAGGCAACAGCCGCTGCTCAGTGGGGGGTTGTACACGACGAGGGGCATTGCCGGCAGTGTCGTGCCGGCGCGGATCCACCGCGCCTGCGGCCACTGCCGATCACGCGTGCCCCCGTCCGCGGCATCGCTGGGGGGTCCAGACGCAGCCGTCGGACGGCTCGTGCATCGGCGGGACGACAACGCGCCGGGCACGCGCACCGTCATGCGCAGTCCCCCTCCGCGGAATGACGACCGCCAGGTCCGTCCGAGGAGCGATCAGAGGGGATAGGTGTGTTGGAGCCGAACAGCTCGGACATACGGAGTGCGCTCAACAGTCGGGAAGTCGGGGTGGGGACCCGATGACCGCCACACGATTAGGAGCACTTGCCGACGCGGACGCGCCGCTGCACGCGCTCGCCGAGCGGCTGCTGGCGCTGGCCGAGGCGGGACTGCCCGCGATGTACCTGCCGGGCGAGCGGACCTTCGTCTTCACACGGGCGGGAACCATCGCGCCCGACGGCACCCGCCGCCTGGAGCAGCGGGGCACCAGCACCCGGTACGCGGCCATCACCGCGCTCGGGGCCCGCTTCCTGCCCGAGGAGCGGCAGCGCGCCCTGTTCGGCGGACGCACCGCCGAGGAGTTCACGGGACTGCTGGTGGAGGGGCTGCCCGGGGTGGACAACCTCGGGGACGCGGCGCTCATCGCCTGGGCCGCCGCCGAGACCGGCCACCCCAAGCTGTCCGACGCCCTCGCCCGGGTGGCCGAGCTGGACGACCACGCGCGGCCGCAGTACACGGTCGAGGCGGCCTGGGTGCTCTCCGCCCTCGCCGCGGCCCGCGGCACCGTGGACGTGGAGGGCCGCATCGTGGCCGCCCGCGCCCGCCTGCTGGCGGCCAGGACCGGCGACAGCCCGCTCTTCCCGCACGCCACCGGTCCGGGCCTGGTGGCCGGATACCGTTCCCATGTCGCCTGCTTCGCCGACCAGACCTATCCGCTCCAGGCGCTGGCCAGGCTGCACGCGAGCGGCGACGACCCGGAGGCCCTGGAGGCCGCCGACGCCTGCGCCGCCCGCATCTGCGCCCTGCAAGGGGACGGCGGACAGTGGTGGTGGCACTACGACGCCCGCCACGGCAGCGTGGTCGAGGGCTACCCCGTCTACAGCGTCCACCAACACGCCATGGCCCCGACGGCCCTGTTCGACCTGGCCGACGCCGGCGGCACCGACTTCGGCGCGCACATCCGCCGGGGCCTGCGCTGGATGACGGAGGTGCCCGAACTCGCCGGACCGGCCGGCACCCCGCGCGAGCCGATGATCCGCGAGGGCTTCGGCGTCACCTGGCGCAAGGTCTACCGCGGCGACCCGATGAAGGCCGTCCGCGCCGCCCGCGGGCTCAGCACCCGCGTGGCGCCGCACGCCCGGCTCACCCCGCTGGACCGGCTGTTCCGGCCCCTCTCGGTGGACCGAGAATGCCGCCCGTACGAGTTCGGCTGGCTCCTGTTCGCCTGGTTGGGGGGCCCGCAGAGATGACCGGACGGCAATTCCTCTTCGGGGTCGGACTCGACGCCCTGACCATGGACCAGACCGTGCGGCGCTGCCTGGACGCGGTGGCGCGCGGCGAACGGATCGAGATCGGCATGGTCAACGCCGCCAAGCTGGTCAACATGCGGCGCGACCCCCGGCTCGCCGAGGCGGTCGCCGGCTGCGACCTCGTCCTGGCCGACGGCCAGGCCGTGGTCTGGGCCGGCCGCGTCCTGGGCGTCCGGCTCCCCGAACGGGTCGCGGGCATCGACCTGTTCATGCGCCTGCTGGCCGCCGCCGAGGAGGCGGACATCTCCGTCTACCTGCTCGGGGCCCGGCAGCAGGTCCTGGACATGATGCTCCGGCAGATCGCCGAGCGCTTCCCGAAGCTGCGCGTGGCCGGCAGCCGCAACGGCTACTTCGACGACTCCGAGCAGGGGCCGATCGCCGACGCCATCGGCGAGAGCCGCGCCCAGCTGCTGTTCCTCGGCATGACCTCGCCCAAGAAGGAGATCTTCACCGCCGGCTACGGCACCCGCACCGGCGCGCACGTGGTCCACGGCGTCGGCGGCTCCTTCGACATCCTCGCCGGCATCACCAAACGAGCCCCCCTGCTCTGGCAGCGGATGGGACTCGAATGGTTCTACCGCACCCTCCAGGAGCCGCGCCGGCTCGGCAAGCGCTACCTCACCACCAATGCTGCCTTCCTCCTCATGACGGTCCGGGAACTCATCCGCCGCACACCGTCTGCCGGTTCCGCGAACAGGAGTCACTGATGCGCGTCGTCGTCGTGGGACAGGGATACGTCGGCCTCCCGCTGGCCATCAGGGCCGCCGAGGTCGGACACCAGGTGATCGGTTACGACGTGGACGCACGGCGGGTCAAGAGCCTCGCCGCCGGCGAGTCGTACGTGGAGGACGTCTCCTCCGAACGGCTGAACCGCGCCCTGGAGCGCGGCACCTACCGCCCCAGCGAACTGGCCCGGGACTGCGGCGGCTTCGACGTCGCCGTCGTCACCGTGCCCACCCCGTTACAGGAAGGCGCCCCCGACCTGCGCTACATCGAGGAGTCGGCGCACACACTGGCCCGCTTCCTGCGCCCCGGCGCCACGGTCGTCCTGGAGTCCACCACCTACCCGGGCACCACCGAGGAGCTGTTCGCGCCCATCCTGGAGGACGGCTCCGGCCTCACCGCCGGCGTGGACTTCCACCTCGGCTACAGCCCGGAGCGGATCGACCCGGGCAACGCCGTCTGGGGCTTCCAGCAGACCCCCAAGGTCATCTCCGGCGTCGACGCCGCCTCCCTGAAGGCCGTCGAGGCCTTCTACGGGGAACTCGTCGACACCACCGTGCCGGTGAGCTCCCCCAAGGAGGCCGAGCTGGCCAAACTGCTGGAGAACACCTTCCGGCACGTGAACATCGCGCTGGTCAACGAGATAGCCATGTTCGCCCGCCACCTCGACATCGACGTGTGGCAGGCCATCGAGGCCGCGTCCAGCAAGCCCTTCGGCTTCATGAAGTTCACACCCGGCCCCGGCGTCGGCGGGCACTGCCTGCCCATCGACCCGTCGTACCTGTCCTGGCGGGTCCAGCGCGAACTCGGCCAGAGCTTCCGCTTTGTCGAACTCGCCAACGACATCAACAGCCACATGCCCGAGTACGTGACGCGCCGCGTCATCGACGCCCTCAACGCCAAACGCCGCTCGGTCAACGGCTCCCGCATCCTGCTGCTCGGGCTCGCCTACAAGAAGAACACCGGCGACGCCCGGGAGTCGCCCGCCGTGCGCATCTCCCAACTCCTCCTGGACATGGGGGCCAAGGTCCGGGCGGCCGACCCCCACGTCGTGGAGAACATCAAGGTCGACGCCCGGCTCGTCCGCGTCGAGCCCACCCGCAAGGAACTGGCCAACGCGGACGTCGTCGTCCTGCTCACCGACCACGACTCCTTCGACTACGCCATGGTCACCGAGCACGCCTCCTTCGTCCTCGACTGCCGCAACCGGCTGTCCGGACCGACGGTGGAGGTGCTCTGAGCCCATGACCAGGATCATCTGCGTCGCCGGAGCGCGACCCAACTACATGAAGATCAAACCGGTGATGGACGCACTGGAGCGCCGCGGCGTCGAAGTGGTCCTCGTCCACACCGGCCAGCACTACGACACCTCCATGAACGACGTGTTCTTCCGCGACCTCGGCATCCGCAGCCCCGACCGGTACCTGGGGGCCGGATCCGGCACCCACGCCCAGCAGACCGGTCGGGTCATGGCCGCCTTCGAGCCGCTGCTCGACGAACTGGCCCCGGACGCCGTGGTCGTGGTCGGCGACATCAACTCCACGCTGGCCTGCGCCCTGGTGACGGCGAAGGCCGGCCCGCTGCTGGCCCACGTCGAGGCCGGACTGCGCAGCCGCGACTGGAGCATGCCCGAGGAGGTCAACCGGGTCGCCACCGACCGGGTCAGCGACTACCTGCTGGCCCCCTCGCCCGACGCCGCGGCGAACCTGCGGGCGGAGGGCTACCGGGAGGACCAGATCCACGTCGTCGGCAACGTCATGATCGACACCCTCCTCGCCAACCTGCACCGGGCGCGGAGGTCGGACGTCCTGGACCGCTACGGGCTCACCCGCGGCGGGTACGGCCTGGTCACCCTGCACCGCCCGGCCAACGTGGACGACCCCGCCGCCCTCGGCGGCCTGCTGAAGGCCCTGGGCGAGATCGCCGGCCGCTGTCCCCTGCTGCTGCCCGTGCACCCGCGGGCCGCCGAGCGGCTGGCGGACGTCGGCGTGCCGGGCGGCATCCGGCTGGTGCCGGCCGCCGGATACCTCGACTTCATCGCCCTCCAGGACTCCGCCCGCCTGGTGCTCACCGACTCCGGCGGCATCCAGGAGGAGACCACCGCCCTCGGCGTCCCCTGCGTGACCCTGCGCGAGAACACCGAGCGCCCCATCACCGTCGAGGAGGGCACCAACGTCCTGGCGGGCACGGACCCGGAGCGCATCGTCGCCACCGTGAACCGGGTCCTCGACGACCCGCCCGCGCCCCGCTGCCCCGCGCTGTGGGACGGCCGCGCGAGCGACCGTATCGCCGAGGTCCTGCTGGCCGGCGGGTCCGCCGCCACCCGGCCCAGACCCACCGACCTCGTCCCGCGCGGGGCCGGCACCGCACCGCAGTAACCGTACATTCGAGGGGGAAGACCATGGATCTCGCCGAAATCTGGCGGGTCATGCGCAGGCGCTGGTACGTGCTGCTGCCCGGACTGCTGATCACCGCGGCACTCGTCGTCGGCGTGCACCTGGTGGTGCCGGTGACCTACCGGTCGCAGAGCACCGTGACCCTGCTCAACTCGCAGAAGGCCACCGCTGCCTACGACGGCAACCCCTTCCTGAGCACGCAGGCCTCCCTCACCGGCATGGCCGACGGGCTCGCCCGCAACCTCAACTCCGACGCTTCGCTGGCCGACCTCAAGGACCTGGGCGTCACCGGAACCCCCGAGGCGAAGATCGCCGACAACGCCCTGGGCCCGTTCATGTGGCTCATCGTCACCGGGAGCGACCCGGACCGCGTCCTGGAATCGGACCGGAAGCTCACCACCTACGCCGAGAAGCGGCTGGCCGAGTTCCAGGCGAACCAGAAGGTCGCTCCGGACGCCATGATCCGCATGGCGACGATCGTGCCGCCGCAGGAGCCGGTGGCCGAGACCAAGACCAGGCTGCAGTACCTCGTCATGGCCGGGGTGCTGGGCCTGGTGCTCAGCATGGTCGCCGCCTTCTACGTGGAGGCGCGCAACAGGTCGCGCAAGCCCGAGCCCAAGCCGGATCCCAAACCTCAGCCCGAGCCCGCCGAGCCGGAGGCCGAGGGCTCCGGGCCGGAGGAGGAGACGACCGCCCCCGTCCCCCCGGCCGGGGAACCGGCCGTGGAGAGCACGCTCGCCATCCGGCGGCCGCCCAGCTGGGCGCGGTCCGCCGGGGACGGGCCGACCGCCGCGGAGCCCAAGGCGCCACAGCCCGTCATGCCCGGGGCGTCCGCCGCCGAGCCGCTCGACGAGGAGTCGACCCGTGGACACCGCCCGCGCACCGGACAGTGAGACCGGTGGGCCGAGCGACGCCCCCGCTCCTCCCGCGCCCGCACTCCCCGCTGCCCCCTCCCTCGGCCGGAAGGTCCGTTCGGCGGCCCGGTGGAGCCTGATCAACACCGTTGTCATGCGCCTGGGCAACTTCGCGACCGGCATCGTGCTGGCACGTTTCGCCCTGGGCCCCGCGGAGTGGGGCGTGTACGGCATCGCCCAGACCGTATTGCTGGTCCTGCTGTCCGCGAACGAGCTGGGCGTGGGCCTGGCCATCGTGCGCTGGGAGGGGGACGCGCGGCGGTTCGCGCCGACCGTGCTGACCCTCAGCGCCCTCTCCAGCGGCCTGCTCTACGTGGCGCTGTTCGCGGCGGCGCCGACGGTGGCGGGCCTGCTCGGCTCGCCGGACGCCGCGGGCGTCCTGCGGGTGATGTGCCTGTGCGTGGTGATCGACGGGGTGGCCCAGGTGCCCGGCGGCTTCCTCACCCGTGAGTTCGCCCAGGGCAAGCGGATGATCATCGACGGGCTCAACTTCGTGCTCAGCACCTCGGTGACGCTGCTGCTGGCCTTCGAGGGCTGGGGCGCGATGAGCTTCGCCTGGGGAGCCGTGGCGGGGAACGTCGTGACGCTGATCGGCTGCTCGCTGGCGGCACCGGGCACCCTGAAATTCGGCTGGGACCCCGAACAGGCCCGGGCGCTGCTCAGGTTCGGGCTTCCGCTGGCGGGGGCGAGCATGCTGGCCCTCGCGGTGGTCAACGTCGACACCATGGTGGTGGGCGCGACGCTGGGCAGCGTGTCCCTGGGCTTCTACGTGCTCGCCTTCAACATCTCCGGCTGGCCCGTGCGGATCATCTCCGAGGCCGCCCGCCGGGTCTCCTTCGCCGGCTTCTCCCGCCTGGCCGACTCACCACAGGCGCTGGCCCAGGGCTTCAGCCGCGCCCTGGGCGTGGTGATCACCGCCACGGTCCCGCTGTGCGTCCTGCTGGCCGGCCTCGCGGGGCCCGCCGTCCAGCTGATCTACGGGAGCCAGTGGGCGCCCGCCGCCGCGGCACTGCCCTGGCTGATGGCCCTCGGCCTGATCCGCATCGGCAGCGAACTGGCCTACGACTGCCTGGTCGCGATCGGACAGCGCCGGTCGCTCTTCCTGGTGCAGGGCCTGTGGCTGGTGGCCCTGATCCCGGTGCTCCTCGCCGGCGCCCGGCTGAACGGCATCGTCGGAGCCTCACAGGCCCATGTCCTGGTGGCCGGCGGCATGGTGGTGCCCGTGTTCCTCGTCGCCCTCAGCCGTGGCGGCATCGGTGTCGGCCGGATCGCCAGGGCCTGCGCGTGGCCCTTCCTCGGCGGCGCCGTGATGGCCGCGATCATCCTCGGCCTCAAGCACCGGCTGGGCGACGGCCCGCTCGCGCTCCTCGCCCTCGGCGCGATCGCCCTGGCCGGCTACACGCTGTGCGTACTGCCCAGCCGCGACTTCCTGCGCGGCGTCGGCCCCGGCGACGGGCCCCACCGCGGCCGGCACCGGTCGTCCGCACCGGTTCGGCCTACCCGACAGGACATGAGGTGAGCCCCATGGCACGGCGCATCAGCCGGAACACGCTCGCGGGACTGCTGCTCGCAGCCCTCTTGGCGGTCCTGGGCGTGGCCTGCTCGGGAGCGGACCGATCCGCCCCGTCGGACTGCCCGGATGACGCGCCGACCTGCCCTGCGAGCGGGTCCCCGGCGTTACCGAGCACCGGTCCGCCGACCGCGGCCGGCCGGCCGACGGACCGCCCCGCCGCCTCCGCGTCCCCGTCGGGGAAGCCCACCGCGACGCCGGGCGCCGGCAGTGCGTCCGGCACCCCCGGGGCCAAGACCGCCTGCGCCTCTCCCGGCGACTGCGGCTTCCCCGACGCCCGCACCACCGGTCCGCGGATCGCCCTGGAGCCCCACAAGACCGGGTACATGGCCGTCCGTACCGACGGGCTCGTCATCCGGGGGTGGGACATCACGGGCTCGCTCGACATCTACGCGAACGACGTCACCGTCATCGATACGAAGATCACCTCGGACAACTGGTGGGGCATCAACCTGCGCCCCGGCTTCAGCGGTCTGCGGGTCCTGCACTCCACCATCACGGCCGTGCCCGGCAAGGGGCCGGACAACGGCGGCGTGGACTACGCGGTGTCGAACATGGGGGGCAGCTCCATCGAGGTCGGCTGGTGCGACGTCTCGGTGTTCGGGGACGCCCTGTCCATGGGGCAGGGCAACCTGCACGACAACTACGTGCACGACCTCGTCCCGTTCATCAACCTGGGCGGCGAGTGGCAGCACACCAACACGGTGATCAGCGGGGGCGGAAACACCGGGGACCTGATCATCCGCCACAACACCCTGCTGAACCCGACCAGCCTCAAGGAGGGTGCCTCGGGGAGCATCGGCCTGTTCGCGGACACCGGGGTGGTCCGCAACGTCACCGTCGACAACAACTGGATCGCCGGCGGCGCGTACGCCCTCTACGGCGGGAGCACCGGTGCCACCGGGATCAAGGTGACCGACAACGTCTTCTCGACGCAGTACCACCCCGCCTCCGGCGGCTACGGCGTGGTCGCCCACTGGAACCACGGCGGCGCCGGAAACGTGTGGCGGAACAACCGGATGTCCGACGGCCGCCCGATCGAGCCGGAGCCGGCCCCGTGAGCGCCGTCGTACGCCGTGTCGCGCGGGCGCCCTGGACGCTGCTGAAGGCGCTGTTCGGCTGGCTGGTGCTCTTCGAGGCCAGGAACAAGGTCCTGCTGGCCCCCACCGCGGTGCGGCTGCGCCGGATCGAGGACGCCGAGACCCGGCGGCTGGCCGCGGTCCTGGAGGCGCCGCCCTCGGCGCTGGTCGCCACGGTCATCGCCACCCACCGACGCCCCGACGCGCTGCGCACCGCGGTGCGCTCGGCCCTGGACCAGACCGTTCGCGACCACGTCGTGATCGTGGTCGACGACGGCGCCGGGCTGCCCGAACTGCCCGACGACCCGCGGCTGTTCGCCGTCTCGCTGGCGCACAACACCGGCGTGGCGGGCGTCGTGCGCAACGTGGGCATCCGTCTCACCCGCTCGCGGTACGTGGCGTTCCTGGACGACGACAACGTGTGGGAACCCGACCATCTGGAACGGACGCTGGCGGTCCTGGAGTCCCCGGGCGGGCCCGACGGCGTCTACACGGCATTGCGCCGCGTCCTGCCCGACGGCAGCGAGAAGGACGTCCTGTCGGTGCCCTACGACCGGCGCAGGGCCGCCCGCGAGTCCTTCCTGGACACCAACGCCTTCGTCGCCCGCCGCAATCGCTCGCTTCACTTCAGCCGACTGCGCCGGACACCGGAGGTGCTGCCCCGCGAGGACTGGGAGCTGATCCGCCGGTACGGCCGCCGGCACCCGGTGCTCCATGTGCCGCACCCCACCGTCCGGTACCTGATGAACCCGTCCAGCTTCTACACGCAATGGCGACAGACCGGTTGAGAGTCGCCCCTATCCATTCCGACCCACAGGTGGTTGATCCGATGCCCCGATCCCGGGCCCTCAGAAACAAGTTCGTCGACGCACCCGGCTCGCTGGGCGAGCGATTGCGCATCGCCCGCTGGGAGCGTTTCCAACGCTGCTTCCCCGGCATCGAGAGCATGAGCGTCGTGGACCTGGGCGGGACGGCCGAGATGTGGCTGCGCGCACCGGTGCGCGCCAAGCACGTCCACCTGATCAATCTGGAGGAGCACCCCGCCGAACTCCCCGACTGGATCACCGCGGAGGTCGCCGACGTCACCGACCCGGCCGTCGCCGCCGAACTGAGCGGCCACGGCGGCTACGACCTGGTGTTCTCCAACTCGACCATCGAGCACGTGGGCGGCCACAGCCAGCGCCGGCGGTTCGTCGCCGCCGTCGAGTCACTGGCGCCGCTGCACTGGATCCAGACGCCGTACCGCTACTTCCCGGTCGAGCCGCACTTCGTGGCACCCGGTTTCCAGTTCCTGCCCCTGGCCGCCAGGACCCGTCTGGTACGGCACTGGCCGCTCGTCCACAGTCGTCCCGACAGCCCGGAGTCGGCGATGAACGCCGTGATCAACATCGAGCTGCTGACCCGCGCCGAAATGCGCTACCTGTTCCCCGGATCGGTGCTCCTCGGCGAGCGGGTGCTCGGTGTCACGAAGTCGCTGACGGCCGTACGAACGGGGCGCGCATGCTGAACAACCTGATCAACCGGCACGACGCGGACCGGCTGCTGCGCAAGGTGCGCAAGCTGGACCTGGACCCGGTGCTGGCCAAGCTGCGGGTGCGCGGCGGCGCGCGGGTGGTCCAGCACTGGTCCCAGGTCGACCCGTCGCTGACCGAGTGGTGGGCGATACCGGGGGTCATCAAGCGCTGGAACCTGCTGATGACCGGCGACGCGGACACCTCCTATCCCCAGTACGTGGCCGCCAGGCACTTCGCGCCGCGCACCGATCTGCGCGGCCTTTCGCTGGGCTGCGGCACCGGCGGCAACGAACTGCTCTGGGCGAAGACCGGTGCGTTCGGTCTCCTGGAGGGCGTGGACGTGGCGCGGCAGCGGATCGACTTCGCCACCCGCGCCGCCGCCGAGCACGGCCTCGCCGACGTCCTGCGCTTCCGGGTCACCGACGTCAACCGGATGACCAGTGACGGGGAACGCTTCGACGTGCTGCTGGGCCTGCAGTCGCTGCACCATTTCGACGACCTCGACGAGACCCTGCCCCGGCTGTCCCAACTGATCGAACCCGGCGGGACGTTCGTGGTCGACGAGTTCGTCGGCCCCACCCGCTTCCAGTGGACCGACGGCCAACTGGAAGCGGCGAACGCCCTGCTGGCCCAGCTCCCCGAGGAGCGGCGGCGCCTGGCCGACGGCCGGATCAAGCGCCGCGTCGTGCGCCCCAGCAGGCTGTCGATGGTGCTGGACGACCCCTCGGAGGCGGTCGACGCGGCGGCGCTGCTGCCGGGCCTGCGACGCCATTTCGAGGTCGTCGAGGAACGGCCGTACGGGGGCACGGTGCTGCACATCGCGTTCTCCGGGATCGCGCACAACTTCCGCGACCAGGAGCCGGAGACGCTGGCGCTGCTGGAGCGGTGCTTTGCCGCTGAGGACGCGGCCTTGCCGGAGGTGGGGCACGATTTCGTCGCCATGGTCTGCCGGCCAAGGAGCTCAGGCTAAAGGCGGCGCAGAAGCGCCGGGGTGTGCCGTCGGCCGTCTGCGGCGCCGTCGTGGCTGGTCGCGCCCACGCGGCGGAGCCGCACGCTGATACAGCCCCGCGCCCCTTCGGGGCGCGTCAGGGCCCAGGCGTGGTGCGCAGGGCGCCCGGCCGGGCGAGTGCGGCCGCGGCCGCGCGGCTGGCCGGGCGGCCCAGCGCGGTGCGCGAGGTCTCCCGGAGCAGGACGGCGGAGCGGAAGGCGGCCGTGGCGAGGGCGCCGTGCCGACGCCGGTACAGACGGACGCGGTTGAGGGTGAGCAGGGTCCAGAGCCGGGGCGAGACCCGGGAGTCGCCGCCGAGGTGTACGGCCTCGGCGGCCGGCTCGAGTCGGGTGCGGTAGCCGCGGTCCCGCGCACGCAGGCAGTATTCCGTCTCCTCGGAGTAGAGGAAGAAGGACTCGTCCCAGGGGCCGCAGGCGGCCAGGCAGTCCGCGGAGAGGGCCATCAAGGCTCCGCTCGCCCAGTCCGCGTACGTGGGCCGCTCGTACGCGGCGGGGTCGGTGACCAGTTCGCTCAGGCGGGGGAAGCGCCCGGCCCGCCGGTTGCCGATGACGGCCTCGCCGAGGGCGCGGGTCACGCTCGACTCCCGGCGGAGCGAGTGCACGAGGGTGCGGCCGTCCTCCTCGTACAGCAGCGGCACGCTGATCCCGACGCGGTCGCCGTCGCCCGCGGGCGCGCCGAGCCCGTCCACGAGGACCTTGGCGCAGCCGCGCCGCATCCGGATGTCCGGATTGCACACCAGGGCGGCACGGAAGCCGCCGTCCCACTCGGCGGCGGCCCCGAGGGCGGCGTTCACCCCGGCCGCGTATCCGGCGTTGCGGCCGGTCTGGACGATGGTCGTCTCCGGGGCCAGGGCGCGGATCAGGTCCACGGTGTCGTCGGCCGAGTCGTTGTCGGCGACGACGAGGCGCCAGTCGAGCCCGGCCATGGCCGCCGGCAGCGAGGCCAGGAACTCCGGCAGCACCGCGGCGCTGTTCCAGGTGACGACGAGGACGGCTACGGGACCGGCACCCGCGACGGGCTGACGGGAGGCTGGGCTGACGGAGGGCATGGGGACTCCACGGTCGGGGGCTGGGGCGCTTCGCGCCGGACGAAGCCGAGGCAGCTGCCTCCGGCGGCGATCGTCAGGAAGAAGATCCCGGCGAACATCGGGAAGCTGAGGGCGTCGAAGGTGGCGCTGATGACCAGGGAGACGAGGGCCGAGGCGAAGAAGGCCTGGCCGAGCTCCCGGTCGGATTCGGTACGGGCCAGCCTGCGGATGGCGCCGCCCTGGTGGATGCCGGTGAAGAGGAGGACCAGGAGCGCGATCAGCCCCAGGAGGCCCATCTCGGCCAGCGTCAGCATGTACTGGTTGTCGGTGAAGAAGAACAGCTCGGGCAGGAAGGTGCCGAATCCCCGCCCGAACAGGGGGCGTTCGTCGAGGTAGGGGACGATCGCGGTGTACTTGACGGTGCGCGCCTGGGTGCTGCTGTCGGAGTTCGCCAGGAAGGACCCGAACAGCGTGGTGATGGTGCCGATCAGCCCGGGGACGATCACCTTGAAGCAGGCCACCGAGACCATGAGCAGACCGATCGCGGTCCACCTGCGCTGCGGCTTCCAGCGCAGCACCATCACCAGGACCACGATGAGCGCCCCGATGATGGAGGTCCGCGACACCGTGAGCGGCAGCGCGCCCCCCATCAGCACCACCGGCCCCCAGCGGCGCCACGCGCTGAGGTGGCGCCGTACCGGATCGAAGGCCTGCTGCACGGCGAAGGGCAGCAGGATGGCGAGCATCCCGCCGAACTCCAGGGGCTGCGCCGTGGTGGAGCGGGGCCGGGTGAAGGAGCCGCGGTCCAGGGCGGTGATCTGGGCGACCGCCGACTTGAGCCCCGGGATGCTGATCTTGTCGGCGATGTTGGTCGCGGTGAAGAAGTCGTAGTAGCCGATCGCGGCCACCACCGCCCCCATCACGACGGCCCGGCGCAGCAGTACGTCCAGGCGCGACCGGTCCTGGATCCCCGCCGAGACCAACACCGCCAGGGACACCCACACGAGCAGCCCGATCAGGCCGCGGTCCGCCGCGAGGACCTCCTTCTGCGAACTGGCGCGCGTCGCGTTCGAGAGGTACGAGGCCAGCACCGACACGGCCAGCAGGCACATCACGACCCGGGGCAGCCGGGTGCCCGGGGCCGGCCGGATGCGGCCGGTGATCCAGGCCGCCAGGTACCAGAACAGGCCCAGCAGCGCGAACACGTTGGCCGGGGTGCCCACCCCGCCCATGCCCGGCAGCGTCAGGTTCGAGGGGATGAAGAAGGCCAGCGCCAGATAGCCGCTGAGCAGGGTGACCGCGTCCAGCTGCCGGCCCCGGGCCCGCCGGTGCGCACGCCAGGCACGCACACCGGACGACCCGTTCGCGCGCCTGCGGCGCAGGGCCGCCACCAGGCTCTCGGTCATGAAGGACAGCGCGAAACCGGCCGTCGTGCAGAGGATGATGACGCCCAGCACCTGCTGGTAGCGGCTCTTGAGCTGGGGCCGCGGGGTCTGTGGAAGAACCACGGGCGTGGTCTGCACGAGGTACGCGGGCTCGACCTTGGCCGCCGCCTGGAGCGCCCCCAGCTGCTCCCCGGCGAAACCGGTGAGGATGTTGGTCTCCCGCAACACCTTTTCCCGGTCGGTACCCGTGACGGTCAGCGTGAGGATCGGGCCGGAGGCGTTCGCGGCGAAGGAGACCGTGTACGGGTCCGTCACCCCGAGGCCGTTCAGGTCCCGCGCCGCGTCCGTCCCCGACAGGGTTCTGATCAGCACGTCCGCGGTCACGACCAGCGAACCGCCGGCGTTCGAGATGGGATTGCCGAAGGTGGGCGCCAGCTCGGCCACCGCCTTGGAATCGGTCAGCGCCACCGAGCTCTGCGACTGGTACGCCACCGGCACCGAACGGTACAGGTGCGCGGCCGCGAGCAGGCCGATCAGCGTCAGCGGCACCATCACGTACCAGCGGCGCCGCAACACCGCCAATATCTCACCGATGGTCACTAACGCCCCCACAACGTACGGGATTTGATGGCGTGCCGACACGCGCCCTGCAAGGATCGATCACGACGAAGGGAATCGTGTGTCGCCTGGTGAGTTGGTTCGCGCGCTGCGTCGGCGCTGGTACGTCCTGGTCCTCGCGGTGGTGCTCGCGGCCGCCGGCGCCTACCAGGTGCTCCGCCCCTCCGTGACGTACCTGAGCACGGCGATCGTGGTGCTCAAGCCGCCGGTGACCGGCAGCCAGCCGAACCAGCTCGCCAATCTGCAGCCGCCGCTCGCCGCCGTCTCCTACGCCGCGGCGCAGCAGCTGGACTCGCCCGCCGGGAAGGCCGAGCTCAGCGCCGTGGGAGTCACCGGCACCTACCGGCTGATCCCGCGCAACAGCGGCACCAGCGTGACCCCGCGCTACCTGATCCCCTCCCTGCAGATCCAGGCCGAGCAGCCCGCCCCGGACGCGGCCGACACCGCCGTACGGAAGATCATCGAGCTGTACACGAAGCACCTGACGGACCTGCAGACGGAGCAGGGCATCCCCGAAGCGGCGCGGATGAGCATCACCCTCCTGGTGCCGCCGAACGCCGTGGCGCAGACCGGCACCAAGAGCCGGGGGCTCGCCGGATCGGCCCTGCTGGCCGGGGTCGTGGGGGTGCCGGCGGCCCTGTGGACCGACCGGCTGCTCGCCCGCCGGGCGCGGCGGGCGGGCAACTGAGGGGAACGGACGGAGCATCAGATCCCTCGGCGCTTCCAGGACTGCCACCACAGCCACTCGCGGCCCCGGTCGGCGACGGCCGAGAGCACCAGCGGCTGGAGGTAGGGCATGGCCCGCGCCCCGATGCGCCGCCGCCGGCGCAGCGCCCGGTATTCGCCGAGCGAGGTGTAGCCGCCGGGCAGGCACTCGGCGGCGAACGCCTCCAGCTCCTCGACGGGCACCACCGCGGTGCGCCCGCGGTCGTAGGCCCGGTAGGCCCGCCGCAGCGCGTACCGGGCCAGCCGGGTGCGCGCCGCCAGCGCCAGCCGGTCGGCCCCGGGCAGCAGATCGGCGCACTTGTCGAGCACCGAGTCGAAGGCGACGAGGCGCTGGCGCAGGTCGTCGAGCTGCCCGCCGAAGTCGGTGGTGGACATGTTGTTGCCGTGGACGCGGTAGAAGGCCTGGTCGGCCCCCCGGACGTAGCCCACGTCGGCGTGCGCCGCGAGCCGCATCCACATCTCGATGTCCCCGGCGTGCGGGAGCGCCGGATCGTAGCCCCCGACCTTGCGCTGGAGGCTGGTGCGGACGACCACCTCGGGTGAGGTGATGCACCCGGTGCCCTCCCGGAAGCGCCGGTCCAGCCACCACCGGCCGGGGTAGACCACCGAGCCGGTGCTCCGCGTACGGGCGGCGGGCAGCGGGCCGCCGTGCAGGAAGCGCAGGGGCCGGCCGTAGGCGAAGCCCGCCTCCGGGTGCGCGTCGAGCAGGGCGGCGGCCCGTACGAGGGCTCCGGGGACCAGCCGGTCGTCCGCCGAGAGCAGGGCGACGTAGTCGCCGTCGGCCCACTCCAGCAGGCCCTCGTTGTAGGTGGCGATGTGGCCCCGGTTCTGCTCGTGGACCCGGACCTCGATCCGCGGGTCGGCGGCCGCCAGGGCGCGCGCCACGTCCGCGGAGTCGTCGGGCGAGGCGTCGTCGATGATCAGCACCCGGACGTCGACGCCCTCCTGCTCGTCCAGGACGCTCTTGACGCAGTCGGCCAGGAAGTGGCCGTACTTGTAGCAGGGGATCACCACGCTGACCGTGCTCACTGGCCCGTCACCTCCGAGGAGGCCGCCGACTGGGCGGCCGGCGGGGTGGTGGTGAAGACCGGCCCGACCCAGTAGTTCACCGAGCCGAAGGTGTTCGTGGGGAAGGCGGTGGTGGAGCCGTACTTGTAGAGGCCGTTGGAGCCGCCGCTGCCGTCGGCCGGGGCGACCAGCGGGTAGGAGCGGTGCGCGCCGGCGAAGTAGCCGCCGTCCACCGAGTAGTTGCCGTGCGGCGCGTGGTAGGAGGCCACGTACGAGGTGCCCGCCGTGATCTGCACGGGTGTGGCGAAGTGCAGCTGCTGCCAGCCGGACAGGGTCTCGCTGCCGAACGTGCCGGTGGCCAGCAGGGTGCCGCTCGCGGACCACAGGCTGCCGGTGTGCGTACCGGTGTTGCCGGTGCCCTTGTAGAAGGTGATGCCCGTGACGTAGCCGTTCACCGAGGACTGGAACCGGGTGCCCAGTTCCACCGAGTTGGTGTCGTCCGTGACGTTGGCGGTGCTCGGCGTGGTGCCGCTGCCCCACAGGGTGCAGGGACAGGTCACCGCCGGTGGCGTCGTACTGGTGGTGAAGGTCCACGTGACCGGCGCGGCCATCGTGTTGCCCCACAGGTCGGCGGCCTGCACGGACACCGTGTAGGTGGTGTTCAGGGCCAGTTCGGAGGCCGGGGTGAAGACGGCGCTGTTGGTGGATTCGAGGACCTTGCTGCCCGGTACGGTGGCCCCGCCCGGGTCCTTCAGCGTGAACACCAGCGACTCCGCGTCGACGGCCGAGCTGAAGGTGGCCCGCAGCGGCGCCGTGATCGAGGTGCCGGTCGCCGCGGACTGCGGGGTGGTGGAGGTGACGGTGGGCGGGGTCGTGCTCGCGGTCGAGGTGTCCAGGACCGCGTCCACCCAGTAGTTGCTGCCCGACGCGGCCGTGGACGGGAACCCGCCGGTCGGGCTGTAGCGGTAGACGCCGTTCCCGCCGTCCGTGCCGCTGCGCAGCGCGGTCAGCGGCGCCAGCCCCGCGTCGGAGGAGGCGAAGGTGGTGTCGAAGGAGTACCCGCCGTGCGGCGCGAAGTAGGAGGCGATGTAGGTGGTGTTCGCCTTGACCGGCACCGGCGTGGAGAAGTTCAGCTGCTGCCAGCCGGAAGCCGTCTCGTTGGTGAACGTACCGGTCGCCAGGCGCTGCCCCGAGGCGCTCCACAGACTGCCGGTGTGCGTACCGGTGTTGGCCGGGGACTTGTAGAAGCGGACCCCGGTGATCGAACCGGCCGCCGAGGAGCGGATCTTCACGCCGAGCTCGACCGCGCTGCCGTCACCGGCGTTGACGGTGCCCGGCACGGCCGCCGCCGGCCATACGGTGCAGGGGCACTGCTGGGGCCCGACGGTCAGCGGAACGGTGGTCGTGGCGCCGATGTTGACGCTGTCGTCCACCGCGCGCACCTTGATCTGGGCCGGACCCGGTGTGGTCGGCGTCCACTTGTAGCTCCAGGAGCCGATGCCCGTGGTCGCCTTCCAGGTGGTCCCGCCGTCCGTGGACACCTCCACCCGGGCCACCACCCCGCCGCCGGAGTCGGTGGCCGTACCCGTGATGGTCACCGGCCGCAGCGCCGGGACCGTGGCGTTCGCCGCCGGACTGGTCACCGTGATGGCCGGGCCCGCCGTGTCCGTGGACGCCGTCGCCGGGACCAGGTTGGACTGCAGGGACTTGGGCTGGATCCCCATGTCGGCGAACACGTTCACGGTGGCCTGCTGCATGCGCTTGTCCTCGGTCACCACGGTGTCGTCCGGGTTCCCGGTCGGCATGTTGGTCAGGCCCCAGGACCACTGCACCGTGCCCGCGCCGAACACCAGGGCGCGCGAGGTCGGATCGCGGAAGGCGACCAGGCTGTGCGTCGCCGTGCCGTTCCCGTACGTGTTGCCGTAGTCCAGGCGCAGCTTGCCGTCGTTGATGTCCACCGTGGTCGACGACATCTGGATCTGCCCGGCCGGCCGCGCCGCGTCCTCCACGTCGCTGTCCCACTCGTAGCCGAGCGTGCCGGCCGGGAAGGTCGCCGTCTGGGACGGGGTCAGGTTCGCGACCGTCGTCCCCCGCCACAGCCGCATCTTGGCGAAGGCGCCGGGCACGGTGATCGCGTCGCTGCGGTAGCCGTTCACGCTGAACAGCGAGCCGGTCAGCTGGTTCTGCGGCTGGTACGGCCGCCCGTTCGTGGCACTGGCCGGGTCCATGAAGGTGCCCGTCCAGATCCCGCTCGGGTCGGGGATCCCGTTCGGCTGCGGGAAGGACAGCTTGGTCTCCTTGTAGCAGACCAGCGTCCGGTTCGCGGTGTTCGCCCCGTCGATGCTCGGAGCGAGACGGGTCTTCCAGAAGACCTCGTTGCCGCTGAAGTACGTCTGGTGCTGACCGGCGCGCCGGGCGTTCAGCGCGTTCGTGAACTGCTCCTGCGTCCAGTATTCGTCGTGCCCCGAGGACATGAACACCTTGTGGTTGCCCAGCAGCGCCGCGCCCCGGGTCGACATGTCGAGGCCGGACATGTAGCTGACGTCGTAGCCGTTGCGCTCCAGCCACGAGATCATCTGGAACTCGGACCCGTAGATCCCGTTCTCGCCGCCGATGTCCAGCGGCCGGTTGTAGCTGACCTCGTAGGCCCGCCCGTCCGGGGCGGGCCCGGCGCCGTCGTAGAGGTCCTGGCCGCCGTAGTTGTTGTACGCCTGCCAGGTCTGGTCGCTGGTCTGCACGACGATGTCGGAGTGGCTGGAGTCGTTGCGGACCACGAACGGGTAGGGCATCACGCCGTTCCCGTCGGCCTGGTCGAAGTTGGCCACGTACAGGCCGGAGACCGCGTCGGCCGGCACGCTCCACGTGGCGGTGACCGGCCAGTTGCCGCAGTCGACCAGGCCGGTGGCCGGCTTGGTCGTGCAGCTGCGCGGGTTCCCGCCCTGCGGGAAGTTCGCCGGGTACGTCTGGGCGGCCTGGGCCGCGGTCGACATCAGGCGGGCCCCGTTGCCGCCGTAGTGGCCCAGCCGGTAGACCGAGACGCGGTACGGGGTCGGCGACTGGACCTTGAACTGGAGGGTGTCACCCGCCTGGACGCTCATCTGGGCGCTGAAGCCCTTGATGTCGCCGTACGCGCTGGGCGCGAACCAATCGGACATCGGCGTGCCCGGTTTGGAGTTCTCGCACACGATCGCGTTCGTTCCCGGACCGCAGGGGTCGGCCGCGCCGGCCACCGTGGACGGGGGGAGGACCGTGGCCATCAGGGCCGCGATCACGGTGAAGAGACCGTACCGGAGCAACCTTGTCCGTCTGTTCATCTGGACCTCTTTTTTGGCGTCGGCACGGGGCGTCAGCGCAGGGCGTCGGTGAGCACGTCCGCGACCCGCTGCTGTTGAGCGGCGGTGATCTGCGGGAAGAGGGGGAGGGAGAGCATGTGGTCCGCGGCCAGTTCGGCGTGCGGGAAGGCGCCGCGGCCGTGCCCGAGGTGGGCGAAGGCCGGGGTGAGGTGGACCGGAGCGGGATAGTGCACGCCCGCGCCGATGCCCTCCGCGTTGAGCTTGCCGACGACGGCGTCGCGGTCCGCTCCCGAGACCCGTACGACGTACAGGTGCCACACGTGGACGTTGCCCCCGGCGGTGACGGGCAGGGTGAGGCGGCCGGCGTCCGCGTGGCCCGCCAGCAGGGCGTCGTACCGGGCGGCGGCGGCCCTGCGGGCCGCGTTCCCGTCCGCCAGCCGGGCCAGCTTGGCCCGCAGGACCACGGCCTGGAGCCCGTCCAGCCGGCTGTTGAACCCGGCCACGTCGTGCCGGTACTTGGCGGTCCCGCCGTGGTTGGCCAGCGCCCGGACCAGGCCGGCCGTCTCCTCGTCGTCGGTCACCACCGCGCCCGCGTCCCCGTACGCGCCGAGGTTCTTGCCCGGGTAGAAGCTGGTCGCGGCGATCCCGCCGCTGCCGGGGGAGCGGCCGTCGCGGGTCGCGCCCTGGCTCTGGGCGGCGTCCTCGACGATCCTGACGTGCTCCGGCAGCCCCGCGGCGATCTCCGCGGTGTCGGCGCACTGCCCGTACAGGTGGACCGGGACCACCGCGCGGGTGGCCGGGCCGACCGCGGCCAGCGCGGCCTTCGGATCGATCAGGAGGCTGTCCGGCAGGCAGTCCACCAGGACCGGCCGGGCCCCGATGCGGGCCACGGCGCCCGCGGTGGCGATGAAGGTGTTGGCGGGCAGCACCACCTCGTCGCCGACCCCGACCCCCACGGCGCGCAGGGCCAGTTCGAGGGCGTCGGTGCCGTTGGCGACGCCCACGCAGTGCCCGACCCCGGCGAAGTCGGCGTACTCGCGCTCGAACGCGCGGACCTCCTCGCCGCCGATGAAGGCGGTGTCGGCCAGCACGCGGTCGAATCCGGCACGTAATTCCTCGGCGACCTCGGCGTGGGCCGCCTTCAGGTCGACGAGTGGTATCTGGTTCATGTGACGGGGCTCCCCATCCCTGGTTCCGGCAGGTGTGATTGCGGCACGTGTGCCGACGGCGTGCGGGCCTCGGGCGTGCGGGCCTCCGGCGTGCGAGCCTCCGGCCGTGGGCCGGTTTCGTGCTCGTGGGCGGCGGCCCTCCGGTACGGCGCGGCCGCCGGTCCGTCCGGGCCCGGTCCATCCGGGCCCGGCCCGTCCGGCGTCCGGCCGTCCGGCCGGGCCCAGGCGTCGCGGGCCAGCTCGTCGAGCGCCGGACCCCCCGCCGCGCGCAGCCGGCGGGCCGGGCTGCCGGCCCACACCTCGCCGGGCGGCACATCGGCCAGGACCGTGCTTCCCATGCCGGTCAGCGACCAGGCGCCGACCTCGGTGTACTCGCGGACCAGTGCCCCCGCGCCCACGTACGCCCCCCGCCCCAGCCGCACCCCGCCGCCGAGGCGGACCCCGGAGGCGAGCGTCGCGAAGTCGCCGACCGTGTCGTCGTGGGTGAGGACCACCTGCGGCATCACCGCCACGTGCGCCCCGATCCGGACGGCGGAGGTCAGCACGCAGTGCGCGAGCAGCACCGAGCCGGCGCCGAGGACGGAGGACCCCGACACCACCGCCGTCGGGTGGACCACGGTCGCGTAGCGGCTCCCGGGCAGCCCCAGGCGCCGCACCAGCCGGGCCCGTACGGCGTAGTCGCGCGGGCTGCCCACGCAGACCACCACCCGGGCGGCCGTCAGCTCGTGCACCCGGTCGCTGCCGCCGAGCACCGGCACGCCGTCGACCTCCCGGCCGTGCAGGGCCGGGTCGTCGTCGAGGTGCCCGGCCAGCCGCCACCGCGGGGCACGGCCGTGCGCCGCGTCCCGTACGGCCGCGTCCCGTACGGCCTGGGCGGTCTCCCGGGCGAACCCGCCCGCGCCGACGATCAGCAGGTCCTCGGTCCCGGTCCGCGTCGTGGTCCCCGTCCGCGGCCCGCTCATCCGCCGGCCGCCTCGCGCAGTGCCGCCACCACCCGGTCCTGTTCGGCCTCCGTCATGGTGTGGAACAGCGGCAGGATCAGGGAGTCGCGGCTGATCCGCTCGGTCACCGGCAGCGGGGCCGCGCCGTGGTCCGCGTAGGCCGGTTCCAGGTGCGAGGCCATGATCCCGCGCCGGGCCGAGATCCCGGCGGCGGAGAGCCTGGCGAGCAGCTCGTCCCGGCCGATCGGGAAGTCCTCGGCCGGCAGTACCCAGTACGACTGGAAGTTGCCCTGGCCGTAGTCGGGGTCCCGGACGGGGCGGAGCCCCGGGACGTCGCCCAGCAGCTCCTCGTACCGGGCGGCGAGCGCCCGCCGCCGGGCCACGATCGCGTCCAGCTTGCCGAGCTGCACCAGGCCGACCGCGGCCTGGATGTCGGTCATCCGGTAGTTGTAGCCGACCTCCAGGTAGCTCTCGACGATCGGCTTGCTGCTCGCGTGCCGCTGCGCGGCGGACACGTTCATGCCGTGCTCGCGCAGCCGGCGCAGCCGCTCCGTCCACCGCGCGTCGTCCGTGGTGACCATGCCGCCCTCGCCGGTGGTGATCACCTTGCGGGGGTGGAAGGACCAGGCGGCGAGCAGCGCGCCGTGGCCGACGGACTTGCCGCCCACGGTCGCCCCGATGCCGCAGGCGGCGTCCTCCACCAGCGGGAGGTCCCACTCGGCGCACGCCGCGCGCAGGGCGTGGACGTCCGCGGGCACCCCGCCCTGGTGGACGGCGAGGACCGCCTTCGTACGGGGCGTACGGACCGCGTCCACCGTGGCCGGGGTCAGATTGCCGGTGGCCTCCTCGACGTCCGCGAACACCGGGCGGCCTCCGACGTAGCGCACCGCGTTGGCCGTGGCGATGAACGACAGGGAGGGGACGACCACCTCGTCGCCCGGGCCCAGCTCCAGGGCGATGAGGGCCAGGTGCAGGGCGGTGGTGCACGAACTCACCGCGATGCCGTGCTCGGCGCCCACCCGGTCGGCGAAGGCCCGCTCGAACTCGGCGACGCGGGGGCCCTGGGCGACCCAGCCGGAGAGCACCGCGTCGGCGGCCGCCCGCGCCTCCTCCTCGCCGAGCCAGGGCACCATGACCGGGATACGGGCGGGTGCGACAGGTGCCGGTGCGGCCGCGGGATCGGGGGCGCTCATCGGCCGGCCTCCCCGGTTGCGGCCTCCCCGGTCGTGGACTCCCCGGTTGCGGACTCCCCGGTCGTGGCGGCCGCCGCGTCGGCGGCGCGCTCGGCCCGCCACCAGTCCACCAGGTCCCGCAGCCCGCCGCGCAGATCGATCTCCGCGGTGAAGCCGAGGCGTTCGGCCGCCTGCGCGGTGTCGGCGAGCCGGCGGGTCACCCCGTTCACGGCGCGGGCCGGCCCGTGCACCGGCACCAGACCGTCCGCGTCCATCGCCTCCAGCAGGCCGAGCGCGAGGTCGAGCAGGCTGGTCTCGGTCCCGCTCGCGATGTTGAACACCTCGTCGGTCAGATCCGACTCCGCGGCCAGCAGGTTGGCCCTCGCGATGTCCCTGACGTCGACGAAGTCCATGGTCTGGAGGCCGTCGCCGAGGATCAGCGGCGGCTCGCCCGAGGCGATCCGCTCCATCCAGCGGATGAGCACCTCGGTGTAGAGCCCGTGGATGTCCATCCGGGGCCCGTACACGTTGAAGTAGCGCAGCGCGACGTAGTCCAGCCCGTACATGGAGTGGAAACTGCGCAGCATCCCCTCGTTGAAGGCCTTCGCCGCCCCGTAGAAGGTGTCGTTGTTGTACGGGTGGTGGCGCTCGGTGGTCGGGAAGGTCTCGGCGAGCCCGTAGACCGAGGCCGAGGAGGAGGCGATCACCTTGCCCACCCCGGCGGCGGCCGCCGCCTCCAGTACGTTGAACGTGCCGTCCACCAGCACCTCGTTCGCCAGCCGCGGCTCTTCCGCGCACTGGGTGATCCGGATGGCGGCGAGGTGGAACACCAGGTCGGCGCCCTCCGTCGCCTTGCGCACCGCGGCCACGTCGCGGATGTCGCCCTCGACGACCTCCACCACGCCACTGGGCAGCGCGCGGGCCAGGTTGGCGGCGCGCCCCCGTACGAAGTTGTCGAGCACCACGACCTCGCGTGCCCCGTTGTCCACCAGCAGGTCCACCACGTGCGAGCCGATGGTGCCCGCCCCGCCGGTGACCAGAATCCTCTTGCCCTCTACCCTGCTCAACGCCCTGCCCCCACTGAGTCGGTCATGGTCTTGCCTGCGAACGGTCCGGCAACGGTCAACGCCCGGTGCGCAGTCCGACGACCGCACCGCGGAACTCCAGGCTTCGGGAGGCCGCTTCGAGGATGTCCAGCACCCGCAGTCCGGCCCGGCCGTCGGTGAGCGCCGGGCGCCGCGTCGTGATCGCGTCGGCGAACTCCTCGACCATGCTGCGCAGCGCTTCCTTCTCGCCGATCGCGGGCGCCACCATGTCGCCGGTCCGGTAGGAGATGAGCATGTCGCGGCGCTCGTCCGCGCCGATCTCCTGCGAGGCGGCCAGGTCCACGCCGCGGTCGAAGACCGCCACGCGCTGGGCGGGGTTGAGGTCGTCCCACACCAGGGTGCGCTTGGAGCCGCCGACCATGGTGGTGCGCACCTTCGTCGGGGAGAGCCAGTTGACGTGCACGTGCGCGATGGCCCCGGTGTTGAGCTGGAGCGTCAGGTAGGCGACGCAGGACTGACCGGCTCCGATGGGGTCGGCGCCGTGCGCGGCCACGGCGACCGGCTGGACGTGGTCGGGGAGGATGAAGTCGAGGATCGACAGGTCGTGGGGGGCCAGGTCCCACAGGACGTCGATGTCCTTCTGGACGAGGCCCAGGTTGATCCGTACCGAGTCGACGAACTGGATCTCGCCGAGTTCGCCGGAGCGGACCATCTCCCGGATGCGGGCCACCGCCGGGGTGTAGCAGTACGTGTGGTCGCACATCAGCGTGAGGCCGCGTTCCTCGGCCTCGGCCACCAGCCGCAGGCCGTCCTCGTAGGTGGCGGCGAGGGGCTTCTCCACGAGGACGTGCTTTCCGGCGCGCAGGGCGGCCAGGGCGACGTCCAGGTGGGTTCCGGCCGGGGTGGCCACGGCGACCGCCTCGACCGCGGGGTCGGCGAGGACAGCCGCGTAGTCCGAGGTGGCCTGGACCGTGGAGTATCCGCCGAGCACCTGCCGGGCCCGGTCCACGTCCAGATCGCAGAGCCAGCGGAGCCGGAACCGAGGGCTGGACTGGAAGTTGCGGACGAGATTGGGACCCCAGTAGCCCGCGCCGACCACGGCGACGCCTAACGGGTCCCCGGGCTCCCGGCCGCCCGCGTCCTGCACCGTGTCCTTCACAGCGTTCCCCTTCCTTCCGCGACGCACGCCGGCTGGCGTGTCGACAACTCATGGCCGGGACGCGTGCGATGGATGGAAGTGCCGTCGGCGGCGGGCCGGACGCGTGCGCGACCCGTGCGTGACCCGCTCAACGGTGATGGCCCCCCACAACCGATGCCCTACGTGATCCGCCTGCTTTCGCCCCCCGGCGTTCCGGATTGATCCCCACATCGCCGAAGCGCGCCGAATCCGGTCGGCGACGCTCAATCTAGACCACCGGGCGTACCCCCGGGCAGAGTTGGGGGAATCACCCGGTGCATGTGTTCGACCGTGCATACTGCCCGGGTGACCAGCATCGTGATACCGGCCCACAACGAGGGCCGGGTCATCGGCCGCCTCCTCGACGCGCTCCTGGCCGGCGCCGGGGCCGAGGACACCGACATCGTCGTCGTGTGCAACGGCTGTACGGACGACACCGCCGAGGTGGCGGGCGCGCGCGGCCCCCGCGTACGGGTGGTGGAAATCCCGACTCCCTCCAAACACACGGCACTTCGGGTGGGGGACGAGCACGCGCGGGGCTTCCCCCGGCTCTACGTGGACGCCGACGTCGTCGTCGGGGCCGCCGACGTACGGGCCCTGGCGGGCGCGCTGGCCGGGAGCCCGGAGCTGCTGGCCGCCGCTCCGGACCGGGAGATCCCGCTGACCGGGTGCGCATGGCCGGTACGGGCGTACTACGGGGTGTGGCAGCGGCTGCCGGCCGTCCGCGAGGGGCTGTTCGGCCGGGGGGTCATCGCGGTGTCGGAGGCGGGGCACGCGCGGATCGCTGCGCTGCCCCCGCTGATGGCCGACGACCTGGCCGCGTCGCAGGCCTTCGGGCCGGGGGAGCGGCGCGTGGTCGAGGCGGCCCGGGTGGTGGTGCGTCCGCCGCGCACCTGGGCCGACCTGGTCAGGCGGCGGATCCGGGCGGCGACCTCCTCGGCCGAGTTCGAGCGCTTCCAGGCATCGCGGCGGTCGGAGGGGCCGGCCGCGCAGGCGGGGCCCGCGCCCTCCGCGCGCACCGGCACGGCCGACCTGCGCGCCCTGCTGCGGGCCCAGCCGCGGCTGCTCCCCGGGGTCGTGGTGTTCGTGGCCGCGGCCCTCGCCGCCCGGCGGGGATCGCGCAAGGCCATCCGGAGCGGGGACTTCTCCACCTGGCTGCGGGACGAGAGCAGCCGCCAGAGCTGAACTGGTGCGGTGCGTACGGCGGATCGGGCCGAACGCACCTCCGGTGCCCCGTACAACCACTATGTTTCCACTCGCACGTTCGAGTTTCGAGTGATGTGAGACCGTCGCCATCGGGAGCTCCTGACCATGTACCTCGCGGACCGCTCCGCCCCCGCCGGGGCGAAGACCGGGCCGGACCGCGGACCCGGACGGGCGCCCGCGGTCACCTCGGCCGTCCTCGCACTCGGTACGGTCAGCATGATCACCGACATCTCCTCCGAGATGGTCACCGCCGTCCTGCCCCTGTACCTGGTCGCGGGACTGGGCCTGAGCCCCCTCGGGTTCGGCGCGCTGGACGGCGTCTACAACGGGGTCAGCGCCCTGGTGCAGCTGACCGGCGGGCACCTCGCCGACCGGGTCCGCAACCACAAGCTGATCGCCGGACTCGGCTACGGCCTGTCCGCCCTGTGCAAACCGCTGCTGTTGCTCGCCCACAGCCTCGGCCCGGTGGGCGTGGTCCTCGCGCTGGAACGCACCGGCAAGGGGCTGCGCACCGCACCGCGCGACGCGCTGATTTCCCTTTCCGCCCCGGCCGAGTCACAGGGGCGCGCCTTCGGCGTGCACCGGGCCATGGACACCACCGGGGCGCTGCTCGGCCCGCTCGCTGCCTTCCTCATCCTGAGCGCGGTGGCCGACGGCTACGACACCGTCTTCGGCGTGAGCGCGTGCGTGGCCCTTCTGGGCGTGGTGGTGCTCGTGCTCTTCGTACCGGGTGCGCGGGGTGTGCCAGGTGCACCGGCCCATTCGGTCCCGCCGGGGCACCATCCAGCACCGCCGGCGTTTGAGGCGCGAGGTCTGGGACGGAGCCCCAGGTCCCGGCGCAGCCGGGCTCACTCCGTGGGGGCTGCCCCTACGCGCCTCCGGGACCCGGAGGCGGCCGGAGTGCGCCCGCCCTCCGTGGGCGTGCGCGAGTCGCTGGCCCTGCTGCGGCTGCCCCGGCTGCGCGCCCTGGCGGCCTGCGCCGCCCTGTTGGGCCTCACCACGGTCAGCGACGCCTTCGTCTACCTGCTGCTGCAGCGCCGCGCCGGCATCGGCGAGCAGTGGTTCCCGCTCCTGCCGCTCGGCACGGCCGCCGTGTTCCTGCTGCTGGCCGTACCCGCCGGGGCCCTCGCCGACCGGATCGGGCGCCGCACGGTGTTCCTGACCGGGCACGCGCTCCTGCTCGCGGCGTACGGGCTCCTGCTGTGGGCCCCGGACTGGCCGGCCCTGCCCTACCTGGTCCTCGTACTGCACGGCCTGTTCTACGCCGCCACCGACGGCGTGCTGCCCGCCGCCGTCGCCGCCACCGTCCCGCGGCAGCTGCGGGCCACCGGCCTGGCCCTGGTCGGCACCGGCCAGGCGCTGGCCCGCTTCGGCTGCTCGCTGGCCTTCGGCGGGGCGTGGACGCTCTGGGGTCCCGGCCCGGCCCTGGCCGCCGCGGCGGCCGGCCTGCTGTGCTCGGCGGCCGTGGCCGGCTTCGTCCTGCGCCCGACCGCTCCCGCCCCCGACCCGGCCCCCGCCCCCGACCCGGCCCCCGCCCCCGACCCGACCCCCGACCCCGACCCGGCCCCCGCCCCCTCCCCACGCCCGCGAGGAACCCGATGACCCTCTCCCGCCGCCTGCTCGTACTCGCCGCGGCGGTGCTGCTGCTCGCCGGCCTCGCCACCGCGCTGGTGCTGCGCGGCGCCTCCCGCGCCGACCAGCCGCAGGCGGGCGGCCCGGAGGTCGGCGCGGGCCGGGTCACGCTCACCCGGCAGGACACGCTGGCCTTCCTCAACGTCGACCGCGGCCCGCACCGCGGCGCCCTCGTCTCGGTCCCGGCCGGGACGCCCCAGGCCGGGCGGACCGCCTCCGAGCTCACCTGCCAGCGCTTCCACGCCGCCGCGGGCACCGGCGTGTGCCTGCGCTCCACGCCCGGCGCGCTCGCCCAGGACAACCGCGCCCTGATCGTCGACGCCGAGCTGCGCACGCAGCGCAGCTTCCCCCTCGCGGGCACGCCCAGCCGCGCCCGCGTCTCTCCGAGCGGCCGGTTCGCCGCCTGGACCGTCTTCGTCTCCGGCGAGTCCTACGGTTCAGCCTTCTTCTCCACCCGCACCGCGATCGTGGACACCCGTACCTGGGAGCTCGTACCCAGCCTGGAGGAGTTCGCGATCAGCATGGACGGCCGGGAGTACCGCGCGGCGGACGTGAACTTCTGGGGCGTCACCTTCTCCAAGGACGACGACACCTTCTACGCCACCCTCGCCACGGCCGGCCAGACCCATCTGGTCAAGGGCTCCCTCTCCCGCCGCACGGTCACCACCCTCGCCCGGAACGTCGAGTGCCCCTCCCTCTCCCCGGACGAGACCCGCATCGCGTACAAGAAGCGCGTGCAGCGGGGCGCGTCACTGTGGCGCGAACACGTGCTGGACCTCGCGACGCTCCGCGAACACCCCCTGGCGGAGAAGCGCAGCGTGGACGACCAGGCCGCCTGGCTCGACGACCGCACCCTCGCCTACGCCCTGCCCACCGAAGGCGTCGTCGACAGCACCGACCTGTGGACCGTCCCCGCCGACGGCAGCGGCGCCCCCCGCCTCCTGACCCCGTCCGCCGCCTCCCCGACCCGCCTCGGCTGATCCCGCGCCGGCTCCCCGCGCGGGGGAGCGGGCGCGCACCGGGCGTGAGGGGCCCGTCACCGCACGCGCCTTCCGAAAACCTGCACATCGTGTGCGTGTGCCGGAGGGTCCGCCTCCACAACTCCTCGAAATACAGGAGCCGTCCCCGCTGGTTGGTGACGGTTTGCCCCGTTGGGTTCCTTGTAAGCAACGGGCGGCGCGTATGTGTTACTCGATTCTGTGGAGAAGCCGTCACTTTTCGGTGAATGAAGCTGCACGACGGTCGTCGGCGGTGGTCATCCGACCGTGATGGGGCGTCAACGGGATTGGCCGGGCAGCCCGTTTGCGTGCTTTCATCATGCGCACTGCGGCGGATATGAATGGTGGCCGGGTTTCGGGCCGCCCAGCCGCCGCGGGAAGTAATTCCTCCCCCCAATGAAAGGTGCGCGCCATGCGTAACGACATCGAGACCCGCGAGATCGCCGACACCGAGCTGGACGCCGTTTCCGGCGGCATCATCAGCGTGCACGGCGGCCTCGTCGGCGCCGTGAGCAGCGACGTCAACGACGTTGTCGGCCTCGTGGGCTCGCTGAACACCGTCCAGACCGCGACGGGCATCGTCTCCCACGTCCCCGGCCTGGTCCAGGGCATCACCGGCGTTTCGGTGAACACCGGTCGCGCCGGTCTCTGATCGGGATATCCCCATGAACCCCGGAGCGCCCCCCACGGCTCCGGGGTTCCTGGCTGCCCGCTCCCGACCGATACGAATGCAGTTGAAGGAATAGTCCGTGCAGTTTCGCCAAAAGGCTCTTTCCAAGCTGCAATCGCCCGAAGAACTCGATTTGCCGGTGCGTTTCGCACGCCCCCAGGGGCGGCTCGTCCTGACCGTCACGGTCGTCGTCATGGCCGCCGCGGCCTTCTGGGCCTTCACCGGCACCGTGTCCTCCAAGCTGACCGCACCCGGCATCCTCACCCACGCCGAGGGCAGTTACGTGCTCCAGAGCCCGGTCGCGGGACAGGTGACGGGAATCCTCGCCGAAGAGGGCCAACTGCTGGCCCCCGGCGCCCCCCTGCTCACCGTCCGTACGGAGCAGGGGGACCGCCCCGTGCGCGTGGTGACCGGCGGCCGCCTGACGACCCTCGTCGCCAAGGTGGGCTCGGTCGTCGCGACCGGCGCGGACGTCGCCACCGTGGAGCGCGTCAAGGATCCGCAGGACCCGCTGGTGGCCGTGCTGTACGTACCGGGCGGCAGCGGGGCGACGATCCCGGTGGGCGCCGCCGTCGACCTCAGCGTCCAGTCCGTCCCGCAGCAGCAGTTCGGCATGCTGCGCGGTCGCGTCAAGGCGGTCGGCCGTGCGCCCCAGACGCAGGCGCAGATCAGCGGCTTCCTCGGCGACAGCGGACTCGCCGAACAGTTCTCCCGCCACGGCAACCCGGTCGCCGTGCTCGTACAGCTGGAGCGCTCCTCCGCCACCGAATCCGGCTACCGGTGGTCCTCCAAGGACGGGCCCCCGTACGCCGTCGACTCGACGACCCCGGTCGCCGGCGCCGTCCACCTCGCCGCCCGCCGCCCCGTCGACTGGCTGCTGCCGTGACCGCCCCGCAGGGTCGCCGGCTCCCTCCCGCCGGACGCCGTGGCCACCGCCCCGAGCCCAAGGGCGGCAGCCGCCGCAGGCCCGCCCCCGCCCCCAGGGGCCGCACGCCCCGCCCCGTACGCACCCCCACCGTGCTCCAGATGGAGGCGGTGGAGTGCGGCGCCGCCGCCCTGGCCATGGTGCTCGGCCACTACGGCCGCTACGTCCCCCTCGAAGAGCTCCGCATCGCCTGCGGCGTCTCCCGCGACGGCTCGCGCGCCAGCAACCTCCTCAAGGCCGCCCGCAGTTACGGGCTGGCGGCCAAGGGCATGCAGATGGACCTGGCCGCGCTCTCCGAGGTGCGGGCCCCGGCCGTCCTCTTCTGGGAGTTCAACCACTACGTCGTCTACGACGGCATGGGCCGCCGCCTCGGCCGCAGGGGCGTGTACGTCAACGACCCCGGCAAGGGCCGCCGGTTCGTCCCCATGGACGAGTTCGACACCAGCTTCACCGGTGTCGTGCTCACCTTCGAGCCCGCCGACGGCTTCCGCCGCGGCGGCCGCAAGCCGGGCGTCCTGGGCGCCATGCCGGCCCGCCTGCGCGGCACTTCGGGCACCATGGCCGCCGCCGTGCTCTCCAGCCTCCTGCTGGTCGCCGTCGGCGCGTCCGTCCCGGCCCTGAGCCGCACGTACATCGACATGTTCCTCATCGGGGAGCAGACGTCCCTGCTGGGCGTGCTGTTCGCGTCGATGGCCGTCGCCCTCGTCCTCACCGCGACGCTCACCGCCCTCCAGCAGGCCAACCTGCTGCGCGGGCGCATCATCTCCTCCACCCTCGGCAGCGCCCGCTTCTTCCGGCACCTGCTGAGACTTCCGGTCACCTTCTACGCCCAGCGCAACCCGGCCGACCTGGTCCAGCGGCTCCAGTCCAACGACGCGGTCGCCGAGACCCTCGCCCGGGACCTGGCCGCCGCGGGCGTGGACGCCGTGGTGGTCGTGCTCTACGCGGTGCTGCTGTGGACGTACGACCCACAGCTCACCCTCGTCGGCGTGGCCGTGGCGCTCCTCAACGTGGTGGCCCTGCGCATCGTGATCCGGCTGCGGGCCACCGGCACCCAGAAGCTCCGCGCCGAGAGCGCCCGGCTGACGAACACCTCCTACAGCGGCCTCCAGCTCATCGAGACGATGAAGGCCACCGGCGGCGAGAACGGCTTCTTCCGCCGCTGGGCCGGACAGCACGCGGTCACCCTCGACGTGCAGCAGCGGCTCGGCGTGCCCAGCGCGTGGCTGGCGATCGTCGCGCCCACCCTCGCCGCGTTCAACAGCGCCCTGATCCTCATGATCGGCGGCCTGCGGGCGGTGGAGGGCCACCTCACCATCGGTCTGCTCGTCGCCTTCCAGGCCCTGGTGACCAGCTTCACCGCACCCATCTCCCGACTGGGCGGCGTCGCCGGAAGGATCCAGGACTTCGCCGCCGACGTCGCCCGCCTCAAGGACGTCGAGAACTTCCCCGTCGACCCCGTCCACTCACGGCGCGAGCCCGCCGCGGGCACCCGCCGCCTCAAGGGCCACGTGGAGCTGGAGAACGTCACCTTCGGCTACAGCCCGCTGGACGCCCCGCTGCTCAAGGACTTCTCGCTGTCGGTCGGACCCGGCCGGCAGGTCGCGCTCGTCGGCGGCTCCGGCAGCGGCAAGTCCACCGTCTCCCGTCTCATCTCCGGCCTCTACGCCCCCTGGGAGGGGACCATCCGGATCGACGGGATGCGGCTGGAGGACATTCCGCGCGGCGCGCTGGCCGCCTCCGTCTCCTTCGTCGACCAGGACGTCTTCCTCTTCGAAGGCACCGTCCGCGACAACGTCACGCTGTGGGACCCGTCCATCCCGGACGAGGCCGTCACCGCCGCCCTGGAGGACGCCGCCGTCCTGGACGTGGTCGCCCGCCGCCCCGGCGGCATCCACAGCCGCGTCGAGCAGGACGGCCGCAACTTCTCCGGGGGCCAGCGCCAGCGCCTGGAGATCGCCCGGGCGCTGGTGCGCCGCCCCAGCGTCATGGTCCTCGACGAGGTGACCAGCGCCCTGGACGCGGTGACCGAGCAGGTCATCATCGACAACCTGCGCCGCCGCGGCTGCGCCTGCGTGGTCATCGCCCACCGGCTCAGCACGGTGCGCGACAGCGACGAGATCGTCGTACTCGACCGGGGGACGGTCGTGGAACGCGGCCGGCACGAGTACCTGGTCGTCGCGCAGGGCCCGTACGCCGAACTGGTCAAGGAGCACTGAGGTGACGTACGCGCACCACGACACGGTCACCGCCGCCGACCCGGTCGTCGCGGCCCTGGGCGGACTGGGCTCGCCCGTCGACTGCACGGGCCTGCGCAGCCTGTCCCTGGAGGGCCCGCTCGTCCTGTGGCTCGTCGTACAGGGCGAGCTGGACCTCTTCGCCGTCGACGCCGCACAGGCCGGGCACTGGCACTTCCTGGGCCGGCTGGAGCCGGGAACGCTGCTGCTGGGCCCGGCCGAGGGCCCGGACCACACCCTGGTCGGCCGGCCCCTGCAGGGCTGTTGGCTGCGCCGCATCGAACTGCGGGAGCTGTACCGCCCCGAGTACGGCGACCAGCCCCAGGGCGGAGCGTGGTACGCCGATCAAGGGCAGTACGGAGCCGCCGCCGTGGGACAGCCGAGCCCCCTGGAGGACGCCTTCGCACGCGGCATCGGCCGCGGCCTGCGCGTGCTCTACCAGGCACCCCCGGCCGACGGCGCCATCGCCGGTCCCGGCGGGGCCGACGACGACATCCTGTGGATGCAGATCACCCCCGGCAGCGTGCAGTACGGCGCCGTGTACGAGGCGGAGGCCGTCGGCACCCTCCTCGTCGACGCGGCGATGTGGCAGGGCATGGTCGACCAGCAGCACCGGCTGCTGTACGCCCTGGACCGCTGGATCGAACGGCTGGAGCGCGCCCACGAGGACCGTACGGCGGCCGGAATCGAGGCCGGCCGGGCGGCCCGCACCCAGGCGGACCGGACGCTGCTGGCGTCCATCGACCGCTCCGGCCGGGACGCCCACCGGGGCGCGAGCGCCGACGCGACCTTCGCCGTATGCCGCCTGGTCGCCGCCGAGGCCCGCATCACCCTGTCCGACCCGGAGGGGGCCGGCGGCACCTCCGAGCAGACCGACCCCGTCGAACGCATCGCGCTCGCCTCACGGATCCGCACCCGCGCCGTCAGGCTCGGCGGACGCTGGTGGCGCGAGAACAGCGGCCCGCTCGTGGGCCGCCGGGAGCAGGACGGCACCCCCGTCGCCCTGCTGTGGCGGCGCGGCCGCTACGAGGCGGTCGACCCCGCCGCCGGCACGCGCGAGCGCGTGGGCAAGGCCAACGAGGCCGGCTTCGCACCGCACGCCGTCATGCTCTACCGCCCGCTGCCCGACGGCCGGGTGGGCCTGCCCGCGCTGCTCCGCTTCAGCGTGCGCGGCACCCTCCCGGAGCTGCGCAGCATCATCCTGGGCGGGCTGGCCGCGGTGGTGCTGGGGGCGCTGGTGCCCATCGCCACCGGCCAGGTCCTCGGCCGGTACGTCCCGCAGGCCGAGACGGGCCTCATCGTGCAGACCGGGCTGGCGCTGATCGCGACCGGCGTCGTCTCGGCCGTCTTCATGCTGCTGCAGAACACCTCCATCCTGCGCATGGAGGGCCGGATCGAGGCCACCTTGCAGCCGGCGGTCTGGGACCGGCTGCTGCGGCTGCCGACCACCTTCTTCGCCGGCCGCTCCACCGGCGAACTGGCCGGCGCGGCGATGGGCATCAGCGCCATCCGCCGCGTGCTGTCCGGCATCGGCTCGGTCTGCGTACAGGCGGGCGCGGTCGGCACGATGAACCTCGTACTGCTGCTCGTCTACAGCGTGCCGCTGGCGATGGCGGCGCTCGCCATGCTGGTCGTCATCGCGGCGGTCTTCCTGGGCCTGGGGCTGTGGCAGCTGCGCTACCAGCGCCGGCTGATCAAGCTCGGCAACCAGCTCAACAACCAGGCCTTCCAAACCCTGCGCGGCCTGCCCAAGCTGCGCGTCGCCGCGGCCGAGAGCTTCGCGTACGCCGCCTGGGCCCGGGAGTTCGCCCGCACCCGCGACCTGCAGCAGCGCATCGGCCGGATCCAGAACGTCATCACGGTGCTGGGCGCGGTCTACCTGCCGCTGTGCACCCTGGTGATGTTCATGCTGCTGGCCGGACCGGCCCGCGGGGCCATGTCCGCCGGCGAGTTCCTCACCTTCAGCACCGCGCTGACCATGCTCCTGTCCTCCGTCACACAGCTGACGGGCGCACTCATCTCGGCCGCCGCGGTCCTGCCGATGTTCGAACAGATCAAGCCGCTGCTACGGGAATCCCCCGAGGCGGGCCGCTCCAGTACCCGACCGGGCCGGCTGACCGGCGCCATCGAGGCCAAGGGCCTCTCCTACCGCTACACGGACGACGGCCCCCTGGTCCTCGACGACATCGACTTCACCGTCGGGCAGGGGGAGTTCGTGGCGATCGTCGGCGCCAGCGGCTGCGGCAAGTCGACCCTGCTGCGGCTGCTCATCGGCTTCGACCGGCCCCTCTCCGGCAGCGTGCTGTACGACGGCCAGGACCTGGCGGCACTCGACCAGGCGGCCGTGCGCCGCCAGTGCGGAGTCGTCCTCCAGAACGCCCAGCCCTTCACCGGCTCGATCCTCGACTGCATCTGCGGCGCCGGTACGTTCTCGCTCGAAGAGGCCTGGGAAGCCGCCGCGATGGCGGGCCTGGCGGAGGACATCAAGGCCATGCCGATGGGCATGCACACCATGCTGTCCGACGGCGGCGGCACCGTCTCCGGCGGCCAGCGCCAACGCCTGATGATCGCCCAGGCCCTCATCCGCAAGCCGCGCATCCTCTTCTTCGACGAGGCCACCAGCGCCCTGGACAACGAGGCCCAGCGGGTGGTCATCGAATCCACCCGCACCCTGCAGGCCACCCGCATCGTGATCGCCCACCGCCTCTCCACGATCATGGACGCCGACCGGGTGATCGCCATGGCGGACGGCCGCATCGTGCAGCAGGGCACCCCCGCCGAACTCCTCGCCGACCCGACCGGCCTCTTCCACGACCTGGTCCGCCGCCAGCTGCGCTGACCCGGGGGACCACGCACCGCGCCGCTCAGTGCGTACGGGCCCACCACTCGGCCAGGACGAGCAGGAGAGGGCAGGCGGCGCCGGCCAGGCCGAGCACGGCGCTGCGCCGCGCTTCCTTCCACAGGGAGGGGCGCGGATCCGTGCCCGGCTCCTGCTCCTTGTGTTCCTCTTCCGCCCCGCCGCCGTCGCGGTCGCCGTTGCCACGCATGTGAACCTCCGCAGTTCAAGGGCGGTTTGCGCCCTGGCCGCGCCCCGTGTGCGGTCCGTGGCATCACCCTGCGGCCGGGCATCGCAGCAGCCCCCCACACCCGGGCGGACCGGGCGCCCGGCGATCTATCCTGCTGGTCAACGCCCTCGCGGATCGGTGCCCGGAGCACCCGCAACGGGCGGAACGGGCAGGGGAAGTACGGGCCGGGGGAGGGGGAGCGCGATGGGTGCGGCACGGCAGCGGCTGTGGGAGGTGCTGCACGGTCTGAGCGAGCGCGCGGCGGTCGCCCGGAGCGCTCAGGGGCTGTCTGCCTCACAGGGTGAGGTGGAGAAGGCGCTCAAGGCATCCGGTCGCCCAGGCGCGCAGGGGTTCCCGAAGCAGCGGATCAGCGACTGGGCGCCCAAGGAGGCCTCAGAACTGAAGATCCCTCAGGTGCACAGCGACGACCGAGTCGTCGCGCTCGCCACTCTGTGGGGTGAGTGGGCGCAAGTACCCGTGTCCGAACGCGAGCTCCGCGACCTGTTGGACCGGGCCCGCGACGAGCAGGCGCGCGAAAAGCGGACATCCGCCTCCGGCCGGGCGCCCGCCGGGCGCCGGACCATCCTGGACCTCACCCCCGGGCAACTCTGGGTGGGGGAAGCGCTGTTGCCCGGGTCGCCCGGGTCCACCACGGCGCCCGCCCTCACGCCCTACCTGATCCGCGACCACGACCATGCACTGCGGGAGTATCTCAAGTATGCGGTGGCGAGCGGGACTTCGATTCTCGCGGTGCTGACCGGCGACTCGTCGACCGGCAAGACCAGGGCGCTGTACGAGGCGCTCCTGGAGGTGGCACCGGACCTCGGGGTGCTGCGCCCGCAGACCGCCCGGAACCTGCTCGACCTGCTCCCCGGGGACGAGCTCCGGGAGGGGTGCGTGCTGTGGCTGGACGAGCTCCAGCGGATCGTGCACGACCGCGAAGGGGAGAAGGCCGCGGCCGAGTTGACCACCGTCCTGCAAGAGCGGCCCGGCATCATTGCCGTCGCCACCCTGTGGGAGGACCCGTACTGGCGCGAATTCACCACCCAGGGACGCCGTGAGGACCCCCACCGGCACACCCGGGCTCTGCTCACCGGCGCTCACGCCCGGCGTTTCAAGGTACCGCGCGAGCTGACCGCCGAGGAGCGCGGCCGTTGGGGGAAGCTCGCCCTCGACCAGGGCGACGCCCGTCTCCGCTCCGCGGAGCGCGCCGGTGCGGCGGACGGCCGGGTCGTCCAGCACCTGGCCGGCGGGCCCGAGCTGCTGGCCGCCTACCTGAGCGGTCCCGGGGGCCATTTCACCCCGCGTGAGCACGCCCTGGTCACCGCCGCACTCGAGGCCCGCCGCCTCGGCCACCAGCTGCGCCTCCCTCGGGCCCTCCTCGCGGCGGCGGCCGACGGAGCCCTCGCCCTGCACGACCACGCGTCCTGCGAAGACTGGGCCGGCCCCGAACTGGAGGCGCTGACGGGCGGCGTGCGCGCCGACGGCTCCCGCGCCGACATCCGCAGCACCCTCACACCGCTGCGGGCGCTACGGGAGTTCGCCGGGGCGCCGCCCCGCTACGAACCCGCCGACTACCTCCTCCAGCACACCGCGCCACGCCACGGGGACCGCGCCGGGTCCGTGGCCCTGTGGGAGGCACTCGTCCGGCAGACGGAGGATGCCGAGGACCTCCACCGGCTCCAGGCCGCCGCCTGGAAGCGCGGCCTCTTCGGGCACGCCCTCCGGCTGGACCGACGGGCCGCACTCGCGGGCGCCGCCGACGCGTGCGTCCGTATCGTCGAACGGACGACACGGCACCCCGACGCGGCGAAGGCCGCCGCCTGGGCCGCGGCGCACGCCGACGTGTCCAACGGCGGGGGCCTGGACGGGCTCTTCGCCGCGTTGCGCGCGTCCGGATCCCAGGAGTCCGTCGACACGCTCGCCCGGCGCCTCGTCGCGGAGGTCGACCCGGCGGACGTACGGGCGGTCGGCGCGCTGGCGGGGCGACTGGCGGACAGGGGCGTGTCGGCGGAGGTCACGGAAGCCCTCGGCGACTCACTGGCGGTCCATGTGGACCGGATCGATCCCGATGCCATCGTCTGGGCGCTGCCCGATCTCGCACGGGCCGGTGCCCACCAGGTCGTCGCGCGGCTGGCGCCCCGCGCGGCCGCACATGCCGACCTTGCGGGCGGATGGAGCGTCAGCCGGCTCCTCCACGTACTGGACACGGTCGGTGCGCCCGACGCCGTCGCCGTGCTCGTGGCCCGCATCGTGGCCGAGGCGCCGCGCATGGACCCCGACGAACTGCCCTGGCTGATGCGCGTCCTGCGGCAGGCCGGGGCCGAGCAGGCCCTGCGCACCTTGCTCGCCCTGGACCCGGCGGCCCGGATCGGGCTCACCGAGGCCGATGTCGTGCTGTGTCTGCTCCGGGTGCTCCGGCAGGCCGGAGACGAGGAGGGCGTACGGACCCTGCTCGGCCGCTCGCTCGCCCGGCACGTCGATGTCGTCGGCCGTCCCGACTTCTACGACGTCGAGTCCGTCCTCTGCGAGCTGCTGACCGAGCTCCGGGACCTGGGGGCGGAGGATGAGTTCACCGAACTGGCCGACCGGGTGGCGGCCGGGGTCTCGTTGGAGAGTGCGGAGGCGGTGGCCTCGCTCCTGAACCTGTTCCACACCGCGGGCCGGGCCGGGGCCACGCGGCAGCTGCTGGGGCGCAAGCCGATCGACGAGGTCTACTACTTCGATCCGGCGGAACTGTCCTCCCTCCTCACCACGCTGCTGCGGACCGGATCGGTGGCCGAGTTCGACGCACTGGCGTCGGCCGTCGTGCACGACACGGACTTCACCAACCCGGACTTCGTCGAAGAGGTCGTCCAGGTGCTGTGGGCGACGGGTGCGGAGCGGGGCATCGACCCACTGATGCGGCGGGCGCTGGCCCACACTCCGTACGGGGACATGGTCTTCGTCGTGCGCCAACTGTCCGAGGCCGGCGCCCTGGAAGGAGCCCTGCGGCTGGCCCGGCACATCGCCGAGCACGTCGAGAGCCCGAGCGTGGACACCATGGACTTCATGCTCTGGTTCCTCCACGAAGCCGGTGCGTCCGAGGCCGTGGGGATCCTCCTCGACCGCGGGCTCGTGGACCTGATCGACGCGGGCACCTACGGCGATTGGCACACGCTCGCCGGTCTCCTGGAGACCCTCTGTGAGATGGGGGTGACGGAAACCGCCCGCGCGTTCGCCGACCGTGCCGCCGTCGGCATCGACCTCGCCGACACCATGGGCATCGGATACCTGCTGACCACCATGACCGCCCACGGCCTGCGGGAACCGCGAGAGGTCCTCATCCGGCGGGCCGCCACAGGCGCGGACCTGACCCACATGAACAGTGTCGCCCGGCTGATCGAGGAGTTCCTCGCGGCCGGAGCGGCCGAGGCCGTCGACGAGCTCCTGCGCCGCGACCCGCTCGCGAGGATCGACCGGGGCTGGACCACCGATTCCTGCCACGAAGCGCTCCTGACCGCCCTGGGCAAAGCCGGGTCTCCGCAGGCCGACGAGTTCGCCCGGTGGGCCCGGGAGGCAGGGCGGCTGCCCGTCGAGTCCCTCCTGCCGTACGGCCTGGAACCCGGCGGCCTCCCCGCCGCACCCTGGCCCTGGCCGGACCGGGCGATGGAGGCATAGGGCGGACATGACCACAATTCATCACTGGAAAGGGCGACATGTACGCCTCTGAGTGCAACGGAGACGGGCAGTGACAGAGCCCCTGGTCCTCCTCGACCCCCGTACCGGACGCCGCCGCGGCGCATCCACGCTGAGCCGTGCGTCCGAGGTCGCCGGCGCCGTCCACGCCTGCCGCTCGGCGCTGCCGGTCTGGCGGGCGCTCACGCCCAGGGCGCGCGCGGAGCGGCTGACCGCCCTGGCCGACGCGATCGGCTCCCGCGCGGAGCGGTTCGCCGCGGCGGAGCGGGCAGGTACGGGCAAGCCCGCGGCGGAGGCCGCGGGCGAAGTGGAGCAGGCCGTCGACCTGATCCGGTTCTACGCACAGGCGGCCCGTACGGAGCTGAGCCCGGCCGCGGGCGGGCTGCTCGACGGCCACGAGAGCTGGGTGCGCTGGGAGCCGATCGGCGTGGTCGGCGTGATCGTGCCGTGGAACTATCCGCTGATGATGGCGGTCTGGCGGCTGGCGCCCGCGCTGGCCACCGGCAACACGGTGGTGCTCAAACCGGCCGAATCCACGCCGGACACCGCACTGCTGATGGCCGAGCTGGCCGACGGCACCCTGGGCTCCGGCGTGCTCACCGCTCTCACCGGCGACCGCACCACCGGACAGCTCCTGGTCGAGAGCGATGTGGACGCGGTCGCGTTCACGGGCAGCGTGCGCGGCGGCACCGACGTCGCGGTGCGCGCCGGGCTCAAGCGCACCAGTCTCGAACTGGGCGGCAATTGCCCGGTCGTGGTCCTGCCGGACGCACCCGAGCACGCCTGGACGGACATCGTCGCGGCCTCGGTGTACAACGCCGGACAGAGCTGCGCCGCACCCGCCCGCGTGATCGTGCTCGCGGAGCACCACGACAAGGCCGTCGAGGGACTGGGCGCGGCCATGGCCGCGCACACCGCCGGGGTCCACTTCGGGCCGCTGAACAACGCCGACCAGGCTGCCCGGTACGACCGGATCCTCGGTACCACCCGCGCGAAGACGGTCCTTCGCGGCGAGGTCGAGGTGCCCGCCGACGAGCAGAACGGCTTCTGGCGGCCGGCCGCCCTGCTGGCCGGGCTGCCCGAGGACGACCCCGCGATCACGGAAGAGGTGTTCGCACCCGTCCTCACGGTGCAGCCGGCGGACAGCGTGGAGCACGCCGTGGAATTGGCCAACAGCACGTCCCAGGCGCTCGCCGCGAGCGTCTGGAGCAGCGATCTGGCCTCCGCGCTCAGCCTTGCGCGCCGGATCGACGCGGGCGAGGTGTGGGTGAACTGCCACCTGGTGCAGACCGCCGAGCTGCCGCACGGCGGCCGGGGCGCCTCCGGACACGGAACCGACCTGAGCGTGCTGGCCCTGCGCGAGTACACCCGGCCGAAGACGATCACGGCCGCACTGCGCGCCCTGGGCGCGAGCGGGGGTCAGCAGACGTAGCTGTTGCCGCCGTTGACCACGAGGGCCTGGCCGTCGCGCAGGGTCCGATGGGCGACACCTCCCGCGCGGTATCCGCCGGCCACGACGCCGAGGATCTCGGATTCGGGATGCCCGGGAGAGTCGATGTGCGGCACCACGACGTAGTCCAGCAGCCCGAGTCCGTCCCAGCGAGCCTCGGCGTCGTACGCGGCTCGCACCGCTCGCGGGTCGTCGCACTGCTCCAGCCCGCGCAGGTCGGGCGCCAGCACGCACGCGCCGGCGCTGTATCCGCCGTAGACGACTGCATCCTGCCGCAACAGCCCGATCAGGGCCTCGTCGGCGCCGCTGAGCGCCAGGGCGTGCCGCAGGACGAACACGTTGCCTCCGCGGACCCAGACCAGGGGGAAGCGGGCCAGAGCGGCTGCCACGTGGGCCGGGGGGCGACCGAAGAACGCACGCAGATCCAGCTCGACCGCCCGCAGACCGAGCCCGGCGAGTGCGGTGATCTCCCGCTCGACAGCGGCCCGGCGCTCGCTGCCCGGCAGGGCGTCGATCGCGTTGGCGATCACCGCGACCTCACCCGCTTCGGCGGGACGGTCCAGCAACGCCGACATCTCCTCCGGGTGGTCGCCGGTGCGGAAGGAGGAGAGGTACATGCGCATCCGTGAACCCTAGCGGCGACGGGGTGGGCTGACCGAACAATTCGTCCGCCGCCCGTATCCGCGGTGCGGTATCCCGGTGCGGGAAACCGGTCGTCGTGCGCCGACTCGCCTTTCCGTAATTCTCTCCGGCATGAGCGACATCGCATCGGCTCGGTGCGGGGCGGACGGGGATCGTTTTTCGCCACCTTGGCGTGGGGTAACGCGTCACGCAATAGGCGCGGTTGACAGATCAGTATGCGGAGAGTGATGCTCCATGAGGTCCTCCATGTATGTCGTCCCGTCGCTGTGGCGTGGTCGGCCGATGTCACAGCGTCCCCCCGCACCACGAAAGACGATCGATATGAGCCGCTGTGTCTTAGTTTTCGTCCCCGCCCGGAGCGCAGGCATCACGGACGTCGGAGACTGTAGACCGGGCTCGTGTGGAATCGCCGACCACCGGAGCCTCCGGCAGGTCCGGCGTCATGAGAGTTGACGCTCCGTCGGAACCCTCTCCGCCCTCTGCGCCACCCCCTCCCACCCCTGTCGTGAACGGGAGGCGCCAGCTGCTGGCGGCCTCCGCCGGCAACCTCGCAGAGTGGTACGACTGGCTGGCATACGCGTACCTCTCGGCCTACTTCGCCGACCAGATCTTCCCGCCCGGCGGTGATCCGGTCGTCCTCGCGCTGAGCGCCTTCGTCGTCTTCGCGGTGGGCTTCGCCGCCCGCCCGGTCGGTGGCCTGCTCATCGGCGTGCTCGCGGACCGGCACGGCCGCCGTACCGCGATGGCGACGACGATCACCCTGATGGGCTGCGGGCAGCTGGCCATGGCCCTGCTCCCCACCTACGAGCAGATCGGCATGGCCTCCCCGGTCCTGCTGGTGGTCATCCGGCTCGCCCAAGGGCTGTCGGTGGGCGGCGAGTCGACCGTGTCCGCGGTCTTCGTCGTCGAATCCGCGCCCGCCACCCGACGCGGGCTCTATTCGAGCATCGCCTACGTGAGCGGCAACCTCGGGCAGCTCCTGGCCTCGGGTGTCGCCGCCCTGTTGACCTGGCAGTTGACGGCGGGGCAGATGCACGCGTGGGGCTGGCGGCTGGCCTTCGGCCTCGGCGCCGTGGCCTGCCTGACCGGTCTGTGGGTACGGCACGGAACGCAGGAGACGTACCACCCGGGCACGGAACGGACCGCCCGCCCCAGGCCCTTCGACTTCCTGCGCACCAACCCGCGCGAGGCGGCGCTGATCGTCGGCATGACCCTCGGAGCCACGGTCACCTTCTACACGTGGACCACGTTCCTGCCCACGTACGCGCGGCTCGTCGTCGGGTTCGACCCCGGCTCGGCGCTCACGGTGAGCACCATCGCGCTGGCGTTCTTCACCGCCCTGCAGCCGCTGGCGGGCCGGCTGTCGGACCGGGTGGGCCGCAAACCGCTGCTGATCACGTTCGGCTCGGGGTTCACCGTGCTGACCGTTCCGCTGCTCGGGCTGCTCCGCGACTCCTTCTGGAGCCTGCTCCTGATCTCGTGTGCGGGAATGGTCCTGCTCACCGGGTACACGGCGGTGAGCGGGGCCGTGATGGTCGAGCTGTTCCCCGCCTCGGTGCGCACGGCGGGCATCGGCCTGCCGTACGCGGTCACCGTCGCCGCCTTCGGCGGCACCGCCCCGTACCTGGCCACGTCGCTGATCGCGAGGGGCCAGGCCGACCGGTTCGGCTGGTACGTGTCCGGGCTGACCCTGGTGTCGACCCTCGTCTACGTCGGCATGCGCGAAACGAAGGGCGTCCCCTTGAGATGAGGGCGCACTGAATTGCGCCCGGCCGATCTGCGCCATCCAAGGGAATAGAGCTAGGGCTGTCGTTGTTACGTGTCCGGAATTCGATGGTGTGATCCAGTCGTTGGGCACCGGGGCGCTGGTGAAAGTTATCCTCGACAGTTCCAGAATTGAGCTTGCATCTCTCGGGGGAGTAATGTAATGAACAGATTCACCATAGGAATGGAATCCACCACCGGCGCCTCCCGCAGAAGGCCCCAACAGGGCTCAGGACGCTCGAAGTTTCTCGAGGTGGCCAAATTATCCGAGCAGGAATTAATCGAAGTCGAGGCGTCCAACCCCTTCGACACCGTCGCCGGACACCAGAGGCTGTTCAGAGAGGACGCCGCGCTGCCCGAGGGGCGGTGGTTGACTCCCCTGTCCAATCCCGCCGGAAACGACAGCGCCGCGAATTCGCCGTGGGTCCTCGCCCGGATCCTGCTGGCGGGCGGGCATCCCATCGCCCTCGCCGGACTGCGCAGCGTGCTCAACGGGGCACGGAGCGAGGGACTCCAGGTGGTGGGCGCCGTCCGGGACCACTGGCAGGCACTGTCGGAGGTGAACCGCTACCGCCCCGACGTGATCCTGCTCGGCGCGACCGACGATCTGCGCAAGGACCTCGCCATGGTCCGCAGCATGCGCCGGACACGGGGCGCGGCCGATGTGCGCATCGTCCTGCTGCGCCAGGCCGCGACCGCGTCCCAGGTGAGCCAGATGCTCAAGGCGGGGGTGAGCGGTGCCTTCCCCCTCGACCAGGACGCCGGTTGTGTCATCCGGGCGATCGCGGTGGTCGCGGCCGGCGGTTCGATCTTCCTGCCGGCGCCCTTGGAGGAGGACGAGGCCCCGGAGTTCACGGAGGATCCCGAACCCTCCGTGGACGAGGCGGGTCTGACCGACCGTGAACGGGCCGTACTGTCCATGCTGGCGCGCGGGCTCTCGAACGCGGAGATCGGCAGGGCCCTTTCGCTCTCCGTCGCCACGGTCAAGAAGCATCTGACCCAGGCCATGCGCAAGATCCGCCAGCCCGACCGGCTGCGGGCGGCGCTCTACGCCCATCGCCAGGGCCTGGCGTGAGAGCCGCGGCCATGCCGTCATCACGCTGATTCGGCGTCGGTACCTCAAGGGCGGGTGTCCACCAGGGACCCCGCCCTTGACCGTGGCGGGCTCCGCCCTGGGCAGCCCTGGGGAGCCTTCGGGTTTACGACGGGTCGCCGAAGGGGCCGGCCCCGCTTCCCCCGGTGCCGGGAGCGCGGTGTGACATGCGGTCGTTCCCGCTGCCGTGGCCTTCTCGCTGGTCACGGGCCCCCGTCCCGGTTGCGCGGCACACCGCCCGGCCCGATGGCGCCGCGGTGCGCTGTCACGTTCCCCGAAGGGCTGTTGGGAGCCTCCCGGGACCTCCGAAGGTCACCACCATCCGAGACGAAGGGAGCTTCTGGGGGCAGGCCGCCGTTCCTAGCGTGGTCTCAGGCCGGGCGTCCGAGTCCGGCCCCCCATTCGCAGAGGGAGAAGTTGATGAGTGCAGCGGCCAAAGGGGCCACGGCGGTGGGCCCGGCCCTCGGCCTCGCGGCACCCCCGTCCGTCGACTCCGGCAGCGGGACCCGTGCGGCCGGCCAGGGCGACGAGCGAGTCATCGACCGGCGGTCCGCGGACGACGAGGCCATCGCCGCGATGTCGGATGCGGAGCGCGCGGCCCTGTGGCGCCAGCGGCTGCACGAGGCCGAAGCCGGACTGACCCGCTTCCTGGTGGCCCGCGGCCCGGCCGCCGACCTGAAGGCCTGGTTCGGACTCAAGGCGGAGATATTCGCCGACCTGCCGATGTCCTCCACCCACGCGTCGGCCGCCTGGCAGCGGATCTTCTTCCGGGGCCAGGCCCTGATGGAGCGGTTCCTGGTCTCCCGCTACGGCGAGGGCATCCTCGCCGACTGGGCCGCCTCCATCGCCGAGGTCCACCGCACGGTGGAGCCGGACCGCGACGGCGGCGCCGCCGACCCCGTCAGGCGCATCGCGCGCCAAGCCGAACTCTACGGATCGCAGTACCGGGTGCACGTGGCCGAGGGCTCCGGACCGGCCGCCGTCGCCTCCGTGAACATCACGCACTGCGCGATCTGGGACTACCGGGAACAGGCCAGGAGCAACGGCGTACGCCTCACGCTCGCCTCACCGTGCACCTACTGCACCAAGGCCATGTCGGCCAACGTACGCGCCAAGGGGTACGAGGTCTCCTACCAGCTCCGCGAGGACCGCAGCGGACACGGCTGCCACTGGGAGGCCACCGCCCCGGACACCGCTCCCAACACCGCCCCCAACACCGCTCAGGAGGCGTGATGTGCGGCATCACCGGCTGGCTCGACTGGGACCGCGACCTGCGCGAGCAGAGGCAGACCGTACAGGCCATGACCGACACGCTGGCCTGCCGGGGACCGGACGCCGGCGGCACGTGGTTCTCGGCCCGCGCGGCGCTCGGACACCGCAGGCTCGCCGTCATCGACCTCCAGGGCGGTGTGCAGCCCCTGACCGACGCCGGCCCGCAGCAGACACCGCAAGCGGTGCTCGCCTACAACGGTGAGCTGTACAACTACCGCGAGCTGCGCACCGAACTCCAGTCCCTGGGGCACCACTTCCGTACGGAGTCCGACACCGAAGTGGTCCTGCAGGCCCACCTCCGGTGGGGCGCCGACGCACCGAGCCGGCTGAACGGCATCTACGCGTACGCGATCTGGGACACCCGCGCCCAGGAACTGACGCTCGTACGCGACCGCCTCGGCGTCAAGCCGCTCTACTACCACGCCCATGCCACCGGCCTGTTCTTCGGCTCCGAACCCAAGGCCATCCTCGCCAACCCCGGCTTCCGCGCCGAGCTCGACACCGAAGGCATCGCGGAGCTGTTCGCCCTGCCCGCGGCGCCCACGGCCGGGCACGGCCTCTTCCGCGGGATGCGCGAGGTGCGCCCCGGCCACCTCCTGAAGGTCACCCGCGGTGCCACCCGCGAGGTGCGCTACTGGCAGCTGCACTCCGAAGCGCACACCGACGACACCGCGACCACCACCGCGAAGATCCGCGAACTGCTCACCGACACCGTGGAACGGCAACTGCTCAGCGACGTACCGCTGTGCACCCTGCTCTCCGGCGGCATCGACTCCAGCGCCATCACCGCCCTGGCGGCCCTCGCGCGCAGCCGGGCCGGCCACGACAAGGTCGACACCTTCTCCGTGGACTTCCCCGACAGCGCCACCGCACTGCGCCCCGACAACTGGCGCACCACGCACGACGCGCCGTACGTCCAGGCCGTCGTCGACCACCTCGGCACCCGGCACTCGCAGGTCGTCCTCCCCGACGACGACCTGCTGGAGGCCAGGGACATGGTCCTGCGCGCCCGCGACCGCCCCGGCTGGGGCGAGATGGACGCCTCCCTGTACCTGCTGTTCCGCGAGGTCCGACGGCAGTCCACGGTCGCGCTGTCCGGCGAGGCGGCCGACGAGGTCTTCGGCGGCTACCCCTACTTCCACGCACCCGAGGGCCTCGCCGCCACCACCTTCCCCTGGCTCCACGGCCGCCAGACCCCGGCCGCGCTCCTGCGCCCGGAGGTCAGGGCGGCGGTACGGCCCGAGGAGTACACCGCCCAGCAGTACCGCGACTCGCTCGCCGAGACGCCGGAACTGCCCGGTGAGCAGGGCAGCCAGCGCCGCCTGCGCCAGGTCGGCCACCTCGCGCTCACCCGGTGGATGCCCCCGCTGCTCGACCGCGTCGACCGCGTCAGCATGGCGGTCGGCCTGGAAGTACGGGTGCCGTTCTGCGACCACCGCCTGGTGGAGTACGCGTGGAACATCCCGTGGGAACTGAAGTCGCTCGGCGGCACCCCCAAGGGCATCCTCCGCGAGGCCGTACGGGACCTGCTCCCGCCCCAGGTGGTGGACCGGCCCAAGAGCGGCTACCCCTCCACACCCGCCGTCCGGTACACCGAGGTGCTCACGGCCCGCATGAACGACCTGCTCGCCGATGCCGCGGCCCCCGTGTTCGACCTGGTCGACAGGGAGGTCGTACGCGACGCCATCCGCCACGGACGGCCGCTGCCGAGCCCCCGCACCGCACCCAACCCCGTAGGCGGCCTGGACCACCTGCTCCAGGTCGACGAATGGCTGCGCGCCTACAAGGTGGGCCTGCGATGACGGCACCGAGCGACAGTGCGCACACCCTCCACCCCGAGCTCGTCCGGCAGGCCGCGCGCACCTGCGCCACGGGCGTTGCGGTCCTCACCACCAGGCTCCGCGACGAGCTCTTCGCCAAGACCGTCTCGTCCTTCGTCACGCTGTCGATGGACCCGCCCCTGATCAGCGTCGCGGTGACCAGGCACAGCCCCCTCGTCCGGGCCGTCGGCGACTCCGGACGCCTCGCCGTCAGCGTGCTCCGCGTCGGCCAGGAATACCTCTCGCAGCGCTTCGCCACCCCCGGTGCGGGCCGCGCCACCGGTGCCTTCGCCGGGGTGGCGACCCGTACGGAGGCCACCGGGGCCCCTGTTCTGGAGGACTGCCTGAGCTGGTTCGACTGCCGACTGCACAGCGTGCTGCCGGGCGGCGACCACAGCATCCTCGTCGGCCGGCCCGTAGCGGCCGCCGGCTCGGAAGGCGAGCCGCTGCTCTACCGCGCGGGCGGCTACCACGCCCTGGCCGCCCTCACCGCCACCTCACCCCCGCGCCCGGACCGGGCGCCCACGGCACCAGGAGTACGTACATGAGCGAACCGGCCACCACCAAGACCGGCAAGGCCCCGCTGGGCGTCCAGACCGGCGACCGCTACCGCGCCAGTCTCGATGACGGGCGGGAGCTCTACCTGGACGGCAAGCGCGTCACGGACCCCGCCTCCCACCCGGCCTTCAAGCCCTCCGTCGACGAGCTGGCCAGGCTCATCGACCTCCAACACGATCCCGAGCACGCCCCCCTGATGACGTGGAAGGACCCGCAGAGCGGTCTCACCCTGGCCCGCGCCTACCAGCCCACGCGCACCCTGGAAGACCTGCGGACGCAGCGCCGCAGCGCGGAGGTCTGGCTCCGGGAGAGCATGGGACAGCACGGCCGGTCCCCGGCGTTCATGGCGAGCATCGCCCTGGGGCTGTACGACTTCCGCCACCAACTGGAAGCGAGCCGGCCCGGATTCGGCGCCAACGCCGAGGCCTGGTACCGCCACTGCGCGACCAACGACCTCGTCCTGACGCACGCGCTCGGCGACCCGCAGATCGACCGGTCCGCGGATCCCGTGGACGACCCCGACCTCGCCCTGCGGGTGATCGAGGAGAACGACCGCGGCATCGTGGTGCGCGGCGCCAAGCAGCTCACCACCCTGGCACCGACCGCCCACGAGGTGCTCGTCTACCTCTCCGCCTCCTTCACCCAGCGGCGCGGCGAACAGTTCGTCGTCTGGTGCGCCCTGCCGCTGAACACACCCGGCCTGATCACGCTCTGCCGGGAGCCCTTCGGGGCCGAGCCGTACGGGCACGAGCACCCGCTCGCCGGGCGCTTCGACGAGCAGGACGCCATGCTCTTCTTCGACGACGTGCTCGTGCCCTGGGACCGGGTGTTCCTGCTGCGCGACGGCGCACTGGCCCGGACCGGCCTCGGCCGGATCAACGCCTGGAGCGCGTACATCGGCCACATCCGCTACCGCGAGCGGCTGCGCACGCTGCTGGGCACGGCCACCATGCTCGCCGAGAGCATCGGAGTGGACGGCTTCCGCAACATCCAGGAAGAGCTGGGCAAGCTCGCCAGCTATGCCGAGCTGACCGAGTACTTCATCGACGCCGCCGAAGCCCGGGCGACCGTCACCGACAGCGGCCTGCTCGCGCCGGGCGACACCGCGGCCAGCCGCGTGTGGTCCGCGGAGGTGGCGGCCGCCGCCGTGGCGGTCGTACGGAACATCGGCTCGGCCGGCATCCTCATGCAGCCCACCCCGAACGACCTGGACAACCCGCGGCTGCGTCCGCACCTCGACCGCTACATGCGCGGCAAGAACATGCCCGCGGACAAGAAGTCCCGCCTGTTCCGGCTCGCGTGGGACCTCACCGGCGACAGCTTCGGCCAGCGCCAGGACCTGTACGAGTACGTGCACCGCGGCGACCTCGCCCGCAACCGGATCAACATCTACAAGCGGCAGGACCAGAGCGAGGTCCGCAGCCGCCTGGAGCAGCTGATCGCCGCCCCCTCAGCCCCCTCCACACCCTCCGCCCCCACCCACACCACCGCAGACACCTCGGAAGGCGAGCGTTCGTGACCAATTCCGCAGTGGAGATACAGGCCAGCACCCTTTCCGGGTACTCCGACGCGAGCAAGCTGCGCCAGGCCAACGACCAGGACTGGGTGCTGGCGCAGGCCCCCGCCGCCCCGCGCGTCCACGCCGACCTCGGAAGCGGCATCGGGCAGCTGCTGCAGGCCACCCTGGAGCGGTTCCCGTCCCTGGAGACCGTCGTGGGCCTGGAGCAGTCCACGTTCCGGCTCTCCGAGGCGGCGAGCCGGCTCCAGCGCTACGGCGGCCGCGTCCTGCTGCGGCAGGCCGACCTGACGGCTCCGGAACCCCTGGAGCTGTCCCCGGACCTCATCACCATGACCTCGGTGCTCCACTGGCTCTACCCCGTCGAAGAGCGGATCTTCGACTGGGTGGGGCAGCACCTGGCGCCGGGCGGGACGTTCCTGCTCACCACCTACCACCCCGCGCGGGACGGGCACGGCCTCGGCGGCGAGGACGAACTGGTACGCGAAGCGCTCGTCGCGCTCGGCCATGACCGTGCGCTCGTGCCGAAGCTGTTCGCCGGTGAGGACATCCTTCCCATAGCCACCCGGACCCGCGGCACCGAAGGCCTCAAGGAGCTCCTGGAGCGGGACCTGCGGATCGTCGCCACCACGGAACGCGACGCCGTCGTACGGGTCGACAGCGCGGCCGAGTACGAGCACTTCCACGCGGCGACCTTCGGCGACTACTACAGCCGCCTGGTCGAACCCGCGAAGCGCGCGGCCTTCTTCGGGGCCGTGGGCGAAGCCGCATGGCGGCGCCAGCAGGAGCGCGGACACGTCAGCAACATGCCGGTCCGGCTGTGGAACATGACCACACGACCTGCGTAGCACCCGCGTCGCGGAACGGCCCGGCTGGTCCCTCCCACAGGGGAGAAAACAGCCGGGCCGTCGCGGCGCGGTCTATCATGGCCGGGTTCCTCCCGGCGCCCGTGAAGGAGCCACATACATGTCAACTCCCACCGCCGGTCCTGAACTCGGCGCATTCCTCAGGGCCCATCGCGCGCTGCTCAAGCCCGAGGACGTCGGCCTGCCCGCCACGTCCCGTCGCCGGACCCCGGGCCTGCGCCGGGAGGAAGTCGCCTCCCTCTCCGGTGTCAGCATCGCCTGGTACACCTGGCTGGAGCAGGGAAGGGTCACCGCTTCGCGGCAGGTGCTGGAGTCCGTCGGCCGGGTGCTGCGCCTCGACGACGCCGAGGTGCGCCACGCCCTGCGCCTGGCCGGCTACTACGAGCCCGAGGCGGCCTCGGCCCGTGCGCCGCTGAACGGTTCGCTCCAGCCCGTACTGGACTCCTGGCTGACCAGCCCGGCCGTCCTGCTCGACCGGAACTTCGACCTGGTCGCCTGGAACGCCGCCTGGTCGGCGGTGTGGGGCGAACCCTCGGCCGTGCCGGCCGACCGCCGCAACCTGATGTGGTTCGTCGCCGCCGACGACCACCTGCGCGGCGTCCTGCGGGACACCGACTGGGAGCCGCTGGCCATGAGCGTCTTCCAGCACTTCCGCGCCCAGGCGGGGGCGAACCTGGCGGACGAGCGGGTCGCCGAGCTGTACCGGCGGCTGGCGGCGGACGCGCCCGAGCTGAGCCACTGGTGGAGCTGCCACTCCGTGGGCGAGCTCACCACCCGGGTCGTCACGGTCACGCCCGTGCACAGCGAGCCCATCAAGGTGTCCTTGTCGTCGATGCGCCCGGTGGACGACCCGGCATCGCTGATCCTGCTGTTCACGCCGGCGAGCCAGGAGGACAGCGCCAGGGTGTCGGCTCTGGTGAGCCGGCCGCTCCGGTCGGTCGGGGCGACACGAAAGGCGGGCTGAGGGCGCGACCGGGGGATTGGTTGCCGCGCCTTCAGCCCTGTCTTTGGGTGAGGTACTGCTCATCGAGCCGCCGAGCGGCCGGACTCAGGCCTTCTCCGCCACGCCCACCTGCTCGACGCGCGGTCCGCTGCCGGTGCCCCGGCGCAGCTGAGCGCTGACCATCAGGCCGCCGAGAGCGGCGACGAGGGCCAGGCCACCGCCGATCACGGCCGTACCGAGCGCCAGATCGGAGAACAGGCCGACCGCCCATGCGCCCACGCCCGTACCGGCGTACATCGTGGAGGTGAGCCAGGCGCTGGAGGTCGCCCGCAGTTCGGGGGCGGCCGTACCCGCGAGCGTCTGCTGGTCGGTGACGAAGCCGCCGCTGGCCACGAACCAGATGGTCACGCCGAGCAGTGCCAGGACCAGACCCGGACCCCAGACCGTCAGGGCGATGCCGACGGCGAGGAGGAGTCCCCATACGGCGAGCATGGGAAGGTGCGCCTGACCCTGGGCCCTGGCCCGGTCGCCGAGCCGCCCGCCGGCCGTCGAGCCGACGATGCTGCCGATGCCGACGAGGATGCCGACGAGGCCCAGAGCCGTCACGGAGAGGTCGAACCGGTCCGCGAGGACCACACCCATGAAGGTGTAGGCACCCAGGTTGGCGGCGTTGAAGGCGGTGTTGACCAGCAGGGCCTTGCGCAGCGCGCCATGCCCCCAGGCGGCGAACACCGCGCGGGCGCCGCTGGTCGCGGCGGCCTGGATGGCACTGACCGGAACCTGCTTCAGCAGCAGCGGGACGACCAGCAGCGTGCCGACGGCCATGGCCAGGAAGGCGGCACGCCAGCCGGCGGCGCCCGCGAGGAAGCTGCCCAGCGGCACGCCCAGTACCTGGCCGCAGGAGAAGAACGCCATGCCCAGACCCAGGGCGCGGCCGCGCACCGTGTCCTCGGTGGTCTCCGAGATGTGCGCCCAGATCGCCGGGCCGGCCGCGGCGGCCGCGACACCGGCCAGCGCACGCGAGACGATCAGCAGCGTCAGCCCGTCGGACAGCGCGGCCGCGACGTTCGACAGCAGGAAGAGCACCGAGCCGACCACCAGCGTGCGTCGGCGTCCGACACGGTCGCTCACCAGGCCGAGGAAGGGCGCGCAGACCGCGTACACCAGTACGTACGCGGTGACGCTGTACGCCGCCGCCTGCTCGGAGATGGCCAGGTCGCCCGCGATCGTCGGCAACAGCGGGGACACGAGGAACGTCTCGGTCCCGAACAGGAACAGCAGGAGGAAGACCGAGGAGTACGAACCCCAGCGCAACCGCGCCGGGGCGGCGGCTACGGGGGGTGTGGAGGAACTGTCCATGAGACGAGTTGCCTTTCGAGCGAAATTCGGGGGACATCCGGCTGCCGGCTCGACCACCCTGACGCTCCCGACGAAGGCCAACCAGCCAGGCGTTGGTCCTGTTAGTAGGAGTAATGGCATCAACGCCTGGCTGGTTCGGGCGGTGCGGAGGGCGTGATGCTGAACCTGCCGCTCCCGTCACCGTCTCCTCGGGGGCGCACCGTCACCAGGAAAGGACCCCATCCCCCGTGCCCTCCAGCGACCGCTCCCCGCTCGCGCAGCCCAAGTGGGGCGTCACCCTGCCCCTCCCCGGCATCACGATCGGCCACCACAAGCACATCGTCGAGCGGCTTCCGGACATCGGATACTCCGATGTCTGGACGGCGGAGGGGGGTGGCACCGACGCGTTCACCCCGCTCGCGGCCACCGCGGCCTGGTCCCCTTCCCTGCGCCTGGGCACCGGGATCATCCCCGTCTTCACCCGCGGTCCCGCCCTGATCGCGCAGACCGCGGCCACACTGGCCCAGCTCGCCCCCGGACGTCTGCTGCTGGGGCTCGGCTCGTCGGTTCCCGCCCACGTCAGCGACATCAACGGCATCCCGTTCGAGGAGCCGTTCAAACGCACACGGGACGTCCTGCGGTTCGTCACCCGGGCCCTGCGCGGCGAGTACGTCGCCGATGAGTTCGAGACGTTCTCCATCACCGGCTACCGCCTGCCGCATCCGCCCACCGAACCGGTCAAGGTCATCCTGGGCGCGCTGCGCCCCAACATGCTGAGGCTCGGCTTCAACGAGGGCGACGGGGCCATCACGAACCTGCTCTTCCCCGAGGACGTTCCCAAGATCCTGGAAGCCGTCGGCCCGCAGCCCCTGGGCAAGGAGCTGGTGGTCAAGGTCTTCGTCTGTCCCACCGAGAACAAGGAGTACGCCCGCAGCCAGGCCCGTCCGTTCCTCGCCTGGATCCTGAACCGCGAGCCCTACCGCAAGTTCCACGAGTGGCTGGGGCACGGGGAGCTGCTGCGCGAGGTGCACGACGCGTGGGAGGCGGGCGACCCCGCGGGCGCCCAGAAGGCGCTCTCGGACGAGGTGGTCGACGGGCTGTTCATCAGCGGATCCCCGGAGGAGTGCCGGGAGCAGATCATGCGCTTCCACCTGCCCGGAGTGACCAGCATCCAAGTCTTCGTCTCCCTGCCTCCCGAGGCTTTCTACAGCCAGGAGACCGTGCTCGACGTCCTGCGGCGGCTCGGGCCGGCCGCGGGATGAGAGCACACCGACGCTACGCGAAGGAAGGCCATGTCACGTCATCTGTTCACCTCGGAGTCCGTGACCGAGGGACATCCCGACAAGATCGCTGACCAGATCAGCGACACCATTCTCGACGCGTTGCTGCGGGAGGACCCGTCCTCCCGTGTCGCCGTGGAGACCTTGATCACCACGGGCCTGGTCCATGTGGCGGGCGAGGTGACCACCAAGGCGTGGGCCGACATCCCCGCGCTCATCCGGAACAAGGTCCTGGAGATCGGCTACGACTCCTCGGTGAAGGGCTTCGACGGCGCCTCCTGCGGCGTCTCGGTCTCCATCGGCTCACAGTCCCCGGACATCGCGCAGGGCGTCGACACCGCGTACGAGAACCGCGTCGACGGCGCGTCCGAGAGGGACGAGCTCGACAAGCAGGGGGCGGGCGACCAGGGTCTGATGTTCGGGTACGCGACCGACGAGACCCCCGAGCTGATGCCCCTCCCGATCCACCTGGCGCACCGGCTCTCGCGCCGGCTGACCGAGGTCCGCAAGAACGGCACGGTCCCGTACCTGCGCCCGGACGGCAAGACCCAGGTCACCATCGAGTACGACGGCGACAAGGCCGTCCGCCTCGACACCGTCGTCGTCTCCTCGCAGCACGCCTCCGACATCGACCTCGACTCGATGCTGATACCGGACATACGGCAGTTCGTCGTCGAGTACGTCCTGGATCAGCTCGCCGGTGACGGCATCAAGCTGGAGACCGAGGGCTACCGGCTGCTGGTCAACCCGACCGGCCGCTTCGAGATCGGCGGCCCGATGGGCGACGCGGGTCTGACCGGCCGCAAGATCATCATCGACACGTACGGCGGCATGGCCCGCCACGGTGGCGGTGCCTTCTCCGGCAAGGACCCGTCGAAGGTGGACCGCTCCGCCGCCTACGCCATGCGCTGGGTCGCGAAGAACGTCGTCGCCGCCGGCCTCGCCTCGCGCTGCGAGGTCCAGGTCGCGTACGCCATCGGCAAGGCGCAGCCGGTCGGTCTGTTCGTCGAGACCTTCGGCACCCACACCATCGACACGGAGAAGATCGAGGACGCCATCGGCGAGGTCTTCGACCTCCGCCCGGCCGCCATCATCCGCGACCTCGACCTGCTGCGCCCCATCTACGCCCAGACCGCCGCCTACGGCCACTTCGGCCGCGAGCTGCCGGACTTCACCTGGGAGCGCACCGACCGAGTGGACGCCCTGCGCAAGGCCGCGGGGGCCTGACCGATGGCCGGAGACACCACACCCGACTGGCGTTCACGGCCCGCGGCGCAGCAGCCGCAGTGGCCGGACCCCGACGCCCTGCGCGACGTCCTCTCCTTCCTCGGATCGAGCCCGCCCCTGGTGTACGCGGCCGAATGCGACCGGCTGCGCGACCGCCTCGCCGCGGTGGCGAGGGGGGAGGCCTTCCTCCTCCAGGCAGGCGACTGCGCCGAGACGCTGGACGGCGTGAGCGTCGACCAGATCGACAACAAACTGCGCACGATCCTGCAGATGGCGGCCGTGCTGACCTACGCGGCCTCCGTCCCCGTGATCAAAGTGGGCAGGATGGCCGGCCAGTACGCCAAGCCCCGCTCGGGCAACTTCGAGACGCGTGACGGCGTCACCCTGCCGTCCTACCGCGGAGACGCCGTCAACGGGCTCGAGTTCACCGCGGCGAGCCGCGAGCCCGACCCGCAGCGGCTGCGCCGGATCTACCACGCCTCGGCCACCACCCTGAACCTCGTCAGGGCCTTCACCACCGGGGGATACGCGGACCTGCACCGCGTGCACGCCTGGAACAGGGACTTCCTGGCGCTCTCCCCGGTGGGGGAGCGGTACGAGAGGCTGGCCGGAGAGATCGACTCCGCGCTGTCCTTCATGCGGTCCTGCGGCACGCTCCACCGGGAGCTCGAATCGGTGGAGTTCTACTCCAGCCACGAGGCGCTGCTGCTGGACTACGAGGCCGCGCTGACCCGCGTGGACTCCCGGAGCGGAGACCTGTACGACGTGTCCGCCCACATGGTGTGGCTCGGGGAGCGCACCCGGCAACTGGACGGCGCCCACGTGGCGTTCGCGGCCGGCATCAGCAACCCGATCGGGGTGAAGCTCGGACCGACCACCACCGCCGACGACGTGCTCGCGCTGATCGACGTACTCGACCCCGAACGCCGGCCCGGCCGCCTCACCTTCATCACCAGGATGGGCGCGGAAAAGATCTGGGACGTCCTGCCCGGCCTGGTGGAGAAGGTCACCGCCTCCGGCGCCCAGGTGGTGTGGACGTGCGACCCGATGCACGGCAACACCTACGAGTCGGCGAGCGGCTACAAGACGCGCCAGTTCAGCAGGATCCTCGACGAGATCAGGGGATTCTTCGAGGTGCACCGGCAGTTGGGCACCCACCCGGGCGGCATCCACGTGGAGCTCACGGGCGATGACGTCACCGAGTGCGTCGGCGGCGCGGGCGCCATCGGGGACGCCGATCTGCGCGAGCGCTACGAGACGGCCTGTGACCCGCGGTTGAACCGCAGCCAGTCGCTCGAACTGGCGTTCCTGATCGCGGAAGTGTACGGAGGGCAGCGGCGTGTGCACGACCGTCAACCACTGTGACCGCGGCTGTGACTTGGTCCCGGACCGGGACTGGGACGGCCTGGGGCACGTCCCGGGGGGAGTGGCACGTTGAGCAGGCTGCGCTGGCTGACCGCGGGGGAGTCCCACGGTCCCGCACTGGTGGCGACGCTGGAGGGACTGCCCGCCGGCGTCCCCATCACCACACGGACGGTGGCGGACCACCTGGCGCGGCGGCGCCTCGGCCACGGGCGCGGTGCCCGGATGGCGTTCGAGCGTGACGAGGTCACCTTCCTCGGCGGTGTACGCCACGGCCTCACCCTGGGCTCGCCGGTCGCCGTGATGATCGGAAACACCGAGTGGCCCAAGTGGGAGAAGGCCATGGCGGCCGACCCGGTCGATCCGGCCGAGCTCGCCGCACTGGCGCGCAACGCCCCGCTGACCCGGCCCCGACCGGGCCACGCGGACCTCGCCGGGATGCAGAAGTACGGCTTCGACGAGGCGCGCCCCGTGCTGGAGCGCGCCTCCGCGCGGGAGACGGCGGCCCGGGTAGCGCTGGGCGCCGTCGCCCGCTCCTACCTGAAGGAGACGGCCGGCATCGAGATCGTCTCCCACGTCGTGGAACTGGGCTCGGCGAAGGCCCCGTACGGGGTCCACCCGGTCCCCGCGGACGCCGAGGAGCTGGACGCCGACCCGGTGCGCTGCCTCGACGCGGACGCGAGCAGGGCGATGGTCGCGGAGATCGACCGGGCCCACGGGGACGGCGACACCCTCGGCGGGGTCGTGGAGGTCCTCGCGTACGGCGTGCCGGTCGGCCTGGGCTCGTACGCGCACTGGGACCGGCGTCTGGACGCCCGGCTCGCCGCCGCCCTCATGGGCGTCCAGGCCATCAAGGGCGTCGAGATCGGTGACGGCTTCGAGCTGGCCCGGGTGCCCGGATCGCGGGCGCACGACGAGATCATCGCCACGCCCGACGGCGTGCGGCGGGCCTCCGGCCGCTCCGGCGGTACCGAAGGCGGGGTGAGCACGGGCGAACTGCTGCGCGTACGGGCCGCGATGAAGCCCATCGCCACCGTCCCGCGTGCACTGGCCACCATCGATGTGACCACCGGTGCGGCCGCCACGGCGCACCACCAGCGCTCCGACGTGTGTGCCGTGCCGGCCGCCGGCGTCGTCGCCGAGGCGATGGTCGCACTCGTCCTCGCGGACACGGTCGCGGAGAAGTTCGGCGGCGACAGCGTCACCGAAACCCGCCGCAACGTCCGGTCCTACCTCGAGAACCAGGAGTACCCGTGCGGATAGCCGTCTCAGGTTCCATAGCCACCGACCACCTCATGGTGTTCCCGGGAAGATTCACCGACCACCTGATCCAGGACCGGCTGGACAAGATCTCCCTCTCCTTCCTGGTCGACGACCTGGAAATCCGGCACGGCGGCGTGGCCGCGAACATCGCCTACGGTCTGGGCGGCCTCGGGCAGGCGCCCGTACTGGTCGGGGCCGCCGGGAGCGACTTCGCCGAGTACCGCGTCCGGCTCAAACAGCAGGGCGTCGACACGGACTTCGTGCACATCTCGTCCGAGCGCCAGACCGCGCGCTTCATGTGCCTGACGGACCGGGAGGAGCACCAGATCGCCTCCTTCTACTCCGGAGCCATGGCGGAAGCCGCCGGCATCGACCTCCGGCAGGTGGTCGAGCGGGCCGGGGACATCGGAGTCGTCGTGATATCGCCGAACGACCCGGAGGCCATGCTCCGCCACACCGACCAGGCCCGCTCGATGGGAATCCCGTTCGCGGCCGACCCCTCACAGCAGCTCGCCCGGCTCGACCGGGAGGAGGCCCGCCACCTCGTGACCGGAGCACGCTGGCTCTTCACCAACGAATACGAGGCGTCCCTGCTCCAGGAACGGACCGGCTGGCGGCACGCCGACATCCTCTCCTGCACAGGGGTCTGGCTCACGACCCTGGGCGAGCGGGGCGTACGGATGGAAGCCGCCGGTGAACGGGCGCGCGAGGTCCCCGCGGTACCCCCGGACATGATCGCCGACCCGACCGGTGCCGGAGACGCCTTCCGCGCCGGGTTCCTGGCCTCCGTGAGCTGGGGGGAAGGGCTCGATCTGTCCGCCCGGGTCGGGTGCGCGGTGGCCTCCCTCTCGCTGGAGGCACTGGGCGCGCAGGGGTACGCGTTCGATGCGAAGACCCTGCTCCGGCGCATCGGGGACAGCTACGGAGAGGCATCCGCCCGGGCGGCCGCCGCGCATCTGGAGAGCGTGCGCCCATGACCTCCCTCCCGCCCTCACGCCCCTTGCCGGAGCCGGGCCGGCCCTCCTTCTCGTTCGAGTTCTTCCCGCCCCGGTCGCCCCAGGGCGACGCCCTGCTGTGGCGCTCGATCCGGCGGATCGAGGCGGCGTACGCTCCGTCCTTCGTCTCGGTGACGTACGGGGCAGGCGGCTCCTCGCGGGAGCGGACGGTCGACCTGACGGGGCGCATCGCGGCCGAGACCACACTGCGCCCGGTGGCCCATCTCACCGCGGTGGGCCACTCGGTCACCGAACTCCGGCAGATCATCGGCTCCTACGCGGAAGCCGGCGTGCACGACCTGCTGGCCCTGCGCGGAGACCCGCCCGACGATCCGCGCGGAACGTGGGTGCCGCACCCCCGAGGCTTCAGCCATGCCGGCGAACTCGTCAGCCTGATAAAGGAGTCAGGGACCTTCAGCGTCGGTGTGGCGGCCTTTCCCGAACGCCACCCCCGGTCACCGGACTGGGAGAGCGACATCCGGCACTTCGTCGCCAAATGCCGTGCCGGAGCCGACTACGCGATCACCCAGATGTTCTTCCACGCCGACGACTACCTGCGACTGCGCGATCGAGTGGCCGCGGCGGGCTGCGACATCCCCATCATTCCCGCGCTCATGCCCGCCACCGACGTGCGGCAGATCCAACGCTTCGCCGCGCTGAGCAACGCCGTGTTCCCCCGGGGCCTCGCCGATGCCCTGGAGAGCGCCCGGGACGACGCGGACGCCGCCTACGCCATCGGCGTCGAGCACGCCACCGTGCTCGCGGAGCGCCTGCTCGACGCGGGCGCGCCGGGGCTGCACCACATCACGCTCAACCGTTCGTCCGCCGCTCTCGACATCCAGGAGAACCTCGGCATCCACCGGGCCACGACCGACCGTCAGCCCGTCCTCTCCCTCGCCGGCTGAGCGGCTTCGCCGGGCTGACCCGGCTGACCCGGCTTTGCCGGCTGACCGGTCAGCCGACGAAGCCCGGGACCACGAGGCCGGACTCGTACGCGATGACGACCGCATGGGTCCGGTTCTGCGCGCCGAGCTTGGTCAGCACGTTCCCGACGTGGGTCTTGACCGTCTCCAGGCTCACCCTGAGGGCCTCCGCGATCTCCGGATTGGAGAGCCCGGTGGCCATCAGGCGCAGCACCTCCTCCTCCCGGCCGGTCAGGGCGGCCTGCGGCAGGGCCTGGGTGGAGCCCAGCGGGCGGGCGGCGACCATGCGGCCCAGCGCGGCCGGGAAGAGGACCGCTTCGCCCGCCGCCACCACCCGGACCGCCTCGGCGATCCGGCGGACCGGGAGGCGTTTGAGGACGAAGCCGCTGGCGCCCGCGCTGAGGGCGGCGGTGACGTAGCCGTCGTTCTCGAAGGTGGTGATCACCACGACCTTCGGCGGGTCGGCCGCTTCGGCCAGCAGCCGGCGGGTGGCCTCGATCCCGTTGAGCCGCGGCATCCGGACGTCCATCAGGACCACGTCGGGCCGCAGGCTCCGCGCCCGTTCCACCGCCTCGACACCGTCGGCCGCCTCGCCGACCACGGTGATCCCCGGCTGTGCGGCGAGCAGCATGCGCAGGCCGCTGCGGGTCACCTCGTCGTCGTCCGCGATCAGGAGGGTGACGTCGGGGCCGGTGACGTCGGGGCCGGTGACGGCGGGGAGGGCCGTGCCCTCGCCCGCGTCGGATCCCCTCACGCCGACACCCGTCCCGGCAGCCGGACGGCCAGTCGCCAGTGCTGCGTCCCGTCCGGGCCGGCCCGGAACTCGCCGTGCAGCAGCCGGACGCGCTCGGCGAGTCCGGACAGCCCGTGCCCGGAGGTCGGGAAGGCGGCCCCCTGGCCCTGGCCTTCGCCCTGACCCGGTCCCGTCCGTGCCCCGGTCCGGTTGACCACCGTGAGATCCAGCCCGTCGGGACCGGCCGCCACCCGGACCTCGATCGGGCCGCCCGCCCCGTGGCGCAGCGCGTTCGTCAGCCCCTCCTGGAGGATCCTGTACGCCGCCCGGGAGAGCGTCCCCTGCACCTGCGCCCACTCGCCCGACAACTCCGGTTCCACCACCGCACCCGCGTGCCGCAGGCGGTCCAGCAGCTCCGGGAGGTCGGCCAGGGTCCGGGTCGGCGCCGTCCCCGACTGTTCCTCGCGCAGCACTCCGAGCACGTAGTCCAGGTCCTCCAGCGCGGCCCGCGTCGACTCCTCGATGCTGCGCATGGCGGCCCGCGCCGCCGCCGGGTCGACGGAGAGCACCTCGCCGGCCACCGCCGCCTGGATGGTGGCCGCCGTCAGCGTGTGCCCGATCGAGTCGTGCAACTCGTGGGCAATCCGGTTGCGTTCGGCCAGCAGCAGCTCCCGCTCGGCGGCCAACGCGAGCCGTTCGGCCGCCGACGGCCCCAACAGCCGTGGCGCCGACCACCGCAGCGCCTTCGTCACCAGTACGCAGACGGCCGCCGCCAGCAGGAGGCACGCGGCCGCCACCACCCAGCTCCACCCGCCCGCAACTCGGACCGACGTGCCGAACAGACCCACCCGCGCCTCGCCGCCGAGCCAGTTCCCCGGCAGGGACAGGCCCATGAGGAACAGCACCCCGCTCACCAGCGCCCCCGTCCACCCGACGGCCGCATGCAGCACCAGCCACACCGGGGTCCGCCAGCGGTCGAGGCCGACTGAACCGGAGGCCACCGGATCCGGCAGCGGCACCCGCAGCAGCCGGCGGGCGGACACGACCAGCGCCCGCCGTACGGGGCGCGCCAGCCCGACCACGCCCACGAGCACCGCCCAGACCACCAGAACCAGCACGATCTGCACGCTCTCGGGAGCGTATGGCCACGACATCGCCGGCAGCAGCGCGAAAGGCAGCAGCGGCAGGCTAGCCAGCGCGCCGCAGTAGGCGAAGAACACACCCGTATACGTGGAGCCGCTCAACAGCGGCCGAATTCCCCTGATCATGATCGCCAGTATCGCCACGCAACCCACCGACAGCCTCCCCCGATCGGGGGAGCGATCCCTCCCGCCTTCCCGCGATGCGGCCAAAGGCCCAGGACCCCAGGATCGTGCCCAGCCCAAACGATCCCCAACGAACGCCAACCATCCCCAGGAGCTGACTCATGCATGCTCGGACCCCACAGAACCATCCTGCCTCGACCCGCAGGAAGGGCGGCATGCGGCGACGCACCGTGTCGGCCGCGATAGCGCTGACCATCGGCGCTCTGACGCTGGGCGCCCTCGCCCCGCCCGCTGTCTCCTCCGCAAGGCCGGACACCGTCCAGCAAAGGCTGAACGCGCTGGTGCGCGCCGACGGGATGCCCGCCGCGCTGGCGAGCGTCCAGGACCGCAACGGCCGCACCCACACCTACACAGCGGGAGTCGGCGACCTGGCCACCGGCGCGAAGGTGCCCAGGGACGGCCAGGTACGGATCGGCAGCAACACCAAGACCTTCGTCGCGGTGGTCGTCCTCCAGCTCGTCGCGGAGCGGAGGGTGGACCTGGACGCCTTCGTCGACACCTACCTGCCCGGCCTCGTCCGCGGGGAGGGCATCGACGGACGGCGGATCACCGTCCGCGAACTCCTCCAGCACACCAGCGGAATCCCCAACTACAGCAACGACCTAGGCGACGACGTCCGTTACTACACCCCCCGCGAACTCCTCGCCACAGCCCTCCGGCACCCCGCCGACTTCGACCCGGGCACGAATTGGAAGTACAGCAACACGAACTACGTCCTGGCCGGCCTGCTCATCGAGAAGGTCACCCGCCGCCCCCTGGCCGACCAGATCGACCGCCGCATCATCAAGCGCATCGGGCTGCACCACACCTACTTCCCGGCCCCCGGTGACGCTTCCATCCGGGAGCCCCACCCCCACGGCTACCTACGGGAATCGGCGGACGCGCCACTGCGCGACATCACCGAGATCGACCCCTCCTGGGCCTGGGCGGCAGGCCAGCTGATCTCCACCGGCTCCGACCTCAACCGCTTCTTCAGCGCACTCCTGGCCGGCCGCCTCCTGCCCCCGGCCCAGCTCGCCCAGATGCGCTCCACCGTCCCCGCCGAAGCCACCTTCGGCCCCGGCGCCCGCTACGGACTCGGACTCGTCAGCAGGCCCCTGCCGTGCGGCGGCCTCGCCTGGGGCCACGGCGGCAGCTTCCCGGGCTACGAAACCCGCGGCGGCGCCACCGACGACGGCCGCGCCACCCACCTCGCGGTCACCACCCAACTCACCGACGAGGCGGCCCGCATGAACCTCGACCGCGCCGCGGACACCGCGCTGTGCGGTGGGTGACGCTCCGAGCCGAGGCCAAGCATCGCTCGACGCGGCTGACTCGCTCGCCGCGCCTGGCTTACGGGGTGTTGTTCGGGCCCCTCCTCCCGGCATTGGCCCTGACCGCGCTGCGCGTACCCGGCCTGACGACACGGCCTGGACCTGGCGGCCCGGGAGCTTGCAGGATGGTCCGTATGAAGAACGAACGGGCCGCGACCAACCCTGCGGGGGCGGGCGGGATCCCGCTCCCGCTCCCCCCGGGAACCACCTGGCACGCCACGGGCTCGGGAGTCTTCCCTCACGCCGCGCGGGTCGAAGGATGCTGGTGGGTCCTGCGGCTCAACGACTTCCCCGAGCACCCGCTGTACACCTTCTTCGTCGACGGCCGGCGCGTCGCCGACGTGAATGACGTCCCGTCCGACTGGCAGCAACTGGCGGACCCTTCGGCCCCCGCTCTCACCCCACCCGAACGCGCCGAGATCCTCGACCTCATGGCCCTACTCGGCCCCTACGGCGCGGAGTACGGCACCCCGTGCACCGGCGACTGGTGCACCTGCGAACTCCTCACCGACACCTACGTACGCGAGCAGACCGACTGAAAGGCCCCTCACTCCTGCCCGGGGCCGACATCCGCAAGCGCGGCTCCCAGCCGACGTGCGCCCTCGGTCAGCTCGGCGTGATCGGCCGTCGCGGCGAACCCGATACGCAGGTGAGCCGCCGGCGGCTCGGTGGCGAAGTAGCGACTGCCGTCGCTCACGGTGACGCCGCGTTGCCGGGCGGCGCCGGTGAGGAACGTGTCGTCCACGCCCGCCGGCAGGCGAACCCACAGGTGCAGTCCGCCCGTAGGCAACCCGGCCAGGGTCGCGCCCGGGATCTCCTGCGTGACCGCGGCGGCCAGCACGGCGCACCGCTCCCGCAGTGCCGTACCGAGAGAGCGGACGTGCCGGTCCCAGGAGGGGGAGCTGAGCACTTCCAGCGCGGCTTCCTGGAGCGGGCGCGTGACGAAGAAGTCGTCGACCAGGCGCACCGCCCGCATGCGTTCCATGACCGGTCCGCGGGCCACCAGCGCCCCGATCCGCAGGCTCGGTGCGGCGGGCTTGCTGAGGGATGTGACGTGGACGACCGTGCCGTCGCGGTCGTCGGCGACCAGCGGTCGCGGCACGGCGCCGCCGTGTCCCAGGTGCCGTGCGAAGTCGTCCTCGAGCACGAACGCGCCCGAAGCGCGCGCCACATCGAGAATCTGGCGGCGCCGTTCGGGCGTGAGCACGGTGCCGGTCGGGTTTTGGTAGGTCGGCTGGCAGTACAGCAGTCGCGCGCCGGTCATCGCGAACGCGTCGGCCAGCATGTCGGGCCGCAGTCCGTCGGCGTCGAGCGGTACCGGGACCGGCCGCAGCCCCGCGGCGCGGGCGGCGGCCAGGGCCCGGGGATAGGTGGGGGACTCGACCAGGACCGGGCTGCCGGGCCCGGCGATGGCCCGGAACGCGATCGACAGGGCGCTCTGCCCGCCGGCGGTGACCAGCACGTCCTCCGGCGCCACGCTGCCGCCGACGATCCGGGCGAACACGGTGCGCAGCGCCATCAGGCCGCCGGCCGGGGCGCGGTCCCAGGCGTCTGGACGGCGTGCCGCCCGCGCCAGCGCCGCGCTCAGGGCCCGGGTGGGCTGGAGCGAGCGGTGCACGTAGCCGCCGTCCATCGTGATCGTCCCGACCGGCGGCGGGCCGAGCGGGTCGGCGATCAGGTGGGTGTCGACGGCGCGGTCGGTGAGGGCGACCGTCTGCCAGGACGTGTCGGTGGAACTGGCTCCGTCGTGCAGGCGGGTGCGCTGCGCCACGTACGTCCCACTGCCCGGACGGGTCACCACCGCGCCCTCGGCGGCCAGTGTGGCGATGGCCCGCGCCACGGTCGCAGGGCCGACCCGGTACTCCTTGGTCAGCTCCCGGCTGCTCGGCAGCCGGTCGCCGGGCGACAGCCGGGAGAGCAGCGCACGGAGGCTGTCGACCAACTCACCAGAAGTGCTACCGTCATTCATGAGAGACAACAGTAGCGCTTCCGGTCCTGGTCAGGAAGCACTTCGGCTGGACGTCGCCGCCCTGCGGGCCGACACCCCGGGGTGCCGCCAGGTCATCCACTTCAACAACGCGGGCTGCGGACTGCCGGCGGCCCCGGTCCTCGACGCGATGGTCGGCCATCTGAACCTCGAAGCCAGGATCGGTGGTTATGAGGCCTCGGCCGCGCAAGCCGCCGAAGTCCGCGGGTTCTACACGGAGATCGCCGCCCTCATCAACACCACACCCGACAACGTCGCCTTTGCGGGCAGCGCCACCCACGCCTATGCCAACGCCCTGTCGTCGATCCCGTTCGAGGCCGACGACGTCATCCTCACCACCCGCGACGACTTCGTCTCCAACCAGATCGCCTTCCTCTCCCTGCGCAAGCGATTCGGCGTACGCATCGTCCACGCGCCCAACACCCCGGAGGGCGGGGTCGACGTGGAGGCGATGGCCGCGCTGATGCGGATCCACCGCCCCCGCCTGGTGTCCGCCACCCATGTCCCCACCAATTCGGGCCTCGTCTCGCCCGTCGCGGAAATCGGCCGCCACTGCCGGGAGCTGGATCTGCTCTACCTCGTCGACGCCTGCCAGTCGGTGGGCCAGTTCGTCATCGACGTGGAGGAGATCGGCTGCGACCTCCTCACCGCCACCTGCCGCAAGTTTCTCCGCGGCCCGCGCGGCTCCGGATTCCTGTACGTATCCGATCGCGTCCTGCGCGCGGGCTACGAACCGCTGTTCATCGACATGCACGGCGCCCGCTGGACCGAGCCGGGCGGCTACGAGCCCGTAGCGACAGCGGCCCGGTTCGAGGAGTGGGAGTTCCCGTATGCCACGGTGCTCGGCAGCGCCGCCGCGGCGCGCTATGCCCGCAAGGTCGGCATCGAGGCCATCGAGCAGCGCACCCCGGCGCTCGCGGCCCGGCTCCGCGACCGGCTCGCACCGATCCCGGGGGTGCGCGTGCTCGACCGCGGCCCGCGTCTTGCCGCGCTCGTCACCTTCGCAGTAGCGGGCTGGCAGCCGCAGCCGTTCAAGGCGGCCATAGACGCCCGCGGCATCAACTCGGCGCTCAGCTTCCGCGAGTTCGCACAGTTCGACTTCGGGGACAAGGACGTCGACTGGTGCCTGCGCCTGTCGCCGCACTACTACAACACCGAGGAGGAAGTGGACCACGTCGCGGACGCGGTCGCGGACCTCGCCGGCCGGGGACGGCGATGACCGCCACACAGACACGCACCGAGGAGCCGTCCACGGAGAACCTCTGGCGCAACGGCGACTTCCTCAAGTTCTGGCTCGGCGAGACACTCTCGCTCCTCGGCACCCAGGTGACGAACCTCGCCCTGCCGCTGACCGCCATCATCGCCTTCAACGCCACCGACGAGCAGGTCGGCATCCTGCGGTTCCTGCAGCTCGTCCCGTATCTCGGTCTCGCCCTGGTCTTCGGGGTGTGGGTGGACCGGGCCCGACGGCGGCGGATCATGCTCGGAGCCAACCTCGTCCGGATGATCCTGCTGGCACTCGTCCCCGTCCTGTACTGGACGGACGTGCTCGGTATGGGATCGCTGCTGGTGATCGCCTGCGCAGTCGGCGTCGCCTCGGTGCTGTTCGACGTGAGCTGGATGTCGTACGTACCCACGCTCGTACGCGACCCCAAGCACTATGTGGAAGCCGGCGCGAAGATGGGGATGAGCTCATCGGCGGCCGATGTGGCAGGGCCCGGGCTCGCGGGCGTCCTGGTCGGTGCCCTGGCTGCGCCCGTGGCGCTGATCGTCGACGCCTTCTCCTATCTGGTGTCCCTGATCTCGCTGCTGCTCATCCGCACGCCCGAGCCCCGTCCCGAACCGCCCGCGGCAAGACGGCACCTGCCCACCGAACTCCGGGACGGCCTGCGCTTGGTGCTGAAGAACCCGGTCCTGCGGTCGCTGGCCCTGATCGGGTTCTGCTGCAACCTCTCCATGATCTCCGTATGGACGATGTTCCTGATCTACGGAACACGCGACCTGCACCTGGACTCGACGACTCTCGGTGGCATCTTCGCCACGGCCTCCGTGGGAGGCCTGATCGGCGCGGCGGTCTCCCGCAAGGTCATCCGGCGCTTCCGGCTCGGCCTTGTCTATCTCGTCGCTCAGTCGGCCCTCCTCATCGGCCCGACGCTGATCGTCCTGGCCACCGGCCCCCGGCCGGTGATGGTGGGGATGTTCGTCCTCTCCTTCTTCACCACCTACCTCGGACTCGGCGTCGCCGGCGTCATCATCGTCAGCCTGCGCCAGGCCAGTACCCCGCAGTCGATGATGGGCCGGATGACGGCGGTCTTCCGCACCCTGCTGTTCGGCGGCGGCGCACTCGGCGGCCTGTTCGCGGGCCTGCTGTCCGGCCGGATCGGCGCCCGGGGGGCATTGACCGTGGCGGCGATCGGCTCCGCCGCCGTGCTGATCGCGCTCGTCCTGTCCCCGGTGAGCCGACTACGTGGCCTGCCGTCGGCACCGGAAGAACCCGTCACGGCGACAGCGGACGGGCAGCCGGCCGGCTGAACCGGAGAACGTCTAGGCGCCCCAGTCGCCGCTGCGCGCGGCCAGTTCGGCGATTCCCCCTGCCGTGGGGACCGTGCCGAAGCGGCGAGTTCGGCGGTGATCACTCGCGTCCGATCGGGGTTTGTCCAGTGATTCCGGCCGGTCGTGCAGGTGGTGACGCTGGGTTCAGCGGCAGAGCTCCATGATGGTGTCGTCGAAGTCGGGGAACTCCTGGGCCGCCAGCTCGATCACGGCCGCCGCCGACCGGCGCTGGTTCGGCGCGAATCCTTCGGCGATGGCTGCCAACTCCGGATTGGGGTTCGCCTTCCAGCCGGGTTCGTAGGAGGTGGCGGCTTCCCAGGGGCCGAAGCCGTCGGCCAGCAGCCACAGGAAGTCGCCCAGGTCGCGCGCGACCACACCGGTCTCGCCCTCGGAGCCGAGGAAGACAATGGGCTGCTCGGACAGCGGCCGGCTCGGGCGGATCAGCCAGAACGCGGCGTACCCGCCCGTGCCGTCCTGCCCGAACACGCGGAAGTCGCTGCCGTCCAGTTCGCTGTTCCCGGTCCATGCCTGGAACCAGTCGGTGGTCTCGGCAGCGGACAGGAAGGCCGGGAAGGGCTCGAAGTCGACCCCGGTCTTCCCGTCGGCGTAGTCGAATCGAACGACCATCGCAGTGGCGAGCGCGGCGGGGAACTGGCGATCATCGGTGGGCTTCACGAAGACAGGCTAGACAGGGGGTCGGACATCGACGCCCTACGGTGAAGGTTGTTGGACGACTGCCGGTTTGTAGTCGTTGGGGGGAGACAGGACAGACCTGGTCGCGACAACGGGTGGCACAGCATCTGCTGTGCCACCCGTTGTCGTTACCCTCCGCAACCGCGTGCCGTCGAAGGTGGTCGGCGGTGCGGGAGGGTCAGCGCCAAGGTGCGGGGGAGTACCCGGCATGGGCGGGCTGCGGATTCTCACCAGATTCTCCCCAGGGGGCCCTGCGGGCCACTTTCAGGGATTCGCAAGAGCTAAGTTGATCAACGGTGTTGATGTGTGGTCTACAGCCAGTCGCGCTTCTTGAAGATGACGTACAGGCTGACGCAGACCACCGCCATCAGCAGGATTGCGAAGGGGTAGCCGCCGGCCCACTTGAGTTCCGGCATGTCCTCGAAGTTCATGCCGTAGATCGTGCCTACCAGGGTGGGGGCGAAGAGGATGGCGGCCCATGAGGAGATCTTCTTGAAGTCGTCACCCTCACCCCGCTGACCTGCGGAAATCGCCCGAACAGACGGTCCGACCTGCGGTGATCGGCCTTTCCGCCCCTTTCACCGTGCTGCCCGTTTGTACGGCCGATTCTCCCCAGCCGCTCCCCAACGAGGCTTCGTTCTCCCCGGATTCTCCCCAGCCGCGGCTGCCTCTGAAGACGGATCGCGGCTGGTCGGGACCGCGAAGCGCCTGGCGTGACCGGCTACGCGACGTAGTGGCAGCGAGGCGGGAGCCGGTGGCCGTCGCCCACGGGCCCGCCTCTGGCCGGAAAGGGAACCGGTCCACCGCGTCCGGACGAGACTGGGGGAAGACGATCACCAGGATGAACAGGAGGCAAGGGTCCCGATGAATCCGTACGCGGACGTGCCCGTTGACGATCCGCTCTTCGGCGCGGTCCGGATCGAACTCGACCATGAGGGCGGGACGCTGGGCGTGAGCGGGGACGGTCTGCCGCCGGTCGAGATCCGGCGGGCCCCGCACACCGTGCCGGAGAGCCATGTGCCGATCGGGACGCGCGACCCCGAGCACCTCACTCTGCTCGTCGACGGTGCAGAGGAGACCCTGCGGCCGTCCAAGGGGTTCCTGACCCGGCGCTCGTACCGGGTCGAGGTCGTCTCAGGGGCGCGGGAGTGCAGCTATCTGCTGGTTCCGGACTCCCTCGGCACCAGCCGGCTGCTGCGGGACGAGCGGCTGCTCGGCATCTTCACATCGAGCGGCGACGGGCGCGTGTCGGCCGACTGGGAGGCGGCGGGCGAGTCCGAGTGTGCCAGGGACCCGTACGACGCGTCCGTGGGGTACGGGCTCGCCGCGGCATTCGGCACCGGTGCCGAACCGATGTGGCAGCTCGCTCTGAACGCCGCGCTCGACCTGTGGCCGTGAGAGAACCTCAGTCCTCCGCCGGGGGCAGCAGGTGGGAGCAGGTCGAGCGTGCTACGAACGCGATGCCGTCGTAGTCCTCGGCCGGTACGAGCGGGGCCGTGTTCAAGCGGTAGAGGAACCGTTGGACGTTGGCGCCGAAGCTGCGCTGCGCGTGCGGGGCGTGCAGCCAGGGCGCGGTGTCGGAGGGGGAACCCGCAGCGCGGAGGTCTGCGTAGTAGTCGCCGGGTACGGCGTGTGTGAGTCTGGCCTCCAGGGAGCGGAGGCCGGTGCCGATGCGGTGGCGGGCAGGCGGGCGCTGAAGGTCGTTGCCGCGGCGGGCCAGGAAGGAGCCCTTGCCGAAGAGGAGGGCCAGCGCATAGTAGGCGTCGCCGTACCGTTCGCGGAGTCTGCTGCCGAGGGCCGGCACCTGGTCCCCGTACGTGCCCTTCGCGATGTGCCCGTTGTGTGCCCAGACCATGACGCGAGCCTCGGGGTTGTCGTCCACGAGCCGTGCGACGGCCTCGGCCATGTAGCGGTCACGCGCGGCGAGCACGCCGTCCTCGCCGGCCGAGGCCGCGAAGGGCCGGCCCACCAGGTCGGCGGCGCGGACCAGGATCCGCGCGTGTTCCAGCGCCTCGCCAGCGTCGTCGCCGGGACCCGGCCGCCCGGCGTGATCCGCGACGAGGCGGGCGATCTCCTCGGCGCGTCGCATCAGGGCCTTGTCCGGGTCCGGAAGCGAGCCCGGGCGGGCCCGGGCCAGGACGTCCAGGGCGCTGACGCGCCCGGCCTGTTCGGGCGCAGCGCGGCGCAGGAAGGCGGCGACGGCCTCGACCGAGTCGGCGCAGAGTTGGGGGTCGGTTCCCACGAAGCGGACCCGGCGCTCTTCGGGCAGGTCGCGGTTGTGGGCGCGCAGCCACTCGACGAGGTCGACCATCTCGCGGGTGCGCCAGGTCCAGAAGCCCAGCCGGGCGACGAGCCGTTCGGGGGCGCCCGTGCCGTTCCGGACGTACGCGTCGAGCGCGCGGGCGGCGGACTGGCTGGCCTCCATGGCGAGGGTGGTGAACCCCTCCTCGCGGACCAGGAACTCCACGATGCGGTGCTTCAGCCGGAAGAACTCGCCCGTGCCGTGGGTGGATTCCCCCAGACCGACGATCCGTGTTCCCCGCAGTGCCTCGCCCAGGGGTTTCAGGTCCTCCACCGGCGCGCCGGGGGTCAGGGTACTCAAGGGGTTGGCGTGCTCGTTCAGCCATCGGGCGATGTCGTCGGGCACCGTCTTGCCTCTCCTCACCGCGTGCGGGAGGGCGGCACGCGGGCGTGCCCCGGCCTTCCGCACCCGTTCCTGGGTCAGTTCATCGCCTCCCGGCAGGCCGCGAGGATCTCCTGGAGGTCCTGTACGGCGTCCGGTCGGCCATGCTCGGAATACACTCCCGCGACGTTGACGACAACTTCGTCCACCCCCGCCCGATCGAATTCGGCCAGCTGTGCGGTGATGTGCCCGGGCGTGCCGTAGAGGAAGACTCCGGAATCGACCAGGGCGCGGGCGCCGAGCCCCGGGCGGCTGTGGTGGACGCGCAGTCCGGCGCGGCGCAGCATGTCGCAGTAGTGCGGCCCGGCGAGGTGGACGTGGGCGGCCGCGAAGGCGAGCCGGTAGGCGTGGCGCCCGGGGCGGTCGACGGCGGCGTGCACGACGGTGACCATGCGGGGCACCGGGCGGCCCGACTCGGCCGCGCCCTTCGCCATGGCGGGCAGCAGGGTGTCGCGGACGTAGCCGGGCGGGGTCATCCAGCTGATCGCCGCGTCCGCCACCCGGCCTGCGGCCCGCGCGAGCGTCGGCCGGAGCACACCGAGTCCGGTCTCCACCCCCGGATGTGACAGGCCCGGCAGGCCGATGGCGGCGCCGATGCCGGGTCCGGCGACTCCGTCCTCGGTCCCGATCAGGCGCCGCACCTCGGTCAGGTATTCCACACAGGCGTCGCGTGGGCTGTCGTACGGCTTTCCGTGCAGTCCGGCGACGATGTCGGGGGTCGCGGGACCGAGTCCGAGGGTCGTGCGGTGTCCGGTGAGGACGGACAGGGAGCGGGCCTGGATCGCTGCGTCCAGCGGATGCCGCAGCGGCATGAGGGCGACACTGGTCCCGACCGGGACGCGGTAGCCCATTCCGGCCAGGTAGGCGAAGACCTGCTGGGTGTCGGCGCAGAGGGACTGGCCCTGCCAGAGGCGGGCCGCTCCTTCGTCGCGGACGAGCGCGGCGAAGGGGGCGACGTGCCGGGGGTCCGTCGGCATGGCGGGATACAGGACGGATACGCGCATCACTCGGCCTTCAGGGGGACGCGGCTTCGGTCAGGTAGCCCGAAGCCTGGATACGGAAGAGCCGGGCGTACACGCCGTCGGCCCTCAGGAGGTCTTGGTGCACTCCGTGCTCGATGACCTTGCCGTTTTCCAGGACGACGATCCGGTCAGCCATCCGGACGGTGGCGAAGCGGTGGGCGATGACCAGGGCAGTGGCGCCGCGGGCGACGTCCTTGAGCCGGCCGAAGATTTCCGCTTCGGCCTCCGCGTCGATGGAGGCCGTCGGCTCGTCGAGGACGACGACGGGAGCGCGGCGCATGAAGGCCCGGCTCAGGGCGATCTTCTGCCACTGGCCGCCGGACAGCTGGTGGCCGTCCTCGAAGTGGCGGCCGAGTGTCGTGTCGTAGCCACGGGGCAGCGCCTCGACGAACCCGTCGGCGCCGGCGGCCCGTGCCGCCTCGGCGACGCGCCCGGTGTCCTCGCGGGCTTCGACGCTGCCGAGGCCGATGTTGTCGCGGACGGGCAGCTCGTAGCGGATGAAGTCCTGGAAGATGACGCCGATGTGGCGTTGCAGGTCGTCGAGGTCGTACTCCTCGATCGGGACGTCGTCGACGAGGATCTGGCCGCTCGTCGGCTCGTAGAGCCGGGTCAGCAGCTTGACCAGCGTCGTCTTGCCGGAGCCGTTCTGTCCCACCAGCGCGACGCATTCGCCCGCGGGCAGGGTGAAGCTGACGCCGTCCAGGACGACGCGGCCGGTGCCGGGGTAGACGAAGCGGACGTCGCGGAACTCGATGCCTTTGCGGAGCGTGTCCGGGAACGGGCGGGTGCCGCCCTTGATCTGACGCTCGGGCAGGGCGAAGAAGTCGAAGAGGTTGCCGAGGAACAGGCTGTCCTTGTAGAGAGCGGCGATGCCGAGCAGCATGCCATGAGCGGAGACCTGGACCGAACCGACGGCCTGGAGGTAGCCGGCGAGCTGGCCTACCTGCCCGGCGTGGGTGGTGGTGTGGATCGCCCAGAGCACGGCGCCGGAGGAGGCGGCGACACTGAGGAGACCGAGGACGCCGCCGAGCACGGACTGCTTGCGGGCGAGGCGGCGGTCGACGTCGAAGAAGGTGCGGATGAGCCGGGTGTAGAGGTCCACCAGGTGCGGGCCGAGCTGGAAGAGACGGACCTCCTTGTAGGAGTGGTCGGTGGTGGTGAGGTGCTGGTAGTAGTACGCGCGCCGCCGGTCGGCGGTCCGGTCGTACTCGATCTCGTACGCCCTGTGGCTGAAGAGCATGTACGAGACGACCGACGGCATGGGCGAGACCAGGATCACCAGGGCGATCCAGGGGCTCCAGGAGAACAGCACCACGCTGACGGTCACCAGGGTGACCAACTCCCTCGCGACCTCCAGGAGCTGGGTGAAGACCTGGTAGACGCGGCCTCCGCTGCTCTCCTGGAAGGCGCGCTGCATCTTGTCGTAGACCTCGGCGTCCTCGTACTGCTGGAGGTCGAGCATGGTGCCCTTGCGCATCACCCATTCGCCGATGCGGGCGGTGAGTTCGAGCCGCAGGAGGGTGTCGAGGTACTGCAGGAAGGTGCCCAGTACATGACTGGCGAGGCCCACCCCGAGAAGGGCGGCGCCCGCCGTGAGCGCGGCCCGTCCGGCGTCCCTGTCGCCTGTGACGGCGTCGGCCACACCCTGCACGGCGGCGGCGACCAGCCCGATCTGCGCGGCCGGTATGAGGGCGAGGAGGAGGGAGACGCCGGTGAAGGCGGATACCCGCAGCGGGCTGAGCCGCCAGAACAGCGTGCCGACGCGCAGCCAGATCATCGGCCCTCCCTGGCCTTCGCGGCCGCGCGGCCCCGGACGGCGCGCAGGATGTGGGCCCACAGGGCGTGGCTGCGGGCCTCCCGTTGGAGGTCGATGGGGAGGAGCCGGTTGATCTGCATGTGCGCGAGGCTGGCGAGGATGGAGTCCTCGGAGCCGACCAAGAGGCCGCGGCGGGCCGCCTCGCGGACGGCTCCGGCCGTCTCGGCGACGGCGGGTGCCTGCGCGGCGAACGTCTCCCGGAGGAGCAGCCGGTGGGCCCGCCCTTCCTCGTGCGGGTCGCGTTCCCACGGGCTGAGGAGTTCGCACAGGTAGGCGCGGTGTTCGCGGAACAGCGTCCGGGTGTTCCGGACGTGGGCCGCGTCGTGGCCGCCGGTGTGGTGAACGCGCCCGCCGCCCGGCGGCATGCCCCACTGGGCGTGGAGGGTGTCCAGCGCGGCGACGGCGAGGAATTCGGGCCTGATGTCGGGCTGTCGCGACAGCAGCAGGGCGGTGGCTTCGCTGTTGGCGCTGAAGAGCCGCTCGGCCGTGTCGAAGACCTCCGGGCCGCCGTAGCGGGCCGTCTCCGGTGCGTAGCCGGCGAGTTCGATGTCCAGGGCCAGTCCGCGGGCGACGAGATCGCGTCCCCACGCGGTGACCTCGGTCAGGGTACGGTCGGCGTCGGTGCCGCGGACCCGCAGGCGCAGGTGCGGGAAGGGGTCGGCGTAGCGGATGTAGAACCAGCGGTCCAGGAGCCCTTCGCGGCCCAGTCCCGCGACGAGGTCGAGCAGCGGGCCGGCGATGATCTCGTCCTGCCGCTCGGGGGCCGCGTAGACCTTGAGGAACGTCCAGGCACCGCCGGGCAGATGGCGCTCCACGGGGACCGCGCGGCCTTGCCGCGGCACGGGAGCGCGGGTGGCGCGGACCGCGTCGCGGGCGAGGACGGGGACGACGACCTCGGCGGCGTAGTGCTCGCCGTCGGCATCCTGGAGCCACATGCCGTCGAAGGATGGCAGCATCTCGTGGAAGACGAGGGTACCGCGCTCGTCCAGCTCCGCACGGAGTTCGGCGCGGCAGGCGGGGTGGTCGAGGTCCAGCAGCAGCCGCTGGTCGGACTCGACGAGATAGACGTGGCGGGGCACGTTCCAGCGCCGGCGCCAGCCGTCGAGGTCGTCGAGCGGGTGCGTGGACGGTGTGCCGGCTGCGGGTGCCGCGAGACCGGTCCTGCCGTGCGCGCCCGCGGGGTCCGTGGCGGCCGCGGGACTTCTGGTGAGCCGCCACTGCGCGGGGCGCAGGACGATCTGCCCGCGGGTGACGCGCGGCAGGAAGGGGGCCGCTTCGGCGGGGCCCCAGTGGAAACCGGAGGGCATGACACAGCCGTCCTGGGAGGCCTCGAGCAGGAACCGGGCCACGTTCGGCGCCATCGCCGGGCTGAGCATGTGGTGCTGGGCGACCACGACCTCCCGGTCGAGTTTCTGGGACCACAGGTGGAACCGCTCCCCGCTGACGCCGACGAGGATGTCTGCGAGGGGGAGGACCTGGTCCGGGCCGACGGACGGCGTGGTGTTGACGGGAATCTCGTACGGCCGGACGGCGGGGCGCAGGGTGATGTTGGCCGCACGGCCGTACGGGGGCAGGAACGCGAGCTCCGCGTAGGCGACGTCGGGGAAGAGCGCCTCCTCCGCGCGGGCGTACCCGCGCAGCCGCTCGGCGGCGGACTCGCCCAGCAGCTCGCTGAAGCGCCCGAAGGTGCGGCCGCCGTAGGTGAGGCTGTCGTAGCGCAGGACGGCCTGCCACTCCCCCCGGTCGAGGGCGGCGCGGTCGGCGGCGTGCAGCTGGAGGTAGACCTCCATGGCGGGCGGCGGGTCGGGCACCGGCCCGCGCGGGGAGAGGCGCTCCAGCCAGGCGTCGGTCAGCTCGACCTCGAAGGACTTGTCCCACCAGGCCTGCTGGGCGAACTCGACGAGCAGGGCGTCCAGCCGGGCGGTGTGCTCGGGCGTCGCCCCCGGCAGTTCGATGCTGCGCGGCGGGTTGGTGTAGGTCGGCGGGGCGTCGAGCCCCGTGTCGGGGCTGAGCAGACCGAGTACCGGGACGCGGGTGCCCTCGCCGTAGCGTTCGGTGAATTCCTCGCGGTAGCGCGTCAGGTGGTTGCGCGTACCGTGGGCGGCGCTCAGGCGGACCAGGACGCCGACGGCCTCGGCCGCCGCCTCGCCGATCGACGCGTTCAGTACGGGACCGTCCAGGTGCAGCGCCATGTCGGCCTGGTAGGGGCGGCCGTCGTGCCCGGGTACGAGGTCCTGCTGGGCGGCGGCGAGTCGGCGCAGGGAGGCGGCGTCGTCCGCCCGGTCGGCGAGGTCGGCGACGGCGCTGAGCCGGTCGGCCGTCTCCTGCGCGGCGGGGATGCCGGTGAGCCTCTTCAGGACATGGTGTTCGGGCCGTTCCGCGGTCTGCGGGGGCCTCAGGTCGCTGATGAGGAAACCGAGATCCCACATCTGCCGGACCAGGCCCTCGACGGTCTCGGCCGTGACCTCGGGGAAGGCGGCGGCGAGTTCGGCGGTGATCCGCTCGTACGGGACCGGGGTGGCGGCGGTCCGCATGACGAGCCCGACGGCGGGTGTGGCCCGGATGCGCACGCTGCGGGCGTCGTGCCGGCCGTACTTGTCGGCCTGCGGCAGGACCACGCGGTCGCCGGCCGTGTCCGCCATCGGGTTGAGGACGAGCCGGAGCCTGCGGAGCAGGTCGTCGGACTCGTCGAGGCGCTTGATCAGCCCGAGCAGCCAGCCCATGTCGGCCCGCACGCGCAGCCGGTGCTCCTCGGGTCGGCCGAGCCGGGCGGTGGTGGCGGGGCCGAACTCGCCCATCGCCACACCGGAGAAGGCCCCGAAGGGCGTGGGCCGGGTCGCCATGCGCGTGACGTAGCGCAGCAGCCCGGAGTGCAGCCGGCGCAGGCGCTTCTCGCTCAGGTCGCCGATGCGGTCGAGACTGTCGGCCAGGTCCCCACTGGCGACGAGGAGGGCGCGCGTGACGTCCGGACGACGGGCGAGGTCGACGAGGGCCCGCGGGGTGTCGTCGGGGTCCGCGGTCACGTCGAGCCAGGTGCGGGCGGGCAGGGCCGGGGAGCGCAGGAGGAAGAAGCCGGCGGGCTCGTACGGGGTCATGGGCGTCACCGGCCGAGGAAGGCGCGGAACCAGTCGGGCCGCCGGTCGCCGGTGGCAGCGAGCAGCGTGAGCGCGACGCCGGTGGCCCCGGTGAGCAGTCCCGGGTCGTCGACGGGTTTGCCGGGCTCCTCCAGGTCGGCGAACCCGAGCGGGCGGTCCGGCTCGTGGCGGTCGAGGAGGTCCCCGACCAGTTCCGGCAGCCGCTCGCGGGCGGCGGCGCTCCAGGGGGCGAACTCCAGTGCCAGCATGACCAGTCCGGCGAGGCCGTGGCAGAGGGTCGGCGACAGTGGCCGGAGGTCCCCGAGGCGGGCGAGCGCGCCCTCGAAGGCGCCGACGGCTTCGGCGCGCAGTTCGTCGTCGAGGGTGGCCTCGGCGACCGTGAGGAGGGCGCCGGCGACGCCGAAGGTGCCGTAGCACCAGGCGATCCGGTCGTGCACGCATCCGGCGGAGACCTCGTGGCCGTGTTCGTCGACGGGCGTGCCGTCGCTCCACAGGGAGCCGTGCGCGTCGGTGTCCGCCTGTGCGCGGATCCAGCCGCTGAGGGCGGTGACGGCCTCCAGGTGGCCCGGGCGGCGGTTGCCCGAGGCCCAGGCGGCGGCGAGGGCCGCGGCGATGCCGGGGACGCCGTGCGAGAGACCGAGGTTGAGGTACCCGTGCGGGTACCTCGCGAGGTAGTCGCCGACGGGTGGGTAGTACGCGGGCGTGATGAGCCAGCGGTGCGGGGTGCCCGCGGTCTCGGCGGGTCCGGCGAGCCAGATGAGGTAGTCGGCGAGTACGGCGGCGGCCTCGGTGACCCGCTCGGAGGGCTCGGGGACGGAGCTCAGCTGGGCGAGGGTGCCGGCCGCGCCGGTGACGAGGTCGTAGTCGAGGTCGCTGACGGCCCGTTCGGTGCGGTGCGGTGGCGCGGCGAGGACCTGCTCGGCCAGCTGGTCCGTCAGCCGGTCGAGGCTGGGGCGGAAGCGGGGTTCGTCGCGGGTGACGTCCGCGAGGGCGAGGAGGAGGCCGCTGGTGCCGGCGAACAGACCGTGGTGCTGCAGAGGTTCGGTCTGGGTCGAGAGGACCGCCTCGCGTATGTGGCCGGAGGCCGTGTCCAGGTCGCCGAGCCCGGCCCGGGCGGCGTACAGGTGGAGCAGCGCGGTACCTGCCTGGCCGTGGGTGAGACTGGGCGGGTACCAGGCGCCGGTGGTGTCGCTCTGCTCGGCGGCGCGGAGCGCGAGGTCCTCGACCTGAGCGGTGGTCGCGGTCTCCCTCAGAACCTGCCGGACGGCTGTCCGCGCCAGGCTCACGAGGTCGTCGTCTGCCACGCGGGCCCAGGCTTCGGTACCGTGGTGGGTGAGGTGCATGGTGGTCGGCCCCTGTCTGATCGGCGTGCTTCTCTCGCTCTGCGACGACGGGTGCTGCCGTGTCTCGACCACGGCAGCACCCGTCGGGAACTAGCCCGTGGCTACTTGCCGCCCACGCAGAAGGTCGTGCAGAGCGAGGTGCAGACACAGGTCTTGCTGGCCTGGCAGGTCACCCGGGTGCAGACGGTGCGGGTGGCGATCCCGGAGATGGACGGCGGGGGCGCCTGCTCACCGGTGGGGCCGGCGGGGGCGGAGATCCGGGCGTCCAGGTCGAATGCGTCAGACATGACTTTCCTTTCGTCATTCTTCCCGGCGAATCGCTTCGTCGGGGGCTCCGGAGGGATTTTCTGAAGCCAGGGAAATCGTGTCGAACACCGTGCGTCCGTTCCATTGGCCGTGGCGACAGTATTCGCCGTGGGACCGGATCTCGAACGGGCAGCATTTTCATGACTCATTACGGACCAATCCGGTTCCCGGCGTCCGCGTGTTCCGTGGAGAACACATACGAAGCCAGGCAGACGGTCAGGCGTGAGGAGAGTTCGAGTTTTTCCATGACCGCGGCGACGTGTGCGCGCACGGTCCGTTCGGTCACGTGCAGCCGCTGGGCCATCGTCTCGTTGGAGAGCCCTTCGGCGAGCAGGAGGAAGGTCTCCTGCTCGCGCGGGGTGAGTCGGCCGACCCGTTCGAGGGCCGGTGTCCAGTGCGGTGCGCCCGGCGCGCGTGCGCCGGCGGTCGCGTGGGGTGCGGTGGGGGTGCGGGCAGGGGTGGGGCTCACGGTGCTGCGACGCTCCTCTCTGGGGCGGGCCGGCCGAGGGGCGGCGTGAGGTGGTCGGTGGTCAGCCTGCGATAGAACGGGTCCTCGGCGAGCAGCTGTTCGTGCGTGCCCTCGGCGCCGACACGGCCCTCGTCGAGGACGACGATCCGGTCGGCCGCCCGGACGGTGGACATGCGGTGGGCGACGACGAGCAGGGCGCGTTCTCGGGAGATGTCCCGCAGGACGTCGGTGAGTTCCCGTTCGTTGATGGGGTCGAGTTGAGACGTGGGTTCGTCGAGGAGTACGAGTTCGGGCCGGGCGAGCAGGGCGCGGGCGATGGCGACGCGCTGGCGTTCTCCGCCGGATAGATTGAATCCCCGGTCGCCGACTTCTGTCTCCAGTCCGTTCGCCAGGCGTTCCACGAGTTCTTCGAGATTCACCATCCGGAGCACTTCCCGGATTTCTCTCTCACTCGCCTCGGGTTTCGCGTAGACGAGATTGTCCCGCAGGGTTCCGTACAGCAGGGGCGCGTGCTGCTCGACCAGGCCGATACGGGCCCGTAGGTCGCGCGGATCGACGCCCCTGACGTCGGCGCCGTCGAAGAGGACGTGTCCGCCGTCCGGTTCGTGGAACTTCTCGGCAAGGGAGACGATCGTCGTCTTGCCGGCGCCGGACCGGCCGACCAGGGCGATGAGCCCGGTGCGCGGCACGGAGAACGAGACGTCGCGCAGTACCGGGCGGTCGTCGTACGCGAAGGAGACCCGGCGCAGTTCGAGGAGCGGGGGCGGGGGCGGGGTCGCGGGCGATGCGGCGGGGGCAGGGAGCGGTACGGGCGCACTGTCCTCCGGGTCCTGCTCGACGGGCAGGCGCAGGACGTCCTCGATCCGGCGGAGCGAGCCGAGACCGCGCTGGATCAGGCTGAGCGCGTTGAAGAGGCCTGCGAGCGGCATCACCAGGTAGGTGGCGAACAGCAGGAACGCGACGAGTTCGCTGACGGACATGGAGCCGTCGGAAACCCGGACCGCGCCGACGAGCAGGACGAGGAGGAACGAGCCGTTGACCGCGATCTCCATGGCGGGCCCCACGACGGAGCCGAGCTTCGCGGAGCGGACGCCGGCGGTGTAGGCGGCGTCGATGTCCGCGCCGATGCGCTCGGCCTCCCGGTGTTCGGCGCGGGCGGCCCGCACGGTCCTGATGCCGCCGAGGGCGCGTTCGAGGTCGGCGGTCATCGCACCGACACCGGCGAGGGCCTGCTCGGTGCTGGTCCGGATGCCGGCCATCACGCCCGCGACGAGGACGGCGGCGATCACCAGCGTCCCGGCGACCATGAGGAACATGACGGGGTCGATCCACAGCATCAGTCCGGCGGCTCCGACTCCGGTGATGGTGACCGTCACGAGCTGGACGAAGCTGCCCGCGACCATGTCCCGCAGCATGGTCGTGTCGGTGCCGACCCGGGAGAGCAGGTCGCCGGCGCGCCGGCCGTCGAGTTCCCGGAGGCGGACGAACAACAGCCGTTCGACGAGTCCGCGGCGCAGGCGCCGGACCACGCTCTCGCCGGTCACGTCCAACAGGTACTGACCGGCCGCCTCGAGGGCGGCCTGGACGAGGAAGAGAGCAGCCAGCGTCACGACGAGCGCGGTGACGGCCCGGTCGGCGGAGACCCGGTCGATCAGACGCATGGTCAGCAGCGGCTGGAGCAGCCCGAGGGCGGTGCCGACGACGGTCAGTGCGAGCGCGGCCCCCACGGTCCGGCCGCTGCCGCGCAGCAGGCGCAACAGGTCACGGGTGCCCGGGCGGGCACCGTCGGCGGGGTTCTCCCCCGGGCGCGCCACGGCCGCGGGCACGCCCTCGGTTCCCCGGCCGGATTCGGTCGCCGCGCCGGACGGATCCGCGTGGTCGGTCATGAAGGGCTCCTCTCCTCGCTCCCGGAGCCCACGGTGATCAGCCTCCGGAAGTAGCTCTCGGGCAGTTCCTCGCCCACCAGTCGGCCCTCCGCCTCGACCCAGGCGTGGGCGCCGAAGGGAGGCGCGGCGCGGACGCCGACGCACCACGTGGGCCACTCGCCGCGGGCGCGGCAGAGCAGGGCCGTGGCGACCGAGCGCGGCAGGCAGCCCTCACGGCCGGCGCAGGCGGCGCTGACCGTGGTGACGGCCTGCCGGGCCCGGTAGGTCCGGTCATGGCCGGCCGGGCGGGCCCCGCGGGACACCACGCCGAGCACCCGCGCCAGTCGGGCCGGCGGCAAGAGCAGCAGGGGCCGGCCCACCGCAACGGCGAGGCGGGCTCCGGCGCGCTGGGCGAACGACGTCCCGGTATGGGTCTCCGGGACCGGATGGAAGCTCATGGGCTGACCAGCCGGGCGTCGCGCAGGGCGGAGAGCAGGGTGCTCACGTCGGACTGCGCCCGGTCCGCGTCGACGTCGAACTCGGCGCACAGGGCATCGGCGATGTCCTTCGCCGGGGTGCCGTCGAGCAGGCCGGCCAGGACCGAGCTGCCGGTCGGATTGAGCTCCCAGTACTCACCCGTACTGCCGTCGAGCAGGATCTTGCCGTAGTCGGTGTCCACCACGGACACGTCCTCGCGCAGTTGCATGGGTTCCCCTTCAGATGGTGCGGAGCCAGATCTCGCAGGCGAGCGTGGCGTCGAGGCCGCCGTGCCGGAGTTCGGGCGACGAGGGCCGCAGGGTGATGTCCAGGAGCTTGTCGGCGTCGACCAGTCCGGCCTTGGCGAGCAGCGAGTCCCGCCACAGCTCGGCGAGGCGTTCGCGGTTCTCCCGCAGCCCGTTGGCGGCGTCGGCCGAGGCCTCGCCCTTGGTGGTGCGGCGCAGCAGTGCGTCGGGCATCCGGCCGCGCATGGCGCGCTTGAGCAGCGGTTTGAACTCCCATGGCGTGGCGCGTTCCTCGGAGCGGACCGACCAGCACGCCTCGACGACGCGGTCGTCGAGGAAGGGGCTCGCCAGGGGCAGCCCGCTGTGCTCCGCGACCTGGTGCAGGATTCGGGTGGCCCGCGTGCCGTGGTGCAGGGTGTGGATCTCGTTGTGGAGGGCGCGGGTGGTACCGCGGGGCTGTGCCGTGCCGGCGGCCTCCCGCAGGCTCCGGCGTACGGAGGCGGCGGCGTCGGCGGTGGCCCAGACCGGCAGACGGGGCGGGATGTCCCAGCCGAAGACGTCCGGGCTGTGCGGGGCGGGTCGCGGGGCGGTGACGTCGTCGGCGACGTCCGCGAGCCACCTGCCGTAGGGGCGGCTGTCGGCGAGGACGGCCAGGGTCTCGCGCAGCGACCAGCGGTTCTGGGCGCGGTAGCCGCGGATGCTGCGCAGTGCCGTGAGGGGACGGGTGGCCAGCAGGTCACGGTGGTGGGCGGGATGCCCCCACAGGACGTGGTCGCCGCCCATGCCGGTGAGGTGGAGGTGCGACCCGCCGGCGAGGAGCCGGTCGTGGCCGACCAGCTGGCGCGGCTGGTCGAGGATGGTGGGCAGGGGTTCGTCGACGGGTCCGCGCACGTCCAGCAGACCGCTGTAGAAGAGTGGGATCTCGTCGATGTCGAGCAGGATGTGCTCCAGGCCGTCGATCTCGGCGGCGGCGAGCTGGGCCCAGTGCACGTCGTCGTCACCCGGGTCCCTGCTGGGCATGGTGAGCGCGGGTAACGGTGCGGTGCTCACGCCTGCGGCGAGGGCACAGATGGTGGTGGAGTCGAGGCCGCCGGAGAGGTCGGCGCTGACGCTTCCGGCTGCGTCCACCCGCAGGCGTACGGCTTCGTCCAGCGCCGTGCGGAGCGCCTCCGCCCCCTCGGCGAGAGGGACTTGTGTCTGCGGGGGCTGCCACCAGCGGACCGTCCGAGGGGCGGAGCGGCCGAAGCGCAGGAGTTCGCCGGGGACGACGGAGTGCACACCGCGCCACAGGGGGACGTCGCCCAGCGGGTGCGGGACGGAGTCCAGCAGTCGCAGGGCGAGGACGTCCTCGTCGAGGGGCGCGTCGAACAGCCGGGCCAGGACGTCGGAGCGGTTGGCGGCGACGGTGACGCCGTCCTCGGCGGCGTGGAAGAGCCGGCGCATCCCCGAGGCGGTGCCGTGCGCGTGGATCTCGCCGTGTGCCTCGGCGATGACGTGGAAGTCACCGGGGAGGCGCGCGGTGACCCGGTGGACCTCGCCGGGATCGCGCACCCCGGCGATGTGCGCGCTGAGTTCGGGTGCGCCGACGGGGGTGTGCCCGACGAGCGTCACGGAGATTCCCCGGTCGTTGCGGGCCTGGACGGACGTGGCCCAGTTGCCCAGCACGAACGGTCGTCCTGACGGGTGTGTGAGGGTGCGTTCGGCTCGTGTCCCGAGCCGGGAGGCCACGGCGAGGGCGGCCTCACAGTCCGGAAACAGCGCGAACCATCCCTCGCCGTGGCGTGTCATCGGACTACCAGCCCAGGGGCAGACGGACCTTGGGCTCGTGCGGTCCGCGCTTCAGGAATCCGGTGTCCTTGCGGAAGTCGCCGGCCTTGGACAGAGCCGGAACCTCGTAGATCTTCTTGGCCATGGTTCTCATCCCTTCTCGAGTGGCTTTCTAACGGGACGACCCCGTTTCCCGGGAATTCGGTGGCCGCCTGGAAAGATCCTCGATCGGTGGCCACCCGCCGCTCAAGGAGCAACCGGTGGTCGACACGGTCCGCGATCGGGGCGGCCGGGCCTCCCGGCACCTCTTGTCAGGGGCCGCCACCTGGCAGAAGAGGGACCGGCGTGAGAAGGATCCGCCGGTCCGGGCGTGCGGGATCGGCCTGGTCTTCTTGGCTTGTTGGTCACTCTCCGCTTGAGCTTCCTTGGCTCCATCCCGGCCTGCGGCCGCGCACCGTCGGCAGCCCGCGCCGCGTCGCCCTCCCGTGGCGGGCGGCCATCCTGGGCATCCGTTCGATGGCGGAGATGATGGCGGCGCGCGGGATACCCGAGACGTCTGCGAGGTTGACGACCCGTTGGAGCTGGTCGGAGATGTCGTCGAGGCCCACCGGGCCGGAAGCCGGCAGGACGACGGCACCGCGTCCGCGCCCGAAGTCCACGACGCCTTCGCTGCGCAGCATCCGCAGCGCGCGGAGGATCGTGTTCTTGTTGGCGCCGTACTCCTTGCCGAGCTGGTCGGCGGGCGGAAGGTACTCACCCTGGGGGTAGAGGCCCGACGCGATGTCCATCCTGAGTTTCGCCCGGATCTGGGCGTAGAGCGGTATCTCGGCGGCACTGCTGTGGAGGTTGATGTTCCCCGTTCCGGACGCAGTTGACATGTGCTGCTCCCCCTTCTGGTTCACGTTGTGCTCAAGCACTCGTGCCACGCCGTCGACTCGCCGGGGCAGGGGGCAGCCTCAGGGACGGCTTCCGCGTGGTCGGTGCGGAGCCGATGGCTGCCTTCGTCGTTCCCCGGGTCCGGCATAGACCCATGTCGATTCTCGGGCAGACCGTTCTTTCACATCGGTTGATGGCTGGTGCAGCCGTACCGTAGTCCGCACCTTGACGCTCTTCAACCAGTATGGAGATAGTGGACGTTGCACCGATTCATCCGAGTGGAAGAACAGGGCTGGCCGGACCAGAGGGGTGGACGTCATGCCAGAGGAACCGGAACGTGGGTTCGCCGACAAGCTGAACAGGCTCTTCGAGACCGTCAGACCGGATCCCGGCCACGAGTACAGCAACGAGCAGGTGGCCTCTGCCATCCGGGATACCGGAGTGTCGATCTCTCAGAGCTACATCTGGCAGCTGCGGAAGAGCAAGAAGACCAATCCGACGCTGCGTCATCTGCAAGCGCTGGCAGCCTTCTTCGGAGTCCCCGCGGCCTATTTCGTGGACGACTCGGCCACCGCGCGCATCGAGGAGCAGCTCTCGGCCCTCGCCGCCGCGCAGGCACGGCTGCACGAGGCGTCGCAGGGCAGTGATGTGAAGCTGATGGCCATGAGGGCGGGTCAGTTGTCCCAGAAGCACCGCGAACAGGTGATGGATCTGCTGGACGTGGTCTACCGCCTGGAGCAGGCCGAGGGCGGTCCCGGCCAGGACGATGGCCTGAATCGTCCTGGATCATGATGGTCTGACGCCATTGGATGGAGTCTCCAGGCCCCAGGAGATCCACCAGCGGAGTTGGCCCGTGAACGAACGTACGTTACGCAAACGATGTCGGAGCATCCTCAGGGAACTCGGCGTCACCGCCCCCTTGCGGGTCCCCGAGCTGTGCCGGCTCCTCGGCGAGCACCGCGGACGGCCGATCCGGCTGGTCCCGTACTCGCTGCCCGTCCCCGGCCCGTACGGTCTGTGGATCGCCGGCGCGCAGGCGGACTTCATCTTCTACCAGAAGGAGACCAGCCGGGCGCACCAGGACCACATCGTGCTCCACGAGGTCGGGCACATCCTGGCGGACCACGGGAGCGACGAGTCCGAGGACGCCGTCTGGCAGGAGGTGCTGCCGGACCTCTCGATCGAGGTGATCAACCGCGCGCTCCGGCGCACCTCCTACGCCGAGGAGAGGGAGCGGGAGGCGGAACTCGTCGCCACGATCATCCTCGAGTGGGCGTCGGTGCTGGACCGGGTCACGCCCCGCGCGCCGGGTGACGTCTCGGCCCGACGGGTGCACACGGCGCTCGCGGACCGGCAGGGGTGGTTGTGACCGTGCTGTCCCTGGTGCTCGCTGTTGTTCTGTACGGCTCGCTGCTTTGGACGGGGCGGCAGGTCGTACGCGATCCTTCCGACCGGCTACTGCGCGCGGTCTTCCTTTGCATGTTCAGTGCGGGACTCTCCTTCCCGTTGGGCCTGCCCGTAGTCATCCGCCTCGTCGACAGGCTCGCCGGGGACGGTGCCGCGAAGCTGCTGCAGAACCTCTGCCTGCTCGGAGCCGTTTACTTCCTGGGGTGCTTCTTCATCCACTCGGCGTCCGACCCGACCTCGGCCCGGACACGGGTGCGGTGGCATGCGGTGCCGTTCGCCGCGACTGCGGTGATCGCCTCGGCAGCCATGGCTGTGACGCCGCACACCGAGCGGGGCCACACGTACGCGACGGCCGACATGAGGGTCCCCGGTGTCGCGGTCTTCTACCTCTCGGCCGGCGCCTACCTTACGTATGCCGTGGCGGCGGCGCTGTTCTGGACGGTGCGGTACGCGCGGCTGGCGAGCCGGCCGTTGGCGACCGGGCTGCGGATGGTGGCCACCGCATTGGCTGGCATGGTGCTGGCCTCGGCGGCACGGGAGTGCCTGACGCTCGTGCGCCTGCTCGGCGGTGGTGTGCCCCACCCGGTGATCACCGGCGCGAAGCTCCTGCTCGACCTTGCGATCCCCCTCTTCGTAGCGGGCGTGGTCTACCCGGGGCTGGTGACGCGCTGGGCCAGCATCCGTCTGTGGTGGCACCACGGCCGCGTCTACCACCAGCTGGCACGCCTCTGGGAGGCTCTGCACCTAGCGTTCCCGGAGGACGCGCTCGAGCGCACCGGGGGCGGTCGCCGCTGGGACGTGCTGAGTCCGCGGGGCGTGCACCGGCGCTACTACCGGCGTGTGATCGAGTGCCGGGACGGGCTCGTCCGGATCAGTCCCTATCTGGCGCTGGAGGCGGCCACGGCCGACGCCGAGGCGCCACTCACGCCCGAGGTCGCGGCGCGCCATCTGAGGTCCGCGCTGCGGGCGTACGCCTCCGGAGAGGACGCGCCCTCCCAGGCCGTTCCGGTAGCGCTGCCCGGCGAGGGCGACGGCGGACTGGAGAGCGATGTACGGCAGTTGATCCGGCTTTCCGAAGCCCTGACAGCACAATCCTGAACGAGGAGTGACGATGGACACCCTGATATCTGCCGGGCGCGTGGTGAACGGACCGCACGGCCAGGTCCTGGCGGACGGCGCCGTGCTGGTGCGAAACGGCGTCATCGTGGACACCGGACCGCGCCGCGAGGTGGAGTCCCGGGCCCCCGCGGGCATTCTCCGTCACGACTTCCCCGACGGCACGCTGCTGCCGGGGCTCGTCGACGCGCACGTCCACCTTGTTCTGGACGCGGGGGCCGATCCGGTCGCGGCGCTGCGGGAGGCGGACGACGCGACGGTGGCCGAAGGCATTGCGGAGCGGGCGCTTGGTCTGTTGAACGCGGGCGTCACCACCGTGCGCGACCTCGGCGACCGGAACGGACTGGTGACGCAGTTCCGAGACGCCGTCAGGGCGGGACGGCTGCCCGGACCGCGTGTCCTGGCGGCCGGCACTCCTGTGACGGGACCCGGCGGACACTGCTGGTTCCTGGGCGGAGAGGTGAACGGCGAGGACGCCGCCAGGGCGCTGGTCCGCCGCAACGTGGAGCGGGGCACGGACCTCATCAAGGTGATGGCCACGGGCGGGGGCATCACCAAGGGCGGGCCGCCGATCTGGGCGCCCCAGTTCACGGCCGAGGAGCTCCGGACCATCGTGCAGGAGGCGGCGAGTGCCGGCCTCCCGGTGGCGGCGCACGCGCACGGCACCGCAGGCATCGTCGCGGCGGTGGAGGCCGGGGTGAGCACGATCGAGCACTGCACGTGGATCGACCAGGATGGCTTCCGGCTCCTCGACGACGTCGTCGACGAGATCGCCGCCCGGGGCATCGGGGTTTGTCCGGCGGCCAGCCCCGACTGGCGCGGCTTCGCCGAGCGCTTTGGACATGAGCGCGCGGAGGAGATGTTCGGCGGGATCCGCCGAATGCGCGAGCGCGGGGTGCAGCTGCTCACCGGCACGGACGCGGGCGTGAGCCGGGCGGTCTTCGATGACTTCGTGTCCAGTCTCGAGTTCTTCGCCCATCTGGGCTGCACCTCGCAGGAGATCGTCGACCTGGCCACCTGCGAGGCGGCGGACGCACTCGGGCTGGGCAAGGTCACGGGGCGCCTGCTCCCCGGCCTCCGCGCGGACCTCCTGGTCGTCGATGGTGATCCCCTGAGCGACCTCCAGGCGCTGCGTCGCGTTCGGCTGGTGATGGCGGATGGCCGTGTGCATGCCTGACGGGGGGACGGGCGGGAAACGGAACGGCGTTGGGGCGAAGGCGGGACATGACCGGTCGCCCTGGCTGGCCTTGGGCCCCGCTGAGCGCAGCGGCTGCTCTCACTGTCCGAGATGTGGCCCGACGCCGTCAGGTTTGGTAGAGGCCGCAGATCGATAACCCGCGTTGCTCCGGCGTGCGGCCGACAGCTCGTGAGGCCAGTCGATTCTCCCCGGATTCTCCCCACCAGTCGTTGGATGCCAAAAGGCCCTGGTCAGGGGCTCGTCAAGGACAGCACGAGGAGATCGTCCGCATCACTTCTCCCCAGGGACTCCCCAGAGTCTCAAATGGGAGGCTTGCGCGGGAGGTGCAGGCGCAAATCGCGCGTGCTGCGTGAAGGGGTGAGCCTCCGCTTATAGCCAGTCCCGACGCTTGAAAATCACGTACAAACTGACGCAAACCATCCCCATCAAACCGATTGCGAAGGGGTACCCGAGGCTCCAGCCCAGTTCCGGCATGGAGTCGAAGTTCATGCCGTAGATGGTGCCAACGAGTGTAGGCGCAAAGAGGATGGCGGCCCAGGCCGAGATCTTCTTGAAGTCGTCACCCTCGCTCCGCTGACCTGCGGAAATTGCCTACATAGGCGGTCTGACCTGCAGCGATCGACCTTTCCGAGTCTTTCACCCTGCTGCCTGCATATGCAGCCGATTCCCCCCAGCCGCTCCCCACGCGGCCTCATTCCCCCCAGATTCCCCCCAGCGGACTCTGCCTCGCCAAGAGGAGCACCGCAGGTCGGGGGCCATCCAACGTCGCTCACAACAGGTTACTCAGGGGAGTGGCGGCGGGGCGGAGTAGGTGGCAAGGCGGGGCTGGAACAGCTCGGCGAGTCTGCTGTCGCCCGGGGCCGCCATCGTATGCCGCCAGAGTTTCACCAATTCAGCCGTCGACTGGGAGTGCCCCGTGACTGAGCCGCAGCGCAAGTCCTTCTTGGGCGTCATCGTGTGCGCGGCAGAGTGGGTGCTCAGCAGCTGGGTCCGTAGGGGCTCAAGCCATGCATGAACGGCTTGAGGTCCTCGGCCCGGGGCTCTGTTCTCGCACGGTGGTCGTGGTCGTGGACGGGGTACTGCGGCGCAAGGATGACGCTGTGATGCGCGCGGACTTATACGGCATCGGGCTACTAACGGTCCAGGGAGACATGGTGGAAGTGGTGGTGCCACCGCGCCCCTTTGTGCGCAGACGTCATACCGTCACCGGGTGGAAGTTCCTGGAAGACATTCACCGCCAGCCCCCCTGAGCGCCCCGCCCGCGGCACGCTACGTGGCGACGGGGAGCGTTGCCGACACATTGCGGGGCGAGGGGCTTGGAAACCGGACCTGGGGCTGGCGCCCAGGCCGATGCGCTGGTTCTCCAACGCGTAGCGGTCGACCGCGGCCGCGCATGTGTCACGCCCGGTGACACATCCAGCCCCGTCACCAGCAGGCTCGCGGGCAACGCCGGTGGATACCGGCCACTATCTGGCTGATAGCCAGCTTCGTCACGCCGCGGAACCGAGAGACCGTGAGCTCCGTATCGGAAGCTGGTGGGGACTCCATCCCGGCTGTGACCAGCTCGCTTCACGGAGGACACGTGCCGCAGGACATCGAGTTCCACCTCCCCTTCCCGAGCTCCCTCAGCCCGGACCTGGAGAGTGCGCGGCAGCGCAATCTCGAGTGGGTGGCGCGTATGGGTCTTGTCGGGGAGGGGCGCTCGCTGGAGTGGTACGTGTCGTGGGACATGCCGCTCCTGGCCGCCTACGGCTTCCCCTACGCTCAAGGCCCGGCGCTGGACTTGTGCGCGGACGCGATGGCGTTCTTCTTCGTCTTCGATGACCAGTTTGACGGTCCCCTCGGTCAGGACCCCGCCCGCGCCGCGAGGTTGTGCCAGCAACTGATCGACATCGTGCACGGCGCTGCCCTGGCCTCGGGGGCGGATGCGTGCTCGGTGGCGTTCGCCGACCTGTGGGCGCGTAGCAGCGATGGCGCGCACCCGGGCTGGGTGGCCCGTACCGCGCACGAGTGGGAGTATTACTTCGCCATCCAGGCGCACGAGGCGATAGGCCGACTCCGCAGGACGCCCGCCGACATGGAAACGTACCTCCAGGTCAGACGGGGCATAGCCGGCACCGACCTCCCCCTGTCCCTGGGCGAGCGGGCCGCTGGCATCACCATCCCCGCAGCTGCCCTCCACAGCCCGCAGCTGCGCATCATGCGCCAGGCCGCCATCGACGTCACCTTCATGTGCAACGACGTCTACTCGCTGGAGAAGGAGGAGGCCCGCGGCGACATGGACAACCTCGTCCTCGTCATCGAACACACCCGGTCGTGCACCCGCGACGAAGCCATCACGGCCGCCCGCCGGGAAGTGGACGGGCGCGTCGAGCGGTTCCAGGAACTTGCCCTCCAGGTCCCGGCCATGTGCCTACAGCTCGGTCTCACCGGCCCGGAGCGAACCGCTGTGGCCACGTATGTCGAGGTCATGGGGGCCTGGATGAGCGGCTACCACGCCTGGCAGACCCAGACCCGCCGCTACACCAGCGCACTTCAGGTCATCCCCAGCACGGGGCCCGGCTACTTCGACGAGGTCCTGGGGGCGTAGACCGGGTCGTGGCCGGGGCCCGGAGGAGACGACGGTGGCTGCGGCTCACGGCTACCCGCGTCTTTGAGGTGTCGCTTCGGCTATGGCTTGGGGAGGCTTCCGAAGGGGTTGGTGACTTGGGCGTGTCCGTCGAAGAGGAAGAGCGGGTCGTGGGCTGCGGTGGTGCCCGCACCGAAGGCGTTGGTGAAGGCGGCGGCGCCGGGGGCGGCGAGCTTGAGCGGGATGTTCTTGGTGTCCACGGTGGTCGGTGTGAAGGAAACCTTGTCGAGCGAGACGGGGTAGTGGAAGAAGTCGACGTGCGTGGCCGGTGCGCCGTCCTGGGCGATGTCCGCGCTGGTGGAGCCTTCGCCGATCTTGATGTGGATGTGGAGGTTGGTCACATCGATGCGGTGTTGGGAGCCGGTGAAGCGCATGCCTCCCTGGAGGGGCATCTCGCCGCCGGAGAGGTCGGGAGAGAGGTTGCCGGCGCCGGGCAGCGTGACGCAGTTGCCGGTGCTCGTGGCGGGGGCGATCGCTTCGAGCGTCACGTTCTGGGCTGCCAGGGTTCGCTCCGCGTTCGGAGAGAGGCAGAAGGTGCCGCTGCCGCGCAGGGGGAGGTCGGCGCCGATGGCGCCGGCCTGGACGGCGGTGATGCCGAAGGCGGCCGTGGCGGCGAGGGCGAGGACGACCACGCGCTTCTTGGAATTGAAGATGTTCACGCCCCCGGTAACGACTGCTGTCCGGGTTGGAACCGCCAGATCGCTCGTGATCACTCGTACGCGTCCGTCGCCGGTCCGGGCCAGTGGTGGTGCGGGGTGGCCGTTCTGTGTCCGTGTGCCGGGCGGGGGCCGTGCACGCGTCTATGGGGCGCATAGGCGTACGTTGCGTGCCAGGGCTTCGAGGGCTGCGGTGCGGGTCAGTTGGGCGGGCAGCAGGCGGTCCAGGTGAGAGGGGAGTGCGGGCTGGTCGGGGGGCTGGAAGCCGAGTTGGGCGATGCGGGCCATGCCGTGGCTGCGTGGGCGGGAGGCGGCGGGCGGGGCGAGGAGTGGTCGGGTGGGGGGCCGTCCTGTTTCGGTGAGGTGGTCTAGGCAGGCGCGTTCCATGTCGGCGGCCGTCAGGTGGGCGTGGCCGGCGGTGACCCAGTGGAGGGTGGCCATGGAGGTGTCACCGCGGAGCAGGGCGTCGGTCAGGGCGGTGAGGTAGTCGACGAGGAGCTCGATGGGCAGGACGTCGCACCAGTGGTCGGGGTTGACGGGCAGTCCCCCGGTGCGGCCCTGCAGCAGGGCGGTGATCAGGGCGTGGGGGAACTGGTGCCGGGGGGCGGTGGTGGCGTTGTGTGCGGCGAACAGGAGAGCGGGGCGGACGACGGCGACGGGCTGGCTGCAGTGGGCCGTCAGTTCTTCGGCGCGGCGCTTCGAGCTGCCGTACGCGCGCATGGAGCGGGCGGTTAGGTCTTCGCCGGGGGTGTCGAAGGCGGCGGCGGCTGAGGAGAGCAGTAGGACGGGCACGCGTGCCTCGTCGGCGAGGCTGAGGATGCGGCGGGTGCCTTCGGCGTTGATGGTGTCGAAGGCCGTGAGGTCGGGCGGGGCCATGCCGGTGAGGCCGGCGCAGTGCACGATGACGTCGATCTTCGCTGCCAGTTCACGGCGCTCGCTGCTGCTCATGCCCAGGCCTTCGGCGGTGAGGTCACCTTCCACGTAGATGGTCGGGGTGTCGGGCCGCCGGTGGCGGACGAGTGCGGTGACGTCGTGGCGTGCGGCGAGGGCGGGCAGGAGGCTCGTGCCGATCACTCCCGTGGATCCGGTGAGCAGGACGGTGGAGGGGGGCGGGTACACGAGGCTCCTGGAGGTCGGGGGCGCAGTACGCGTCGAACCAGCGGTGGTGGACAGCACGGCGGTCAGGGGCTGATGGCGGCGGCGAGTTCGGCGACCGCGCACTGCCACAGGCGGGGCAGGTCGCGTACGTGCTGGTGCTGTTCTTGTGCGGTGAAGGAGAGGGTGGCGCCGGCCCGGTGGAGGAACAGGACACTGGAGAAGAGGTGCCCGGCAGTCAGCGGAGGCGTGGCGATGCCCGCGGTGACCGATGCACCGTTGAAGGCCATGGGCGTGGGGATGCCGAGGAGGGTGACGCTGGCGAGGGAGTCGCCGGGGGTGAGGGAGGCTGCGATGTGCTTCCACAGCAGGTGGTGCGGCATGCGGTCCAGGAGCCTTCGGGTGCGCTCCCGCGGCCAGTCACCGGTCTGCTGGACAACAAGGGCCAGCCTGTGTGCGGGCTTCGGCTCGTCGACCGGCAGGAGCATGCGCGCGTATCCCACCCGGTTGCCGCGGTCCTGGCGCTCCTGGCGCGAGCGCACGCTGAAGGGGACGCGCACGGCGGCCGGCTGGTCACGTTCGGCGGGGGGCTGCCAGGCGCGCAGGGCTCCGGCCAGAGCGGCGAGGTAGATGTCGTTGAGGGATGCGCCCGTGCGACGGCTGATGGCACGCATGGCCTCCAGCGGGACATCTGCGGTGGCCAGTAGGCGGCTGCGGTTGGGGGCCGGTGCATCGGCTCCGGGGACGGCGCCGTGGCGGGCTCCACTGAGCGGGACGGCAGGGTTGCGGGCATCGAGCAGTCGGCTGAGGGTGTAGGCGGCCGCTGTTCCGTCCTGGGCGCCGTGGTGGACGCGGTAGGCCAGCAGGTACTCGCCTTTGCGTTCGGTGTCCCCGAGCCAGATCCCCCAGCGCGGTCGGTCCTCCCATACGGGCTGGTTGCCCAGGGCTTCCACCAAGAGTGCGGGATGGGTGGCACGGTCGGGGGTGTGGACGTGCCGGATGGCGTCGAAGCCGCTGTCCGGACGCCAGACCTCTGCGCCGACCGGGCCGTCCAGGTGCTGTGCGAGTGCGGGGACCTGCGGCAGGCGGGCTGTGATGAGCGCGGCGATCTGCCCCGCGGTGGGCTTGGGCCCGCGCAGCCGCAGCGTGACACCGATGACGAAGCCGTCGTCGGGACGCTGACGTGACCACTCGAGCATGGCTCGGTCCTGGTGGGGGCTGAACTCTGCGCCCCCAGGGGCGGCTTGCGCGCGCGGTGGGATATTCGCTGCTCCGTCGGTCGGCGCGGGAGGTGAGTTGGTGCTGAGCCTCTGGTCGTGGGGCTGGCCGCCCGGCTGCCGGGTCGCCGCCCTGGCCGCGTCTTCAGGGAACACGGTGTCGTGCCGCTGAGGACTTGGTAGTTGTGCGGCTGTGGGGCCGGTGCTGTGGGGGGCTTTCACTCATGCTCCGCTCGCGCACGTGCGCTCAGGGGTCGGGCGTGCCGTCGATGGAACGATCCCCGGTCGGTTTTGGATGCGTGCGTGAGGGTGACCTGCGGCCGGCAGGAGGACAGAGGGGGCACCGCCCTTCCTAGGGGTGACTCGATCGGGGGAAAGCGTCACCCGATTGCAGTAGCGTGCGGCGGCTCGGTTTCAGCGGATCCCGGCTGTGCGATCAGCTTGCCGTACCTCGCCCTCGCGCCGGGGACAGCCGACGTCACGGCTTGTCCGCGGTGGGAGTTGGGGGAACGAGCCGCACTGCGCTTCACCAGAAGCGCGGGAGCCGGCTCGTCGAGGTGCAACTCGGCGGCACGGTGCAAAGGGGCCTGATGGATATGCCTGACCTCTTCCGTAGGGGCCCCGCCTCGTCGATGGTGACCAGCGTGGCGGGTTCCGCGCGCCAGCTGCCGGAGGATGGCTGGACGCCGCTTCCCCATGTTTTGCACGGCCACACGGCACGCTCAGGGGAGCGCCCGGCGCTCAGCTTCATCAACTACGGCCGTGACGAGAGCGGCACTTGGCAGACCCTGACGTTCAGCCAGGTGGATCTGCGGGCCCGCGCCCTGGCGGCTGCTCTCGAAGCCGGCTTTCCCCGGGGCTCGCGGGTCGCCGTCCTGTGCCCGCAGGGCAACGAGTACAGCCTCGGCCTGCTGGCGTGTCTGTACGCCGGGATGACAGCGGTGCCGCTGTTTCCTCCGGAGGACCCCCGGCGCAGGGACCAGCTGGCGGCCGTGCTGGCCGACGCGGACCCGGTGTGCCTGCTGACCGTCGGACCGGCTGCGGCCGCGTGCCGGGAGCTGGCCGGCGGGCGGGTTCCTGTGTGGCTGGTGGAAGAGACCGACCCGGGACGGGCGGTTGGCTGGTCGGGCTATCGGGCCGGGCCGCAGGAGCCGGCGTATCTGCAGTACACCTCCGGTTCCACCGGTCGGCCCGCCGGGGCGGTCATCACGCACGGCAACCTGGTCGCCAGTACCCGGCAGGTCATCGACGGATGCGGCCTGGGCGCTGAGACCCCGATCGCGAGCTGGCTGCCGCTCTTTCACGACATGGGCCTGTCGATCGGGGTCCTCGCCCCGATGTTCGCCGGGGCACATCTCGCGCTGATGTCGCCGCTGGCGTTCATCCAGCGGCCCGTGCGGTGGCTGCGGCTCCTGGATGCGCACCGCGCTCACTTCAGCGGCGGTCCGAACTTCGCCTACGACCTGTGCGTCCGGAAGATTCCCGACCCCGCCGGGCTGGAGCTGGACCTGAGCTGCGTTCGGGTGCTGACGAACGGAGCCGAGCCCGTGCGCGCCGGCACGCTGCGGCGCTTCAGTGAGGCCTTTGCCGTCTGCGGTCTGCCCGGGGACGCGGTCAAGCCCAGTTACGGCCTGGCAGAGGCGACCGTGCTGGTGGCGTGCAACCGGGTGGGACAGCGGTGGACCGAACTCGCTCTGGACAGCGAGGCGCTCTGCGCCGGACGGGTCCGCATCGTGGACGAGCGCGAAGAGCGACAGCCTCCGGCCAACGTGACCACGGTAGTGGGATGCGGGCGGCCCGTGGGGCAGGAGGTGCGAGTGGCTGATCCGGAAACCGGCGTCGAGCAGGAACCCGGACAGGTCGGAGAGCTCTGGCTCCGCGGCCCCAACATCGCCGCCGGCTACTGGCGCCAGCCCGGGCGCTCCGCCGAGACGTTCGAGTGCACGCTCAAGACCGCGGACGGCAGCCAGGACGGCTGGCTGCGCACAGGCGACCACGGGTTCCTGCACGAAGGCGAGGTGTTCGTGCTGGGCAGGCTGAAGGACGTCGTCATCATCCACGGCGCCAACCACGCCCCGAGCGATATCGAGGACACCATCCGCCGCGCCATCGGCGAAGCAGTACCCGGCGGCGTGGCCGCATTCGCCGTACCCGGCACCGACGCCGAAGGCGACCGTCTGATCGTCATGGTCGAACTCGCCGCCGGTCCCGCCGCCGCCGAGGACATCGGCCTGCGCCGCCGGGTCCAGACGGCGGTCGCCGAACGCCACGGCGTACGTCCCCACGACGTGGTCGCGGCCCGGCGCGGCACACTCCCGCGTACCACCAGCGGCAAACTCCGGCGCGGTGACTGCCGCCAGCACTACCTCTCAACGGTGAACGCCACAGACCCCACGCCCAGGAACGAGGTCACGTGAGCCAGCCCCCCACCCCGGTGGAGATCCGCCACTGGCTGACAGGCCACCTCGCCGCGCTCCTGGAAGTCGCCACCCAGGACATCGACCCGCAGACGCCGCTGGACGCACTCGGCGTCACCTCGATGGAAGAAGTGATCCTCACAGCCGACCTCGAAGCAAGGTACGGCGTGACCCTGCCCATCGCCGACATGAGGCGCCACCCCAGCATCGATGCGCTCGCCGCCCACATCACCACCCGTACCGCCACACACGCCGCGAGCCAAGCGCCTACCACCCTTTCCTTCCGCCATGGAGACCGTATGTACGACAGGCTCGTCGCGATGCTGTTCGAGATCGGCATCGACACCTCGCATGTCACCGCGCAGACCACCTTCCGCCAGCTGGACATGGACTCCCTGTCCCTGACCGAGTTGGCCGTCATGGCAGCCGAAGAATCCGACACCCGCGCGGACGGCATGACCCTGGACACCACCCTGGCCGAGGCCGCACAACAGCTCACGCCCGCCGCCCAGACACAGCAGGCGTAGACCGTGACACCACGCAACCCCGAAGCCGCCGCCCGCACCCGGTTCACGCCTCCTACCGCGGCCCGGTCCGTGCTGCCTCACCACGAGGGCAAGGCGTGCCCCCACCCTGGCACGGGCTGCGCGGCTCGCGCGGCCTACACGAAGGACGTTGCCTCACGGCAGGCGGTGACGGTCGACGGGAACACAGCCATCGCTGTTCCACGCCTGGCTGCGCGTGAAGGTGGTGGGTGGTGAACGGCCCCGCTATCGCCGTCACCGGCCTCGGCATGCTCACTCCTGCCGGGATCGGCGTGGAGGCCGCCTGGGAAGGAGTCCTGGACGGTAAGCCGACGGCCGCCACCAGCACGCGGCTCGCGGGTTTACCGGTCGATTTCTGCTGCTCCCTGCCTCCCTTGGATGCTGCCGATGTACTGGGACGCCGTACCGCGCACCGCCTGGACCGCTCCAGCCAACTCGCTGTCATCGCCGCCAAAGAGGCCCTGCGCGACGCGGGGCTGGAACCCGACACCTGGGACGGTGCGCGTGTAGGAGTCGTGATCGGGTGCGGGGTGGGCGCGTCCCACACGTGGGAGACCCAAGGCAGGCGTCTGCAGGAGTTCGGGCCCCGGCGGGTCTCACCCCTGCTGCTGCCGATGATCGGGCCCAGCACCCCCGCGGGAGAGGTCGCCCTCGCGTGCGGCGCCCAGGGTCCGAGCCTGGCCACCGGAACCGCCTGCGCTTCCGGCGCGACCGCCATCGTGATCGCCCGCGACCTGCTCACCTCCGGGCAGTGTGATGTCGTCATCGCCGGCGGCACCGAAGCGTGCAACACGCCGCTGATCGTGACCGGTCTCGCGCAGCTCGGCGCCCTCTCCGTCCGCTGCGACGATCCCGCGTCCGCATCGCGGCCCTTCGACCAGGCCCGCGACGGATTCGTCCTCGGCGAGGCCGCAGCCATCCTCATCCTCGAACGCGCCAAGGACGCGGTCACCCGCGGGCACCGTCCTCGGGCCCTGCTCGCCGGCTGCGGGTCGACCACCGATGCCTACCACCCCACGACGCCCCACCCCGAGGGCCGCGGCATCAAGCAGGCCATGCTCACCGCCCTCACCGATGCAGGGCTGACGGGAAGCGACATCGGCTACGTCAACGCGCATGGCACCTCGACCCGCCTCAATGACGCCGTTGAAGCACACACCCTGCGCGCCGTCCTGCCCCACGGACCCAAGGTGACCTCCACCAAGGGCGTCCTGGGCCACTCCCTCGGCGCCACCGGCGCCGTCGAAGCCGCCCTCACCGTGCTGAGCATCCAGCACTCTCTGATCCCGCCCACCGCCAACCTCACCACCCCGGACCCGGACATCGACCTCAACCTCGTCACCAAGACCGCAGTCAGGCAGCACGTGGCCGCGGCGCTCAGCAACTCCTTCGGGTTCGGCGGCCACAACGTCGTCCTCGCATTCCGTGCCTCATAGGAGTGCGCGGCCCGGGCCACGCATCGCCTCACCCCCCCCGTGTGAGGTGGGGGTTTCGCAACGTCCGGGCGAGGGCGGCTTACCCCGCCACGACGCGGCCCCGGCCCACCGCCGGCCACGGCGGGCGGTCCGGGGAGAGGCCGGCCACTGAGGCCGCTTTGTCAGGGTGCGCCGGTTCCGCCCTGCTGGGAGGGAGCGGCGCGCCTTCGGCTGCGGCTCTGAGCGCCTCCGCTGTGGCATGGGCGATGCCCTCCCGCGGGTCAAGGTCTCTGTCCTGCAGCAGGGTGGCTTTGTTCACGAGAACGGGTTCTGGCTCACTTTCGGGATGCTGTTGGTGATCTTCAGGTGGAACCACGGTGCGTGCGAATAGCCGCTGGTCGCGCGACGCGCGGTTACGCCGGACTGCTGGTCGAGGGCAGCCCTTGATGTTGGTAGAGCCGTACGGCCCAGGTCGTGAACCTGGTGAGGGCGATGGCTGGGGCGTTCCCGTTGTCGATCAGTGGCTGGCAGATCTTCTGCAGGTTCTGCTGTGCGTTCGCGAGCTCGGTGTGGAGGTGGGAGCGGGAGAAGCCGAGGCTGAGGGCGTTGATTTTGCCTTCGGCGTGTTCGCGTTCCGTTCCGGCGAGGTCGTTGGCCACGCGGACGGCGAGGCTGGCGTGCTGTGCGGCGTCGGTGAGCAGGGGCAGGTGCCGGGGGAGGTCGGGTGCGTCCATGACGTGCCACAGCGTGGTCATGAGGGGCAGGACGCCGATGGAGTCCGCTGCGATCGTGAAGTACTCCTGTGTGCCGAAAGGGCGCGCTTCCTGACCGTGCCGGCGGCTGGCCCGGTACTCGATGGACATGGCGTCGAGCATGCGGTGGAGGGATGCGCGGAGTGGGGGGCCGAGGAGGTCGTGCGACGGTAGTTGGGCGAGGCTGTGGAGGATGCTTGCGAGTGCGTCGGCGATGGGATTGCCGGTTACTGGGCCGGCGCCGTTGAGCACGTTGCGGCAGCTGTCGAAGGTGGCGTCGACCTCGTCGGTGTCGGCTGCCGCTGTGTCGGCGTGGTCGTCGATGACCACGATCCAGCACGCGAGACGGGCGGCGGGCAGCAGGTCTTGGGGCCGTATCCACGGAGCGGTGAAGACGGCGGTCATGGTGCATTCCAGAAGCAGGTCGCGGCGGAAGTGGGGCTGCAGGCCGCGTACGGCGTCGCCAAGCAGGGCGTGCAGTTCGATCATGCTTGCCGCGGCGTCGGCGCTGACACCGGCGGGGAGGTCCCGGTCCAGGTGCCATGCCGATGGCACCGTGCGACGGATGTCTCTGTCAGTCATGGCCCTCTCCGTTTCGATCTGTTCGGACGCATCGTGGTCTGGCTCGGCGCGGTTGTCGGGTGATTCGTGGGGCGCCTGCGGGAGGCTCTCGAAGAGCACCTCACCTCTCTGGTTCGGGGCAAAGCCGCTGTTCGCTGGGGTTTGAGGGTTTTTCTTCCCCCTGGGGAGGGAGGGGGCCGGCGGGGGTTGTGGTGCGGGTGGTGGCGCGCAGCTTCAGTCCGCGGGGGGTGAGGGCGGGGCCGTCGATGGAGGGGCGGACGCGCAGGTCGGGGAGGGGCTGCAGGCGCCAGCGGTTGGTGATGGTGGCCAGGGCGAGGGTTGCCGATGCGGTGGCGAAGCGGTCGCCGATGCACTTGCGGGCTCCGCCGCCGAAGGGGAGGAATGCTTCGCGCCGGGGCGGCTGGGGGGCATTAGCTGTCCACCGGTCGGGGTCGAACCGTTCGGGGTCGGGATACAGGTCGGCTCGGCGCTGGATGAGGTAGGGGCTGTAGAGGATGGTGGTGCCGGCGGGGACCGGGTGTCGGCCCAGCTGGGTGTCGGCGGTGCAGACGCGGGTGGCGCCCCAGATGGGAGGCCACAGGCGCAAGGTCTCGGTGACGACGCGGCCGGTCAGCTCCAGGCGGGGCAGATCGGCGTGGGTGGCCGGGCGGCCGTCGAGGACGGCATCGACCTCGGCGTGCAGGCGCCTCTCGATTTCGGGATGCTGTCCCAGCATGTGCAGCGCCGAGGCCAGGCTGGACGCGGACGTCTCTGTCGCGCCCAGAAAGAACGTGACGATCTGATCGATGATCTCGGTATCGGTCAGCGTCTGCTGGGCGGGCCCGGACTCGGCGTCATGGGCGGTGAGGAGCATCGACAGCAGGTCGCCGTGGTCGATGCCGGCGGCTCGGCGGTCGGTGACGAGGTGCCGGAGGTTGCGGCGCAGACGCACCCACGCCTGCTGGTAGCGGCGGTTGCCGGGGGTGGGCAGCCGGGCCAGCAGCGGTGGGGTCGCCATCTGCACGGAGAGAGCTTTGATGATGGTGTTGAGGTCGCTGAGTGCTTCGGTGAGTACCTGGGGAGGCGCCGTGGCCGAGAACATGGTGTCGAGCGTGATCTTGGCGGTGAGCGCCTGTGTTTCGGCGAGCACGTCGAGGATCTGGCCGTCCCGCCAGGATGCGGTTGCATCGGCGGCCCGGGCGGTGGTGGCCTCGGCGTAGCCCGGGAGGCGGGGGGCCAGGAAGGCGGGCTGGAGCATACGCCGTTGACGGCGGTGCCCACTGTGCGGACAGGTCAGCAGGGCGTCTCCCACGACCTTCCGGCCCAGGTCGAAGATCGGTCCGCCCTTGTCGAAGATTTTGTCGTTGCGCAGGACATGGCTGGTCAGAGCCGGTTCGCAGACCACCAGCGCTCGCAATGGCCCGAGACGGACCTGCACGACGTCGCCCTGTGGCGGCAGGCCGGCAAGGAACTTCAAGGGATTGCGGAGCATTGGCACGAGGTGGCCCAGCAGGGGCAGTCCCCCGGCTGCCTTGGGGAACGGAACACTGATGCTGTCCGCCTCGCTCCCGGTCGTTGACACTGCCGGTGGTTTCGCCATGGGGCACTTCCTCGGAAGAGACGTGTGGGATCGGGTGAGAGGCTGGCGCGTCGAATGACGCCCGCGCCCCTGCTGTCCTGTGGTCGGTGCAAGAGGGTCCGGCCGGTGGCGGCGCGTTCAATCCCGGTGCGAATTCACTGCGGGAAGGGCGGAGATCATGAGGTGTGCTCCTTGCTGAGGGCGCGAAGCGTCGGGTCCGTATGGGACAAGCAGGAGCCCGTGGCGGGTGTTTCCACCGTGATTGCGTCCGAGCACTTCGTGGGGGTGCCGTGCTCTGATCTCGCCTGCCACGCGGTCTCCTTTAGCGGTTCCTCCCGGCGTCCGGCGGTGGTGTGGTGCGTCGGGTTGCTTGCTGGGCGAGGTGCAGGGCTGCGACGGCCGGGGCTTGTGCGAGTGCGGGGTGGTGGTAGAGGTCCTTGCCGGTCCAGAGCTCGGCCCCGTCCGGGTGGGCGATGCGGGGGAGTAGGAAGTCGCTTCCGCGGGTCACAGCGTGCTCGATCGCCGGGCTGGCGGTGTGGGGGGTGAGTTGGAGGGTGAGCAGGGCGTATGCGGTCTCTTCGAGGGTTCCCTGCCACCGGCCCCATGAGCCGTCCGGGCGCTGGGTGGACAGGATCCATTGCGTGGCCTTGTTTACGGCGGCCGGGGCAGCGCCGGTTCCGTAGTGGGCGAGGGCCAGGGTGCAGCACATGGCCGGGTAGTAGGGGGAGGCGTGCCATTTGTCGTCCCAGCTGCCGTCGGCCTGCTGCTGGTCACAGATCCAGGCGGAGAGCTTGGTGACGGCTGCCTGGTAGCGGTGGGCGTCGGGGGGGCCCGGCCGGGTGGCGGCGAGTTGCTGCCCCAATGCTTCCAGCTGGTGGGCGTTGGTGCTGGGGGAGGGAGTGCGTTCTCCCGGCCAGGTGCAGAAGTGATCATCCTCCTCGTACCCGAAGAGGCATCCCGGGTCCTGGGGTGCCCCGAGCAAGGCCAGCGTGAACAGCACGATGGAGGTGCTGTCGCCATCGACCGGAAGGCCGGCTCCGCCCGCGGCTCCGTCTGGGCCCACGGCGTTCACCAGGCCCTTCACGAGGTGATCGGGCACCTGGGGGTACAGGCCGGCTCGGGCCAGCACGCCCAGTACCGCCGCACGTTCGAAGACCTCGATGGGTACGGGCGCCGGGGCCAGAGCGCCGAAGTCGGACACCACGCTTTCCAGGAAGGCGACGGCCGGCCCGTGGGCGGGGGCGGGGCCGAGCCATGCCGCGGTGGCCGCCGGCGAGGCTCCCACCGTGCCGGGTTCCACAGGGCGCACGCCCCGCGCCCCGCGGGCCGCGTCGCCGGCGCTCTCCAACGAGTACAGGGCCTTGTCGGGTACCGCACCGCCGGCCCGGAGCCGGGAACGCAGCGCGGCCAGAACGCTGACGTCGACATCGGCCGGCAAGGACAGGCGGCCCGACGGCAGCCAGATCTGCGCATCCGAGGACGGAGCGTCGCGCAGCCGGTCCAGATGTGCGTTGACCGCCTCGACCAGGGCGGGGACGATCAGTTCGATCGCATGGGTGTCCGGCAGCGGGCTCCGTAGGCTGCTCAGTTGGCGGAGGAGTGCCTCAAGGCCCCGGTCGGCGCACGCAGCCACGCGCGCCCGATCGACGCCGGGTCCGCCGGGTGTGCGCTGCAGGGTGGTCAGCAAGGCCTCGGTCGCGCTGAGGGTGGGCACCAGAGCGAAGCCCTCCGATGCCGCCGGACCCCAGTTGCCGTCCGGCTGCTGTATGTCGAGAAGGTGCCGCAGCCGCCGTTCGTGTCCGGTTAGCCAGGGTGCGAGGCTCACCAGCCGCGCAGTTTCGTACAGGGAAGGAGCGGGGCGGCCCCAGGGCGCGGCGACGAGATCGGCGACCAGCTGGGCGGCTGCCGCGGAGGAATCGAAGCCGCTGGCTTGCAAGGGTGCGTCCACTGTCGTCATCGCTGGTCTCCATGGTGAGATATCCGGCCAAGGCTGTCTTTGACGTCGTCGACGGGAGCGGAGAACATCACGCGGTTCTCTCCGTGGCGGTGTGGGCGAGCCGGCGCAGAGCCGCGGTCGCGGACGGCGTGAACGACGCCTCATCCAGGGCGTGCAGGGCCCGCGCGAAGCGGGCACGGATCATCCGCTCGACCTCCTGGCGGGCACCGGTCGCGGTGAGGATCTCGCGGACACCGGCCGCTCCATCGTCGTCCAGGTCCGGGTTGCCTATCAGCTTCCGCAGCATGCGCTGCTGAGAGTCATCGGCACGCTGGAGGGCAAGCGCGAGCAGAACGGTCTGCTTGCCGTCACGGAAGTCGTCCGAAGCGGACTTCCCCGTCGTCCCCACACTTCCGTAGGCGCCCAGCAGGTCATCGCGTAGCTGGAAGGCCTCGCCCAGAGGCAGGGCAAACGCGGTGCAGGCGGCCAGGACCTCCGGGCCGCCGCCGCCAAGCAGCGCGCCGATGTGCAGAGGACGCTCGCAGGTGTACTTGGCGGTCTTCAAGCGGATCACTCGCAGGGCCGCGCCGACATCCGCGGTGAACCGTCCTGTGGTGACCAGATCGAGGTACTGGCCGTACATCACCTCGGTTCGCATCATGTCGACCACCGGGAGCACGGCGGCGAGCTGGCTCGGGGACAGGCCGGCGGTGTGGAGGAGCTCGTCCGACCAGGCCAAGGCCAGGTCGCCGACCAGAATGGCGGCGCTGGCGCCTACGCGGTCACTGTCACCGGGGGCACGTGAGGCGCGGTGACGGTCGGCCAAAGCACGGTGGACGGTCGGCCGGCCCCGGCGCGTGTCGGAACGGTCCATGAGGTCGTCGTGGATCAGGGCGAAGGCATGGAACATCTCCAGCGCGGCCCCGGCGCGGACCACCGCAGACGTGACGCCATGATCCTGCACGGCGTGCCAGCCGATCACACACAGCAGCGGGCGCAACCGCTTGCCACCAGCGAAGACGAAGACTTCCAGGGCCCGGGGCACCTCGTCAGGCAGGAAGGAGTCCGCAGCAGCGGCGACCTTGTGCCGGAGGAACTCCTCCAGTACCGCGTCAACATCGTGGCGGATGACGGGCAGGTCCAGCGTGGAGGCAGCCGCAGAGGCCGGGTAGACCGTCAAGGTCGATCCCCGCCCAAGACCCGGGCATCCACCAGTCCACCGCCTGCCTCAGCGGCGGACACCGAAGCGACCAGAACACGGGCAGGGCAGCGGGGAGCAGGCAGGAGAGACAACGACCACCACATCCAGCGATAGAAAGGGCGACTCCGTGGCAGGAACCTGCCCAAGTCCCCAGGATGCAGAAACGAGTCCTCACCCGCCCAAGGAAGCACGCAGGCGCACACCGCACCCGCCAACCACTCCAGAGGCCCACAGCCCCCTACACGCCCACCATGCGCCCCTGCCCCCCTCGTACGCCCCTGCCTGTTCCGCCTCAGCCGAGGCAGGGAGGGCTATTTCTCCCCCGCGGGGCTGGCCGGCCATTACCTGCTCAAGGCGCAGGTGCAGCTCGGCAGCGCCCTCCCGCCGCAGAGCACGGCACGCTGGCTGAGCGCCTTCGCACTGAGCCCCCTGCTGCTCCCCCATCACCGCGTGGAAGCAAACTGGGACCTGGCCGAGCTGGACGGACATCGGGAGGAGGGGGCCGCGCTGCTGGGCCGGCTCGCCCGCGGCCGGGATGTGGGGCCGTTCGAGCGCAGTTGGGCCGCCGCCGCGCTGGCCGGACTGGACGGCCACCGGGAGGAGGGGGCCGTGCTACTGGAGTCGTTCGCCCGGGACCCCGCTCTCAACGACCGGACGCGTATCGCCTCCGCCCGGGACCTGGCCCGGGTGGAGGGCCACGAGGACGACGCCGCCGCGCTCCTCGAAGCGTTCTTCACGAGCCCCGGGGCGGACGAGTACCTCCGGAAGGCCGCCGCGGAGTTCCTGGCCCGGCTGGACGGCCACCGGGAGCGCGGCGCACGGCTGCTGCTCGGACTCGCCCAGTACGGCGACACAGCGGCCGCCCGCGCCCTGGCGCACCTGCCGGGACGCCATGGCGAGGACGGCGTCGGGCTGCTCGCCGCCTTCGCGGCCGACCCCGGCACCGAACCGCGGGACCGGGTGTGGGCCGCGGAGTTCCTGGCCGAGGCGACCGGCGACGGGGAGCGGGCCGTCCGGCTGCTGGCGGCCTTCGGCCACGAGAGCCCATCGCTCTCCGCCGCCCGCCTGATCGTGGCGGAGGGCCTGACCCGGTTCGATGAGAACAAGGCCGCGGAACTGGTGATGCAGGGGCTCGCCTTCGGCGGCTTCCGCTCCTTCGACCGCGTCCGCGCCCTGCGGGTCCTGGCACGCTCCACCCTGCACGGGGAGGTGGCCGCCGAGCCCCTTGCCAGGCTCGCCGCGGACCCCACCGCGGACTCGGCCTACCGCTTGGACGCCGCCGAGGTGCTGGCCGGGCTGGACGGGCACCGCGAGGAGGGCGTCGCCCTCCTCGCCGGCATCACGCAGGACAGGCGTGTGCTCCTCTACGACCGGATGCTGGCGGCGGTGGCCCTGGCCACGCTCGGAGAGGAACGCTCCGCCCCGCTCCTCGCCGCGTTCGCGGCGGCCCCCGCGCTGCAGTCGGACGGACGGGTCTGGGCCGCCCGCGCCCTGGCCCAGCTGGACGGGCACCGGGCGCGGGGCATCACGGTCCTCGCCGCGTTCGCCGACGACACGGCCCTCGACCCCGATGTCCGGTCGAACGCCTCCACGTCCCTGGACACCCTCGGCCGCAACCGGTCCCGGTACTGACCGCCGGGGCCGGGCGTCACCGGTTCCCGTACTCCTCCACCAAGTCGGCGATCTTCCTGGTCAGGGCGTCGATGCGACGGCGGTCCTCGCGCCGGCCGCGCAGGCGCTGGTGGAGCCCCCGGAGGGGACTGTCCGGAAGAAACTGACACTCCCGGTCGTGCGCGCTGGTCGGCGCGGTCACCGACGTGTACGGCGGACAGCTGCCGCGAGACGACGCCACGGTGTTGTGCCTGGACTGGCACGGCCCCGAAACGCGCCTCCACGCGACCGCCTGAGCTCGAGCCACAGCGGATCAATCCGCGCGACCGGGCGGTGGACCAGGGCAGGGTGTTCCGGCACCCGATGCGGGGCACATCCTCCGCCGTGACGTCCAGGCGCAGCCGCTTGCACCACGTGACCCCCTGCTCGCCCTCGGGCATTCCCGGATCGCCGTCGGCGGTCGGCTACACACCCATCGCGACCTGTGAGAAAGCTCCCCTCCTCGGCGCGGGCTGTCGCTATGGCAGTGGCTCTGGAAGCGGCCCCGGAAGCCGAAGAGCGACCGGGGCAAGGCGGAGCTGCACAAGCAACGACGGCGACTCCAGGAGCCGGGCGCGGCCGCTTCTCCGCCGGGCAGGCCGTTGCGGTCGGTCGGTGGGGCTCGGCGTTCGTCCGTCGGCCAGCGTCTTCATTGGTCCCAGATTGCTGTGGTGCCGAGAGGGTCCAGTGCGTTGGCCGCGCGGAGATCTCTATGGCTGCCCTGTGCCATCTCCTGGTCATGGGCCGCTTGTGCGGTGGGACTGAGTGGAGAGATTTCCATGCGTTGGTGGAATGCCTTCTGGGCAGAAACTGCCTCGTCGCTTGCCTCTTTCGCCACTTCGGCACGCAGGCGACGTGATGCCTCAACTTCACCCACCTCGCGCATGTAGGCGAATGCTTGTTCCGTATGTGCGCGGACCCCATCCCAGCCCTGCGGCTTCGACCGCCTGTACGTTGCGATGACGGCGAACAGCAGGAGCTCGTCATCACTACCTTGATCACCCCACACCCGGGGAGCGATTTTCGAGATGACGTATGCGGATGCGTAGAAGCCCTGCTGCCTGGGGTCCTTCTCCTGTACGGCGTGCTGGAGGAGGGAATCTGACGTGTTGTCGAGGCAGTCCACCTCCTCGAGCCATCGCAGTACGAATGGCCCAATGTCTTTGCCTGCCACGACGAATTGTGTCCCGTCACCAGTCATGGTCTCCCCTCCCGTTTAGGCGGTTACCCTGCGGCCACTGTGTCACCTGGTACCGCCGATGAGGGACTCAAGCTGCGAAATGGACGTCAGCCAACATGCGGGTAGAGAGACGTTCTCTACCGCGCCCGATTGACGCCGCGGTCGGCAACCGGCGAGCTGAGCCTGGTCGAGTCGGTCGTGGCCCTGTTTCTGGTCGGCGATCCACACCCCGGCCCGGTACTCGCAGCCATCCGCGAGACGCTCGACATGGCCCTGCCTCGCCGCCGCGTTCCTGCTCCGGGTACTGCGCAAGGCAGGACACCCGCCTGGTACGGGAACCCCCCCAAGTGGGACGTGATGCCGCCGGGAACCCGCTACCACAGCGGCCAGAACGGCGAACTGGGTGTGGCTGGCAGAGGTGCGAAGCCAACGCTTCTCCCCGGATTCTCCCCAACGCTCGTTGGATACTGAAAAGCGCTGGTCAGAGGCGCGTCAGGAGGAGGGCGAGGAGATCGCCATGAAGTTGTCACCCACACGCCGATGACCTGCGGAAATTGCCTACGCAGGCGGTCTGACCTGCAGCGATCGACCTTTCCGAGTCTTTCACCCTGCTGCCCGTATATGCAGCCGATTCCCCCCAGCCGCCCCCCAACGAGGCCTCATTCCCCCCAGATTCCCCCCAGCGGAGACTGTCTCGCCAAGAGGGTGCGCCGCAGGTCGGGGGCGGTCCTCCGTCGCTCACGACAGGTTACTCAGGGGAGTGGCGGCGGGGTGGGAGAGGTGGGCAAGGCGGGGCTGGAGGAGCTCGGAGAGGCGGTTGTTGCCCGGGCCGCCGTCGTACGCTGCCTGAGCTCCACCACTTCAGCCGGCGACTGGGAGTGCCCCGTGACTGAGCCGCAGCGCAAGTCCTTCTTGTACGTCATCGTGTGCGCGGCCGGGATCGCCGGCGATGTTGGCAAACTCATCACCGCCGCGCAGGAACGGGGCTGGGAGGTTGTAGTTGTCGCCACCCCAGAGGGCCTCAACTTCCTCGACAGCCAGGTGATCGAGAACCAGACCGGCTACCCGATCTGCTCTGCCTGGCGCTCACCCAGCGATGCGCGGTCGTATCCGAGGGCCGATGCCATCGCTGTCGCACCAGCCACGTTCAACACGGTGAACAAGTGGGCTGCCGGCTTCGCGGACAACCTTGCACTCGGCATTCGGATAGCCCCCTCAGACGGTCGAAGGCTGGGCGCCGAAGCTGCGGAACGCTGCGTATGCGGACACCGGCTCGTGGTTGCAGTTGCCCTCCGCTGCGGCTTCGGAGCTATCGGCCGTTGAGGACGGCGCGGCACCCGCCACGGAGTTCAGCCGTGCCCTGACACACCTCGGTGCGGACGACGTAGTACACGCGGACCGCACAGTCGGCATCAACCGTGTTCCCCACTACGGCAGGGACGGCCAGGCTGGTCGGCAGCCGCACCGGTCCTCGCACCAGCATTGCCGGGCTGCCGGGCCAGCCGAGGGAGTTGGCGCGGCGGCGGGTTCGGATGTTTCCTGCCCCATCGCGGGCGGGTCGCATACCGTGATCTGCATGCATAGGGGGATGGAGTTAGCGGGCCGCTACCAGCTCGACAGCCGGTTGGGGCAGGGCGGCATGGGAGAGGTGTGGGCGGCGTCCGATATGCGGCTGCGTCGTACCGTCGCCATCAAGACGGTGCTGGCCACGCATCTGCGTGATGACCGGCTCGCAGCCCAGGTCCTGGCCCGCTTCCGCCGTGAAGGCGAGGCAGCCGCCCGGCTGAACCACCGCAACATCGCCGTCGTCCACGACCTCGGCGAGCACCGGGAGACGAGAGACGACGGGCAGGTGGAAGTCTCTCCGTTCCTCGTCATGGAGTTTCTGGAAGGGCGTGATCTCTCGACGGTCCTACGCGAGGACCACCCCGGCGGGCTTCCCCTGGAGAAGGTGCTGGAGTACGGCGCACAGGTGTGCGACGGGCTGGCCGCCGCCCACGCGCGGAACATCGTCCACCGCGACATCAAGCCGTCCAACCTCATGCTGCTCGACGACGGCACCGTCAAGATCTGTGACTTCGGGATCGCCCAGATCGAGGACGGCACGCTCGGCCTGACCACGACCGGAGCGCTGCTCGGCAGCCCTCTCTACATGGCTCCCGAGCAGCTCCGCGGACAGACACCGACGCACTCGGCCGACCTGTACGCCCTGGGCGTCAGTCTGTACGAGCTCCTCACGGGGCGCGCCCTGTTCACAGCGGACTCCGCGTACGCCGTCATCGCCATGCACCTGTCCACCATTCCCGAACCGCCCAGCACCCACCAGCCCGCCGTCCCGCCCGGCATCGACACCCTCGTCACCTCCCTCCTTGCCAAAGAGCCCGCCGACCGTCCCTTCACTGCCAAGGACATCGCCGCACTCCTGCGCTCCGCCCGCCTTGCCCCCGGGACAACCCCCGATCCGGCAGCGGACGTCTCGGAAACCGAGGAACAGCGCCACCTGCAGGCCGCCGAAGCCGGAGACACCGAGGCCATGTTCAGCCTCGCGCTGCTGCTGGAGGACACCGGGCGCACCGCCGAGGCGGAAGCCTGGTACCGGAAAGCCGCCGACACCAGAAACGCCGACGCCATGAACAACCTCGGACTGCTGCTGGAGGGCACGGGGCGCGGGGCCGAGGCCGAAACCTGGTACCGGAAGGCCGCAAATGCGGGGAACACCAACGCCATGCAGAACCTCGGACTGCTGTTGCTGAACTCCGGGCGCAGCGGCCAGGCGGAAGCCTGGTACCGAAAAGCCGCCGACGCCGGCAACGCCGTCTGCATGAACAACCTCGGAGTCCTGCTGCACAACAGCGGGCGCAGCGGCCCGGCGGAACGCTGGTACCGAAGAGCCGCCGACACCGGCTACATCGACGCGATGTATAACCTCGGAGTCCTGCTGCAGGACACTGGGCGCGCCGCCCAGGCGGAAGCCTGGCACCGGAAGGCCGCTGACGCCTCTGACGGCGCATAGCCTGCGAGGATTCCCAACCCTACCGCCGCGAAAGTGGGAGCACGGGACACCGGCGACGCCGAGGGTCATCGCCGCCCACCGCGACGGGTCACCAGACCCGAACGCAATGGCTAAAGCCCGCACAGACCGCGCTCCGGGAATCGTCATATCCCGATCGGGGTCTTCCGGCCGCATACGCGGGGTGCTGCTCACTCTCAGCCGGCGTCGCCTTGTGCGCGATCGGCAGGTGCGAGGCGACGAGTGGCCGCCGGCCTCCGACGCGGCCTCGGTGGATGAACATCCACGGTGACTTCCCGCCGGCCTCCGACAAGCACTCGCGCCCGTCGTGGTGTGCGAGGCACTCGAGCAACTGGGGGTCACGTTCGGCGACGCGCGCGGTGATCTCCCGCAGCAGATCAGGACGCCCCGGGTGACCGAGGTCGGGTCCGCATCATGGTTGGGATCCCAGGGGCGACGCCCGAGGCCGACGGAGACCTCGCGGACCAACATCGAGGCTGGCTCGCCCGCCGTAGCTTCGTGCAGTACGCGGGCTCGACCGTCCAGGCGATGGTGGTGGCACCGGAAGACGACGGATTCAAGACGGAGAAGTCGAGAGGGAAAGGCCACCCGCGGTACTACGGATACAAAGGCGGCGGGCAGGGAAGCTCGGCGGTGCTCCGGAGGACGGTCGACTTGAACGACTGGTCGGTATGCCGTTTGGGTCGGTAGATCAGGCGGGAGCGTTCGCCGGGCTTGTAGCAGCACAGGGCCGCGATGGAGAAGCGGCGCTGGGAACGGCCGCGGACACGGATGACCGGAGTCGATCCGCGCCTGCCCCATGTGCGAGAGGTCGGCGGCGTCATCGAGAATCCTGCCTCGTCCTCGAAGACGAGCCAGGCCCCGAGCGCCGCCGCGGTGGTTCCAGGTGCAGCCACACCTCCTTCACCCAGCCGGCCACCGCCGCCTCGTCCCGCTCGGCGGCACGGCGGGCCGGAACCTGGTGGCTCCAGCCGCGCCGCCGCAGCATCTGCGAGATGCCCGACAACGTCATGCTCTTGTGGAACCGCCGGCCGATCAAGGTCTTGATCCGTGCCAGCGTCCACCGCTGATCTGGCCATCCGTGGGCGACCGGACCCTTGGCCAATTCCTCCTCGAGCACGGCGAACAGCCTATCGCTCAGCTTCGGACGGGACACCGGGCCGCGGGAACGGACCGCGTCCTGCCCGGCCTCCCGCCACCGCTGGACCGACCGGACGCTGACCCGTAACTCCTTCGCGATCTCCGTACTGCCCCGCCCGGCAGTGAACATCCCGACAGCTTCCATCCGGACTCGCTCACGGAACGCTTGCCTCTCCGCGGTCAGACCTCCACCCTGCGGATACCTCATACAACCGGCATACCGCGACGATCACCAACCGTCAGCCCCTACGACAAGACGACTTCAAGGTCAGTAACAGCTCCGCCTCGAACTCGACTGGTAACACCCAATGTGCCGCGCCTGGGCAAGTGGCTACATCAGCGACCAGGTAACGAAGGAAGATCCTTCGTCGGCACTACCACAGTTCCCTCAGGCACAAGAAACACGGCAGAAGCACACGTCAGGCTCGGAATCGTTGAAACAGTGGGCCTACGGAGCGCCCCTTCCAGTGCGACAGCTGCCACCTTCCTCACATCACATTGCTTGCCAAGGCGTTTAGCCTCAGCACTTCCGATGGGCAAGCTAAGAACCACCGGACGTGGGGAAGTGATCACCACGGAGCTGCTGGGGCGATTGACGGTGTACGCGTAGAAGCTCACCCCGAGAACGGCGATCAGCCCGGCGAATGCCAACTTTCTGTAGAGCCCAACGAAGATCCTTCGAGTCGCCTCATAGTTCGCAAAATCGAGCACTCGTTCGGCAGTCGCTCGAAGCTCGTGCGCCATGTCGACGTCCGCGGGTGCAGCGAGTGCTCCATGCGGTGGACCTGGATTCTCCAGGTCCTCCCGCCTTGCCCCCCGCTGCCTACGGAGCCGGTCGTTGACCGCCTTCAGCCGACTGTGCAGTACGCCAAGATCCTCCGCCTGATCACCAAAAAGCTCTTCTCGACTCCTGTGGATCTTCTCCACAATGGCGGCTACCCGGGACGTGTCCTGACCCTTTCGGGTGGGCAACTCATCCTGAGTCAACGCGGTCAGCGTCACGTACGGCGTCGTGAAGACCTTAGCCACAGCAGGGATGGCAAAACCGATCGCCACCAGAGCTGCGAAAAGCGATCCGAAGGCGAAGACGGCTGCCCAGCCGTTCACCTTCCCAAGCGCTGTCAGCGGGATCCCTGCCACGAGAACAGCGCCCACGGCGGCCAGCGCTGTAACGATCCATCGCGCAGCCGCCTGAAGATTCTTGGTGGCATCCTCGAACGACGTGCCTGGTGGGAGCCCCTTCTCCGCTCCATCCGCTACCGTGTTCTGCCCAAGCACCATGCGACCTCCAGGTCGAACTGCCGCTGCACTTCGTAGCGAGCAGGATGATCCACCCCAGAGTAGAGTCGTGACTGCCGGTTAAGGAGGTGGCACAGTGCCAGTGTCGGTGTGGTTTCGTATGAAGCCTTCCTCGCAGAAGTCGAATGTACGTGCCGCTCAAGCCAGGGCGCTGATCGCTGCACACCGTGAAGAGATCAACCGGAGCATCGACTACCTCGAGCAGGAAGAGGCCGCTGGTCGGCTCATTCCGCTGCTTGTCGTGAGCAGGCGGGTGTGGCGAGCGCCAGCTAGGGGCCGGTGAGCAGGGCGTCGGGGGGACGGACCCTTAGGGCTACTCTTAATTACACTTCCGACACAGCCAGGGAGAAGTTCGACTGCTTCAGTCCTCGCGCACGGAAAGCGGTTAAGCAGACCCTGAATGCCCTTCCGCGGAAGGCCGGCGGTCCAGCGGAGCCTCTCCCGGATCGTCCCGGTTACCTCGTTATCGTGTGCGAGGTAAGTGGCGAGCGGCCAGTAGGGATCGTGTACACGTATCAGTGCAAGCTGGGCGTGTTCTCGCGCGTCTTCCACATCGCAGACTTCTTGCGCGGTGATCATTTCGGCCTCGGCGGAGCCCATGAGCGTATGGCCCACTGAATTAGGCCACCCCTTCTTGACTTGATCAAGAACCGCCATCGCTTGGAGTGCGGCGCCCGATCCCGGCACCCTCATTCATTCGGGCCCGGTTCTGCCCCGGACGCACCCTGCCTTCAGCGTTTCAACATCCGGCGTTAGCCGGACGTCAACCCCACCAGGTGAACGAGTGCGGCCGGAACAGTGCGCCGCAACGCCCACGACCTCGCCTGTGCAGAAGTCACTGTCGAAGTCTTCTCTCACCAGGAGATCTTCGAGCGTACGACTAGGAATGCCAGCCGTACGGTTGCCTCGGAGAGGCGACGACTCTGACTGAACCGCAAGATCACTTCGGGATCCACAGTGAATTGTCGCGAAATGCGCCCATGCATGTCGTCTGCTGCGGGCCCACTTCGCAGCCTGATTATCGCGAAGTCTGTCCCTGTGTGTCCCTCCCTCAGGCTCACTCTGATGGCGTGAATCGAGTTTGGGCTCCGGCTACCCGACCGGCCCGGCGGCTCTCCAGCGGACTACTCCGTTTGGTCGCATTGCTTCGCGCTGTGGAGAGCCTCGCCTAGAAGCATCGCGGTTTGTGTCAGGTTGGGGGGTTCGTGCCAGACGGAGCTAATGTCAGCGACTCGGCCGAGGCCGCCACCGGCTCCAGCCAGAGCGACGTCGCAGTTGTTTTCGTACATGGGATCGGTTCTCAGAAGAGCGGCGCCACACTCAATCACTGGTCAGAGTTCCTTAAAGGGCTACTCGATCATGTTGCGCCGGATTGCGGCCTCAAGATGCGACTGGGAAATGTCGTGGTGGTGGGAGATTCGCCAGAAGTCAACCTTGAGATTGCCCGCGATGACGGCCGGAAGGCCACGTGGCTTTTGACTGACGCCACCTGGTCGGAGAGCTTTCATCCATCGCGAGCATCAGATGTTCTTCGTTGGTGTGTCCGATTCTCTCGCCGTGCCGCCAGCCGGCTGTTTCTCGCACTTTTGGGACAATTCTGGTTCGTGACCGCGAAGCAATTATGGCCAATGCTGAATCAGGTCTTGTCGGAAACCGAAAGGCCCTACGAATCGAGGGTTGGTGCCCCTTCGAATGGCCTCGCACCTATCATTATGGGCGGGGCGGTGGGCATCGTCATTCTCTTCGTTCTACTGGTGCCTCACATCCTGCTCTTCGGGATTCTGTTCATCGTAGCGCCAATTCTGTTTATCTTGTCTCTGGTTCTAGCGTTGGTACTCCTTGCCGTTCAGCGTGTTCCGGTTATCAAGAAGACTGTGGCACCGATTATCGCTAGCCTGGTGACTTCCGTGGGTGATGCGCAGGTGTATAGGGAACAGTCTATTCAGGCGGCCGCAATGCGCCAGGTCATCCAGAACCGTGTTGATCAGGCCTCTAGTCGAGCCAAGAGTGTTGTAGTGGTCGCACACTCGCAGGGTGCAGCAATCTCCTGCCGGGCTTTCTTGCGTGAGGAGGTGAACTGGCCAACAGTCCTAATCACTATCGGCGCAGGCACGGCGCTTCTCAACGAGGACAACTCTGTTGCTAAATGGTGCGCACTGGGCAGTCCTCGGTGGATTAATATCTGGACTCCCCTTGATCCGGTGCCGTCCGGGCCGATGGGTGATGATCGGAATGACGTGCGCAACAGAATGCTGGAGACGCTCTGGGAACACACGCAAAAGAGCGGCTTCCGGGCAACATCTCATGATGGCGTTAGAGAGCTTACGTGGGTGCCCGGTATGGGTCCACGGTGTTGGTCGGGAACCAGCGATCTTGTGGAGAGGGCTCGCCGTTCCCGTGGACGATTCGACGGCACGGAGTCCATTATCGATACACAGAAGCTTGTCAGCGGACCGCTCGATGAGCAAGAGGCTATCCTTATTGCAGATGTACTGCTGCGCGGCCCCGATAGTGAAGCACCGGTCTACGAGTGGATCGAACTCCCCTATGACCGCCCGACTCGTGGCCCTGAAGAGAGGCCAGTGGCGAACCATTGGTCGGTGATCAGGGATCACACCACATACGCTGAGAACCTCACCCAGGTGCAATATCCGCTCGCCCGCTTGCTGCTAGACGAAGCACCCGCGACGCGGGACAGTCTTCCGCCTCTACCTGCACGTTCCGAGGACCTTCACATGGTCCGGGTCCGGTCGCTGGCCATGTCCCGCCTCATCTCCGCGGTGACTGCCGCTGCTATCGTCAGCCTCCTCGTCGCCCTGGGCTACAAGTCAGCAGTACTCGACGCGGCAACATGGGCGGCAGGCCATTCCAAGACGGCCGAGTCAGTCCTCGGCTCACTCAGCGACGGAATTGCTGCACTGGCGATGCTCACGATGGTGGGACTTGCGGTCTTCTTCGCCATCTCTCGCATTCTGGGAGCCGCCGGGTCCGTATGGCATCGCCAAGAGACACTCCGGCTTCTCGTCGGCGAGGACGGGCCGCGCTACCACCTGGGCGTCAGGGGGAAGACGTTCTTTGCCTGCTACCTAATTGCCCTGGCCTTTTCATCCGCCTATTGGGTGTCAATGATCTATCCCGCCGTAGAGTTCACAGCCGTTGTAGGCTACCTGCTCGTTTTCACCTACTTGCTGTGGGCTCTGGTCTGGCCATTCATTGGCCTACGCCCGAAACCCCTCCCACCTCGTACTTGAGGGATTTGCTCATTTCGCTCGACTTCGCAGCCCTGCCGGCGCAAGGCGCAGTTCAGCGCCGCCAAGGTTTGTCGGCCTACGCGTGACTGAACGTTCCCGGTCGCGTACGACTTCGTTGTGCGCCATGACGTACGGATCTATTTGCTCACCCGTCCTGTTCGAGCCAGGGCGGCCCCGCGCCCGGCGATATCAGCGGGTGGATGGGCGGAACGGGATCACGTTGTCGGGGGCCGGCACGGGATCTGGAGCCGAACGCTGTTCCTGGGCGAGGACGGCGCTGGCGAGGGTCAGGCGGGTCACCAGCTGGCGGAGCTCTTCGAGCTCCTCGTTCTGGTTGGTGATGGTCTTCTTCAGCTTGGCGACGGTTTCCCGGAGCCGCTTCTCCGCCTCGGGGACCTGTTGGGTTTCCTTGCGGACGCGCTCGTAGAACTCGCTCTTCAGGTCGGCGTGCCGCTTCATGAGGGCCATGCGGTGAACGCCGGCCTCAGTGGCGAGAGCGACGACGGTGAGACTGCCGTTGGATGCGGTGGCCTGTCCGGCCAGGAGCCGGTCCATCGCCTCGCGGATTCGGGTCCGCTCGTCCAGGGACTGCTGGTTCATGTCAGGGCCTCAGCGGGTTGGGCGGTGGCGTCATGGGCCTCGGATAGTTCGCGGAGCCGGTCCGCGTTCGCCTTGAGCCGTCGGCCAAGCGGGCCAGGAGACGCATCGGCGAGCTGGTCGATCTCGGCAGCTCGTTCGCGCAGGAGGCGGGCGTGGGTGTCGGTGCGGATGGCGTTTCCGCAGTCGGGCCGGCAGTCGTACTGCTTCGGCGCATTCGCTCCCGGGTCAGGCTCGCGGAGCGCGTTCTCCCGTTTGAACGCGCAGATCAGCATGGCGTCCGGGTTGTCGAAGAGAACGATGCCGTCGCGGCCGAGGAACGCGGTGGCCTTCTTCGCGAACGTCGCGGGGACGATGGAACTCCGGCCTCAAGAACACCGGATCACCCGGAAGCAAGCCGATGCCGGCCACCGCCCCAGGCAGGTCCTGTACCCCCAGGACGCCCTCGTCCGGCAGCGATCCCCACCGCCCGGGATCGGGCACCCACGTCACACGCCACTCGCTCAACCGAAGCCTCCCCTGATGCTTGAACTCATCGAATCATCAGGGAAGTGGTGAGGAAGGGCGTCTTGCGGCAGGACCCGAAGCGTCCTCGCGCCTACGTGCCCACCATGACCGCCGACCCCGGGGCCGACTTCGCCGTGGAGACGGGCCCCGAAGATGCGGTGCCCGACTCCTCGGTGGTCCACACCCCGCTCGTCGGCCGTATCGCCGCCGGCGTTCCCATCACCGCCGACGAGCAGGTCGAGGATGTACTGGCGCTGCCGAGGCAACTCGTCGGCAGCGGGCAGGTGTTCGCGCTCACGGTCAGTAGCGAGTCGATGATCAAGGCGCACATCATGGACGGCGACACGGTCGCCGTCAGGATGCAGCCGGACGCCGAGAACGGTGAGACCGTGGCTACTAGCGGGGTCAACCGTTGTGCAGCGTGATCCGATGAGGATCGGTGCAGCTCAGCAGCAGTGCGGAGGACGCTACTACGCGCAGCAGGTGTGGCGCCATCACCCGATCAGGTAACGGCGCCACCGTCGCGGAGGACCCCGCTTGCCATCAGGAGTGCCTCAAGGTGAGCCGCTGATCGCCAGGGCTGGAGTTCGTGGAAGGCGTCGTGGGTCAGTGGGATCTGGCCGAGGGCGAGCTGCCGCAGCCTCTGCGAGGCGTTTCCCGGCTGGTCGTGGCGCAGGGCCGACCAGGCCAGTCCGCTGTTGGGCTTGTCCATCGCCACCAGCAGGTCGAACGCCGGATGAGCAGCTACGCAGCCCGCGTTTCGGATCTCGGCTCGTGCCGAGGTGTTCACGAGATGACCTGAGCGAGCGCGCCGGTCAGGGCCGCGGAGAGGGTGAGGACCGCGGCGAACGTGACGGCGGCCCGCATGAGGGCGGTGGGGTAGGTGGCGCCGTCCAAGCGAGCGAGTTTGCCTGCGGCAGCGGCGGCCAGCAGCGCGAACACGACAACCAGAGCGGCGGTGAACAGCACAACGGCGAGAGCGGTCACGACAAGCTCCTGCAAATAGTGGGAAGTTGACGTGATCGAAGGTCTCGGAAACCGTGTTCGCCGGGGTCCGGCCGGGCGATGATGAACACCGGCGAACACATCAAGCCGGGGCGGACAGGTGCACGACGAGCAGACGAAAGCCGATGCTGCGCTCACCGAGCTGCGCAAGCAACTAACCGACGGGCTGGCCCGCACCCGGCTGACCAAGACACAGCTCGCCACCCGTGCCAGGAAGGGCCGCACGACCGTGCAGCAAGCCTTGCAGGATGGCGGACCCGTTCCATCGGCCGAGACGGTCGTGGCGCTGGCCCAGGTACTGAACCTGCCCGTCGAACAGTTGATGGAACTGCGGCGGACCGCAGCCGAAGCAACCGGCACCGCCACCGGGGAGGGCAGCCCGGGCCCGGGAAAGCCGATTGGCGAGTGGGACCCTCACGACTTGGAGCTGCACCCCGCCGGATCCATTCCCATCAGGCACGAGTCCGCTGTACCGGAGCGGATGCTGCCCGGCTATGTCCTGCGGGCCCACGACGAGATTCTCGGGGCCGCGGTGCTGGACGCAGCACAGGGCCGTAGCCGAATGGTGGTACTGATCGGGTCGTCGTCGACCGGAAAGACGCGGGCCTGCTGGGAAGCCGTCCAGCCGCTCTCGGCTCAGGGCTGGCGGTTGTGGCACCCCTTCGACCCCACCCGAGCCCATGCTGCGCTCAAAGACCTTGAACACGTGGCGCCCCACACAGTGGTATGGCTCAACGAGGCCCAGCACTACCTAGGCGACCCGCGCGTGGGTGAGCAGATCGCGGCCGCCGTGCGTACCCTTCTCACCCGCTCTGAACGCGGCCCAGTCCTGGTCCTGGGCACACTCTGGCCCGAGTACGCCAACGAGTACACCGCCCTGCTCCCACCTGGCACGCCAGATCCGCACAGCCAGGTGCGGGAACTGCTTGCCGGAAGGACCGTCACCGTCCCGGAAACCTTCGATGAAGCGGCGCTGCACACAGCAGCCTCCCTCGCGGAGGGCGGCGACCGGTTGCTGTCCGATGCCCTGACCCGGGCTCGCTTCCACGGGCGGGTGACGCAGGATCTCGCCGGAGCCCCCGAACTGGAGCGCCGCTACGAGCTCGGTACGCCGACCGCCAGGGCAGTGCTGGAGGCGGCTATGGACGCACGCCGTCTCGGTGTGGGCCTCCACCTTCCTCAAGCCTTCCTCATTGACGCCGCGATCGACTACCTCAGCGACCAGGACTACGACGAGCTCACCGAAGACTGGGCAGAAGCAGCCTTCGCCGACCTCTCCCACCCCGTCCACGGCAAGCAGGCACCGCTGCGCCGCACGAGACCCCGCCCCCAACGCCGCCCTCCCAGCAGACCAGAACCCACGCCCCTGCAGGATGGGAAGGTGCTACTGCATCCCTGCCCAATGGCGAGGCCGATGTTCCGGCTCGCCGACTACCTCCCAGCAGCGGGGCCGGCGCTGCACCTGGGCCCAGCGGCGGGGCCGGTGTTCCGGCTCGCGGACTACCTCGAACAGCACGGCCGCAGCGCTCGTGGGGCACTGTGCCCTCCCGCCTCATTCTGGTATGCGGCCCGCACTCACCTCGCCAATCCCGAAGACCTCAACAATCTCGCCGAAGCCGCTCACTCCCTCCGCCTCGAGTGGGCTCACAGCCTTCGTCAACTGGCTGCCTTGGCCGGCCACACAGGCGCACTGGTTCTTCTGACGACTCGGCGTGTGAAGCCCATCGACCAGGTCATTGGAGTGGAACGGAGTCACGATGACCCGAAACTGGCCCTGGCCGCCATGGCGGAAAAGTTGATCAAGGCACGGCATCGTCTTGCCGGTGAGGCGCTGACCACGCTGGCGATGCTGCATGAAGGCGCTGGGGACTTGCACGCAGGCGAGATCCTACGTCAGAAGGCCGGGGACCCGGCCGCCGTTGAAGCAATGGCTGGGGAGATAGCCCGCGCCGAGCGCTTCCAGACGACGGAGTCCATCATCAATAACATCCGGTGACGACGGCTCAGTCCCGGTCTGCGGCGGACCGATAGACGAGCGTGTACCGTTCGGCGAGCACCACGCTCTCCACCACGCGGGCCGGGCCTCTCGTGGGGCGCTCCACCCGGGTCATCACGGTCACCGGTTGGCCAGCTACCCCTTCCAGCGCGCGAGCCTCGACGTCCAGCGCGGGCCGGGCGGTGACCTCCTTCCTCCAGCTCGGCCGCCTCCGTCTTCGGGGGTTGATACATCGGAACGAAAACCGGCGCTAAGAGGTCGTTTTCGTCTGCCTCGGCTCGTTATCAACTGATTCATGGATGGTCGGATCGTGGTGCGGGAGAGTCGGCAGGTGTGGCCGCGACCGATGGGGCCGGAGGGGTGACGGATGAGGCGAGGAGTTGCTCGTGCCTGTCTCATCCCAGGATGCCCGGCTGTCGATGCTGGGTGCTTCCGTCGTCATCCCTGTGCGCCTGGGCGCAGTCGGTCCGGCGCGGTACGCCGGAAGCATGGCGAAGCGACGTCCGTATCCGAGCGATCTGTCCGATGCCCGTTGGGAGTTGATCGAGCCGGTCCTCGCGGCCTGGCGCTTCGAGCGCCGGGGCCGGTCCCTGGACTTCGGCCGACCGCCCGAGCACGATCTGCGCGACATCATGGACGCGATCTTGCATGTCGACCGGACCGGGGTCCAGTGGCGCTACCTTCCGCATGACTTCCTGCACTGGAACACCGTCTACGGGTACTTCGCCAAATGGGCCGACGAGGGCGTGTTCGCCCAGCTCAGCGGCATGCTCAGGCAGCTCCTGCGGGAGAAGGGGGGACGCGATGCCGAGCCGTCGGCCTGCGTGATCGACACCCAGAGCGTCAAGACCTCCACCAGCGTTCATGCCTCCGGCCAGGGCATCGACGCCGGCAAGAAGATCGTCGGCCGGAAGCGGAGCATCGTCACCGACACACTCGGCCTTCTCCTCGCAGTGCTGGTCACCGCGGCCAGCGTGCAGGACTCCGCAGCCGGCACCAGGCTCCTGGACCAGGTCGCCGCCGACCACCCTCGGGTCCGCAAGGTCTGGGTCGACGGGGGCTATCGCCAGCACCTCGTCGAGCACGCCGCCACCCTCGGCATCGACATGGAAATCACCGCCCGCAAGCCCGGGACCGGGGGTTTCACCCCGATCCCCAAACGGTGGGCGGTTGAGCGGACCTACGGCTGGCTCATGTTCCACCGGCGCCTGGCCCGCGACTACGAGACCCTTCACACCCGCTCCGAAGCCGTGATCCACCTTGCCATGGCCGACCTCATGGCCCGCCGCATCACCAGCGAGAACACCATCTCCTGGCGCGACCCGAGGAAGCCCACCAAACGGACCATCCCGGGATGAAACAGCGGACGAAAACGACCTCTAAGGGCGACTGCATTTCGTCGCTTGCCCGCGCCCCCATGGGGGCGCGGGCGACGGCTGCTGCCTCCCAAGGCCGAGACCTCCGTGCCAACTCGTCGCAACCACGGGGTGCGGGGCGTGCTCGGACGCTGGTCGCGGCCTACACCGAAGCGCGGGCCATCGTGATCACACCGGTCGCCGGCCGCAGCGTCCGAAGCCACCCTCTGGACCGCAAGGAGGAACTGAAGGCTCGGTGAGGCTGCTGTTGCCCGGGGCCGCCGGCGTACCCTGCCAGAGTTCCACCACTTCAGCCGTCGACTGGGAGTGCCCTGTGGCTGAGCCGCAGCACAAGTCCTTCTTGTACGTCATCGTGTGCGCGGCTGGGATCGCAGGCGATGTCGGCAATCTCATCACCGCCGCGCAGGAACGGGGCTGGGAGGTCGTAGTTGTCGCCACCCCACAGGGCCTCGACTTCCTCGACAGCCAGGTGATCGAGAACCAGACCGGCTACCCGATCCGCTCTGCCTGGCGCTCACCCAGCGATGCGCGGTCGTGCCCGAGGGCAGACGCCATCGCAGTCGCACCAGCCACCTTCAACACGGTTAACAAGTGGGCGGCCGGCTTCGCGGACAACCTCGCACTTGGCATTCTCTGCGAGGCGCCCGGCATGGGCATCCCCACGGTGGTGCTCCCCTACGTGAACACCGCCCTTGCTGCCCACCGAGCGTATCGGCGCAGCGTCGATGAGCTGCGTGAGATGGGCGTGATGTTCGGCAGCTACATGCCTCACCGCCCGAAGTCCGGGGGTGGTGCTGATCGTTTCCACTGGGAGGAGGCGGTGGACCTCTTGGCCTCGCACTTCCCGCACTTGGTGCATTCCCAGTGACACGAGAATCGGGGTGTCGGTAAGACTCGTGCAACCAGGTGATTTCTTACAAGAGCGACAGCTCACGACCCGCGAATTTGGGGCACCCCGAAGCAGAGGAGAGCCCCGTGGGCAAGGTGGTCATGTACAGCTCGATGTCGGTGGACGGCTTCATCGCGGACGAGAACGACCAGCCCGGACCACTGTTCGACTGGTTGACCAGCGGTGACGTCCCGTTGGACGAGAGCGGCGAGCTCAAGGTGTCGCAGACGTCCTACGACTACACCCGGCCGTACTGGGACCAGATCGGAGTCACGATCGCCGGCCGCCACGTCTTCGACCAGACGGACGGCTGGGACGGGAAGCCTCCGAGCGGGATCGGCCACGTGGTCGTCGTGACGCACCGGCCGGAGCCCGAGGGATGGGATCCCCAGGCGCCGTTTCACTTCGCCGACGGCGTCGAGGCGGCCATGGCCAAGGCGCAGGAGCTTGCGGGCGACCGCATCGTCGAGGTCGCCGCCGGCGACGTCGGTGGCCAGGCGCTTGCCGCGGGCCTGGTCGACGAGGTGCGCATGGACGTCGTACCCGTCGTGTTCGGGTCCGGCAAACGCTACTTCGGGTCGGTCCACGCGCAGCACCTGCTGGAGGATCCTGACGCGGTGATTCAGGGCAACCGGGTGCTTCACCTGCGCTATCGGGTGCGCCGTTGACTGATCTAAGCGGGTAAGCGAGGCGCTGCCGCAGAAGTCGTTCCGGCGGCGGGCTACGGTTCTGCGGGGAATGGGCGTTCGATCGGAGTCCCCTCTCGCAGGAATCTCGTGACGGCGTCCATGCGGTCGGAGAATCCGACGGGGGTGTGGTCGGCCAAGAGGTCAAGGTGGTCGGCTGGCCAAGCCTGGGGATTGCCCTTCAGGAGCACTAGGCGCTGATCGAAGGCATAGTCCGCGCGTTCGATGCGCTGAACGAGGGACAGGGCGTGCTCGAGGCCTTGCTCGGAGCCGCCGACGGCCTGAACCAGGACCGTCCGCTTCGGCAAGTTGATGCGAGCGGTGGGGCGGACTTTGGCGCCGCGTGGCAGCTCGACCGTCGGGCGTCGATCGTAGGCGATGCGGGAGTCGTCGAGGTAGGCATAGAACTGGCGTACGAGTGTGCTGTCCCGCTCGGGGGCTGCCAGCCATCGCAGGCCATCCGTGGTCAGCATCGCGCTGCTGATGTCAGAGACGAGAGTCGCGGCTTGCTCCAGAGGTCGGCGGCCTACGATCCGCCCATCCACCTCGCCGAGCCGGAATGCATTGAGGGTCTCAGCCCAGGCGGTCGAGGCCCGGGTGGGGCCCCAGACGTCGACGCCGGCATCGGCCAAACGCGTCACCATCGCGCCGCCGTCGCTGGCGAGTGCGTCGTCTCCTGACACGCGCAGCAGGACGGTTACTCCGTCGCCGTCGGCGAAGAACGAGCGTCCGGTCAGTGAGACGGTACCGGTACGTCCGGCGGGCGCAACGTGCCAGCACCGCAGGGCTTCCGCCAGTCGCGGGTCGAGGGGAGAGGCGTTCATGGGTACTCCTCGAATCCCTCGAGTGTGGCGGCTGGTACGGGCGGCGCAGGTGGAACCCAAACGTAGCCCGTGGCGATGTTCAGCCTGCACTCCTGCACGAAGTCCCGCACCACGCGGTCGTATTCTTCGTCCATGGAGGTGAGAGTCGCTTCGGGGATCGGGTCCGGCGCGTGACGGATGTCGTCCGGGGCGTAGACGTCTCTGTTGCTCCGCTGCTCGCTCCACTTGTGCTTGTGGGTGCGGTTGATGAAGCGCTCGCCTGTCTCACGGTCGAGGTGGGTTCCACGTACATCGAGGCGGCGCAGAATGGTGCCGCTCCCGGGGTGGAGGAGCATCAGGCTGTATTCCCACGGCTTGTCGAGGCCTATCCGGAAGCGTAGGTCAAGGCGGCAGGAGAGGTCGGTTCGGACGGGAGTGTTGGCCTCGACGTGTATGGGGGCAGCGAGCCGGCGGGGTGCGTTTTTCTGCTTCCACTGAAATGGGAGGTGGATGGCGCCTCCGACCTTTCCGCCAAGAATCTTGTCGGCCAGGGCATCGATCATCACGTCGTCAGGGCCCATGCACTCCCCCTCACCGTCGAGAGCACGAACATAGTGCCGCTGTCTCCGAATTCACAGGGGAGCGAATCAACGCGTCTCAGTTGCGAGCGTCGCTGTGGCTACCTGCACAACTGCAGCGCATGTCGACGATGCCTTGCGCATCCTGTACCGGTCCCTGTCGAAGCCGGGGCACTCAGGCGGCACGGGCTACCCGTCCGCCCGCCGCCAGTGCACGCACCGCACCGGGTGCTTCAGCCTCTCACAGGATCCTTTACGTACCCGATGGTCGAGGCGGAAACAATTCGGTCTCCGTCGCTGTTGTGGCCCCTGGAGACAGCGATGCATGGGGGTGCTGAGACTGAGGCTGTTCGATGTGAACGGTGGGGGCGCGGTGGAGATCACCGCGAGGCCGGCGGAGCTGGAACGCCACCTGCAGGACGTGGTCGAGGGGAACATGGAGCTCCTGCTCGGCGTCCGGTTCCTGGCGAGCGAGTACAGCACGGGGCCGGTGCACGGAGGCAGGATCGACTCGCTCGGTATCGACGAGAACGGCTCGCCCGTCGTCGTCGAGTACAAGCGCGGGCGGGACGCCGGCGTCATCACGCAGGGCCTCTTCTACCTGTCGTGGCTCGTCGACCACAAGGCGGAGTTCCAGCACCTGGTCCGCGACCAGCTCGGGGAAGCAGCCGCAGACCAGGTCCTGTGGAGCGCGCCCAGGCTGATCTGCGTCGCGGAGGACTTCACGCGCTACGACGTCCATGCTGTACGCGAGATCCGGCACAGCATCGACCTGGTCCGCTACAGCTACTTCGGCAACGACCTCCTGGCCCTTGAGCCGGTCGCCTCCGTCGTCGCTGACGGAGCGGTCAGAAGCGACCGCCGGCAGCGTAGGGCAGCCGAGGGCGACAGGGCGACGGAGAGCGCCGGTGTCTCGGACCTGCGGGCCGCGCTGGAGGAACTGCTCCTGGGGCTCGGCGACGACGTGAGTCGCATCGACCGCAAGCAGTACCGGGCGTACCGGACGCTGCGGAACTTCGCCTGTGTCAGCCACGGGCACCAACAGCAAGTCGTTGTGACCCTTCGCCTGTCGCCCAAGGAGGTCGACCTCGTCCCCGGCTTCACCCGGGACGTCAGCGAGATCGGCCACCACGGAACGGGCGATCTGGAAGTTCGGCTGCGCACGGACCGCGATCTGCACCGAGTGGAGCCGCTACTCCGGCTGGCCTACGAGGCCGCGTGACCGCTCGGCGGGCCGCGGTGTCGAGCTGTGGTTCGGGCAGCGGCGTCGGCCTTTCGTGGTGCGTACGGGAGGTGGCGGTGTCCTTCCATGATGCGGCGGATCTGTGAATTCGGAATTCGTGGATCCACTGCTATAAGAGGCCGCTGTTTCGCCTGGGTGCTGGATGCCGCGCACCGCTGCCGGCGCTGCAGGGCTATTCGCGAGTCGATTCCTTGCGGTGAGCCAACGAGGTGGCGCCGTTCTACGGCTGTCCCGGGTACGCGGTGAGACCCCGTCGAGGGGGGGATTCGACGGGGTCTCACTCAGACAGTAGCTCTATGACCCGCCGCATCGGGGCGTGAAGGCGCGTCTCTGCGTGTTGGCCATCCAGACCACGTTCCGCGCCGGGTCCGCCGGTTCAGCGCCTGGGAGCAGGCCGATGCGCCACAGCCGGGGGTGAGGCTGCAACCGGCTTCTGGGCGAGATTGAGGGCGGTGCTGGTGGCGTGGAGTGGCGGCGGCCGATGGCTGTAGCCGTGAGCCGGTTCGAAGGTGACGTCCTGGATGAGGGACGTGGGGGCGTGCGTGGAGAGGTGGATCGCCCAAGTGGGGCTGTCGACCGTGCTGCCGACCCAGATCGTCCAGGCCGGCAGGACGTTCCCTTGCTTGACGAGAGTGTCGAAGCGCAGGCCTGCCCCGTCGGTCGTGGGCGCCGTCCAGTCGATCAGCCGGGCTCCGACCTTCAAGGGCCAGCCCGCGTCTTCCAGGGGGCGGGACGCTTGGGCGAGGTCTTCCTCCTTGACGGGGGTGCCGGGTCCCCGGCCCCAGACGTCATCGGTGCTGAGGCTGTTGAGGAGGGTGCGCATGATGGCGACGGGGGTGGCTGGGGTGGCGGTGGCGTGCCAGAGGCGTTCGCCGACGGGTGACTCGTAGGCGGCGATCGTCCAGGCGCTGTCGCCGTGGCTGGCGTCGTGAAGGAACTCGACGCGCAGGGTGAGGGATTCGTGGCTGGCGATTGTGGTCTCGTCGTGAGGCCGCCATTTCTCCCATTCCCCGTGGGTGGTGAAGAAGTCGTTCAGGAGGGCTTCGTGGTCGCCAGGACCGTTGGCGTACACAGGCACCAGCTGCGGCACCTCCTCGGCTGCGAGGCGCAACGTCGCTGCCGTAGGCGCGGTGGAGGACGGTGCCATGCCCAGGATTTCGAAGGCGGCACGCTCGATGTCGGTGAGAGGGGCCGGTCCGGGGCGGACCGCAACGGTGTGGTGGCGGTGGAAGTTGGCTACCGCCTCGGCTTCAGAGGCGTAGTCCGTCTCCTCTGTGCGGAGGTGGTCCTCACCGTGGAGGTGGACGCTCTTGCCCCCGACGTAGGTGCCCACCGCGACGGTGGTCCAGCCGTCATGAGCGTGGCGGTGGATGACGAGGCGGCCGGCGACGATGTCGTCATGGATCCGCTGGGCCTCCCCGGTGGCCTCGCGGATCTCTTCCGGGGTCAGCCACTGCCAGTGCGTTGGGGCATTGCCGTAGGTCCATTCGGTCTCGATCTCCTCCTGGAGCGCGGCGCTGACCTCCACGATCGCACCGCCTTCCCGGAGGGCCCAGGCAGCCTTGTCGGCATGGTGGGCCTCATCGTGGTCGATTCGGGCCAAGACCATGGTCTCGTCGCCGGTCGGCCGGAAGCCGTGCTCGGCGAGCACAGCGCGGGCGAGGTAGCGGTCGGAGGCGGTGATCGTGGCGACCACGGCGCTGCTGTGGTCGGGGTGGAGGGCCAGTCGGACATCGGCGTCGTACGTGCGGCGCGGCATGCGGCTCGCTTCTCGGGTCCGGCCAGCGGGTGGCCGGCCGGACCCGGGTGGGGTGGGCTTATCGGGAAGACCGCGGAGAGGCGGCTGGGGCGCTGGTCCGCTGGTGGGAAGGACCGGCCCGGGAAGCCGGGACAGGTGGCACAGGTGGGCATCCGGCAGTCGGCTTGGCGTGCTGCCAGCGGGCCCGGACCCCGGCGAGGTGGGCGAGCGCCCGGCGACTACCGGTGATCACCTGGTGTGGGGAGTTCGTCAGGTCCTGCGCGAAAGCCTGGACGTGCAGGCCTGCGAGGTGCGCGTGGCGCAAGAGGGCACGTCGCAGGATCTGCTCGCCCCAGTGCTCCGGGGATCCTGCCGGGGCGTCCAGCAGCTCCAGGGCGTCCTGCGGGCCGAACGCGGATGTAAGCAGACCATTCTGTTGTGCCTCCCAGAGCACGGTCACCTTGTCGACCGGCTCGCCCCGGCTGGCCAGAGAGGCCAGGCACCGGTACAGCCCGCCGTACAGCGCGACGGTGAAGTCCTCCGGGCGCAGCCACCGCATCGATGCCAGAGCCTCCGGGTACGCGGTGGCCGTCGACAGCAGCAGCTGCTCCTCGCTGGCGACTTCGGGCCCCTCCTGGCAGCCCGGCGGCGCCGGGGGCGGGGTACGAGGCAGAGAGCCGGGGTGGGAGGGGAAGGAGCCGGCCAGGTGATCGAGCAGCGCGGCGAGAGCATCCGTCCGGCTCAGTGTCACGGCGGCCGGGTCCGGCAGGCCTCGGTCGGTGGCCGCCTGAACGAGGAGGCCAGCGTGCATGAGGACGGTTCGCCGTGCGTGGTCGGAGCGGACCATCCGCGCGTACGTGGGGGTATGAGCAGGGTCGGGGCAGGCCCAGGCCAGGGCATGGAGGTAGCTGGGAGTCAGCCCGCGGGCGTGAGGGCGGGCGTGGGCGAGGACGGCTGTGATCCACACCGGCTCCTTGGCGTGGAGGTCCGGAGAGGGCGCGGTGAGCGCGGCCATCGCCGCGAAGAGCGCCCGGTGGTTGGCGGAGGCGAAATGATCCGGGCCGAGCGGGCCGATCGTCTTGATCCGGTGCGGCTCGAGGAGAAGGCCGCCAAGGAGGGCCTGCTCGGCAAAGTGGACAGGTGGGTTCGGCGGGATGTCCGCCAGGCCGAAGTCCGGCTCAGATACCGGAGAGTTGGGCATCAGGCAGCCAGGACGAAGTCGGAGCGGGACAGGCTCTTGCCGAGATGCGGCGCAAGGAGATGGCCGGCCAGCAGGGGCGGGACAGCGTTACCGATCTGGCTGAACTGCGCCCCCTTCGTGCCCGCCCACGGATAGCCCGCGGGGAAGGTCTGCAACGCCCCTGCCTCGGCGGCGGTGATCCGGATGGGATCTGGGGCGGCTGCCTCCGCGTTGGGAGCGGCGCCTGCGGGCTCCGCGACCCACACGCACTCGTTCGCTCGGTGCCCGAAGAACAAGGTCCCGGCCGGCTCGTCTATGCCGCGGATTGTGGCGTTGGCCTGGTTGTTGCTCCGCAGCGACCAGGCCCAGGGGTGCCGCCCACAGGTGCAGGCTGGTGCGTCGGAGCGGGACGGACGTGTTCGGGTCCGCTTGGTTGCGGGGGGTGAGGCGGGGGGCTTCCAGGTGCCGCGGTCGCGGGCGTCGATCAAGGTCTTGCGGGCCCCGGACGGGAACGGCTCCGGACCTCCGCCTGGACCACCGCCTGCGCAGACCGTGGGGACGGGGCGGTCGGTTGCGCCCCAGCCGAGCGCCTCTGCCATGGACACCCACTTCTCGCGGCCCGGGCCGAAGAACGACTCGGGCTCGGCACTCTGGGCGTGGGTCGGTGTCGGCGGCTCGGCCACGCGGGTTCGGGAGGCGATCAGGATCGCCCGCCGTCGGGTCTGCGGCACCCCGTAATCGGCGGCGTTGAGGATTCCGGTCCAGACGGAGAAACCCCAGGTCCGGAGTGTGGAGGCGTACTGCCGCCACAGCGGCAGGACGTCCGGGACTTCCTCCATGAGGATCCACTCCGGCTCGCCCACCGAGTTCAGGGCGTGGAGGTAGCGCATCGGCTCCGCGGCCAGCAGGGACCGGGGGTCCTTGCACGCGGCCAGGAGCTTCTCCCGGGTGTCCCGGCCGTCGGCGAGGTCGGCGACGGCCTGGTGGACGAGCGGCTGGTCGAGCAGACCGAGCCGCTTGCCGGCCATCGACCACGCCTGGCACGGCGGGCTCGCTATGAACCCGTCGCTGCGGCCGACCAGCGGACACGCCGGGTACATCGCTACGTCGGTCCGGATCGTCAACTGGCCTGCGGCAGCGCGGGTTTTGCAGGCCCACTCGTCCCACTCCAGACCCACGTCCCGTATGCCGAGTACGTGCAGGGCGTGGCTCCAGCCCCCGGGGCCCGCGAACAGGTCGAAGACGTCGCGCTGCCTCACGCTATCGGCCCGACGTCGTCCTGCACGAGGTCCGTCTCGGCATCGGAGCCGAGGCAGTCCCAGGGCGTGCCGTTGGCCACTCCCTGTTTCAGCTCTTCCTGCTGGATGGCCGCCCATTCCGCTGTGCTGCCGTGGTCGTTCGGTGCTTCGCTCAGGGGCACGCGATAGGGGTGGCGGATTGCCGGCCCGACGAATCCTTCGGCGGGGTACGCGAGACAGGCAGAAGACCCGGCTCGAGGTGAGGGGCGGTGGTGACGGGGGATTTCCAAGAGGGGTTTCCATGGTGGTGCGGGCGCTGGGTCTGGCCATGGCGCGAAGGTGGGGGAGAGGGCATGGGGTCAGCGGGCTCGTGCCGGTGCTGCGGTGGCGCGGGCGGGCCGCGCGGTGGGGGTCGCTCGGGCTGGGGTGTGCGGGCCGTGTCCGAGGAAGGCCGCCACAGACAGCGCGCCGCTGAGGGTGAGGCGGACGCGGTCGTGGGGAGGACCCCCCTGGAAGGCGGGCGGTGCACCGGCAGGCTCGATCGCGATGAGACCCTTGCTCACGCGGCCGTCCCGAAGTCGGCCTGCCCGGGTGTCACCTTGGCGATGGCTCGGGCGGTGATGGCCTTCGAGGCGCGGGCGGAGGCGGCGGACAGCTCGTCGGCTCCGGGCTCCAGGTACCAGGGGCGCATGTCGAGCATCGCGGGGCGCATGCCGGTGGCGAAGAGGAGTCCGGATCCCTTGGGGAGGGCGCGGATGGCGTCGGCGGGCAGGATCCGTTCCTGCCGCATGGAGACGGAGGTGGACTTGCCGGAGTCGGAGGTCGAGGTGGAGGTGGTCTCGACGTTGTGGTCACCGATCATCCGGGACAGCTTGTCCGCGAAGTCGGGGTCATCGATGCCGCTGCCGATGACCTTGATGGTGGAGGCGCTCCACATGGCGTCCATGCCGGCGTCGCCCCAGACGCGCTGGCCCTGCCTGTAGGACTGCAGGATCGTGATCGGGATGATGCCGCGGCTGCCGAGGTGGGAGTACAGGTCGGGCAAGTCCGCGATCTTGCACACATTTGCGGCCTCGTCGAGGACGCAGATCATGGGCGGGTCGAGGCGCCCGCCGGCGCGCTCGGCCTGAGCCGTCGCGGTGCGCATGACGGAGTCCGCGCAGGCTGCGATGAGGGCGGATGCGCCGCCGCCGCCGTCCTTGCTGAGGAGGAACAGGGTGTCGGTGCTCGTGACGAAGTCGCGGGGTTTGAACTCGTCGGCGTCCTTCTGCAGGGTGACCCACTTTGCGATGTCCGCGTTGAGGAGGCAGGCGGCGTACTGCCTGCTGGTTTCGAAAATGCCGTCCCGTGTTTCCGGCGGCCCTTCCACGGTTCCCTTGAGCTGGGAGGCGACGGCGGTGAAGCCGTGGTCGCGCAGGAGGTCGAGCGGGGTGCGGTCGGCGGGGAACGCGAGCCAGCTCATGACGTCGGTGATGGGGCGCTGGTCGAGTGCGGCCGCGAGGAAGAGCTGGGCCAGCACATTGCTGGCGGCCTTGGACCAGAAGTCGCCCTGTTGGCTGGCATCGACGGCGGCGGTCAGGAAGTGGCCGGCGAGGCGGCCGGCCCCTTCGAGGCTGTCGGCGTCGGCGAGCGGGTTCCACCACATGGTCCGTTCCGCGTGGGCGATCTGCTGCGGGTCCATCGACCAGGTCCGGCCCACCATGCCGCGGGCTTCGAGGCAACAGGTGTAGGCGTCGCCGGCGGCCTTGTTGGATGTCAGTAGGACCGGACCGGGGGCGGCCAGGATCATGGGAATGGCCAGGGTGGTCGTCTTGCCCGACCGGGGTGCCATGATCGCGACGGCCACGTCCTCGAAATTCATCCGGACCTCGGTGCGGCTTCCGGCGATGTTGCCGAGGAGGATCCCGGTGTCCTTGGGCGTGAGGTTCTTGACCTCCTTCAGGCTGGGGCGCAGCGATCGGGCCTTGCCGTTGAGGGACTTGGCCAGAAGCGGTTCGATGTCCCGGGCCTTGGCCATCCCCACGACCTTCTTCTTCGTCCCTCCGCCGGTGCGCTTTTTCCACAGGCTGAGAGCGACGAGTGCGATCGTGGCCAGGAGGACGCCGGGGATGATGAGGCGGCCGATCACCAGGGCGGTGCTGCCGGTGGTGGGCCACAGCCGTTCCGGGTGGAGGAGAGCGTTGGCCGGGTCGTACGGAGCCCACGCGCCTGCACCGGTCAGCCAGGTCGTGCTGTTGGCGCCCAGCCAGGCGAGGTTGGCCCAGGGGATGGCCACGGCCAGAGTGCCGAGCATCAGCTTGAACGCCAGGTCGGTGAAATCGTTGGAGGAGTCGGGTCGGTTGGGCGGCAAGCGGACGTCCTAGGAGCGTTGGTTCAGGGCCGGTTCGGCGGCGCGGCCGGGCGGCGGGGAAGTGGGGGCGGTCCGGGAACGCGGGGCGCGTGCGCGGTGAGCCCGCGCGCGAGAACGTCGAGCTGAAGAATCGTTTCTGCGGAGCGGGTCCAGAGAGACAAGTACGGCCAGGCGGCGCGGTTGCGGCGCTGCAGGGTCGCTTCGTACTCGGCTCGCGAGTCGGTGTCGCGGGCGAGGATCTCCTCGCGGTCCACCAGCCACTGAGCCTGGAGGTCGTCCAGGCGGCGGGCTGCGTCGCGCAGCCCCGCGCAGATGCCGGCCCAGGAATCGGGCAGGACATCCGCTGGCAGTCGCGTGGCCTGGATCTCGGCGACGGTGACGAGCTGCCCGGTGCTGTAGGAGATCTTCCGGAACGCCCGCCAGGTAGCCGCGTGTGCTGCGGCGCCCGCGATCGCTGATTCCTCGGTTCCGGCACCGAGGTCGTCCTGCGCTGGTTGGAGGTGGGCGCGACTGTCGCGTACGTACACGGCCAGTTGCTGGAGGCGTAGCCGGTGGAGGTCGGTGGGGGACAAGGCCAAGAGGAGGGTCGTCCTTCGAACAGCAGGGAGTGGGAGTTCCCGGAGGGCGGGCACGGGGTGCGCCGCCCTCCGGTAGGGGGCTACCGGGTCCGGCCCGTCTCTGCGGCGCTTGAGGTCAGGGCCGGTGAGTGCGGAAGGGCGGACGGCAGCTATGCTGCTCGGGCGAGGGCTCGGGCCCCTGCGCGCGCCGCGTCCATACGGTCGCTGTGGGCTGCCACGATCTGCGGTCCGGCGGTGAACACGTCGCCCTGCGTCGCTCGGTGGTGGGCGCCGTGGTCGTGTGAACCTCGGAGCAGGGCGGCCGGGTTGACGAGCTCCTGGATCAGGCCGGCCATGATGTGTGGCGGTGTGGTTTGGTCGAGGGCAGCAGACCAGACCGTTTCGACGCTGCCCCTGTAGGACTGCTCGACGGCCTGGATCCTCCACCAGAAGTGGTCGTCGTCCCGATTGTCCGACCCGACCTGCTTGATCTTCAGTCCCTGGCCGGGTGCAGAGGCCTCGCGCCAGCGAGGCCCGTCGCTGACATTCCACCCGGCGGCAGCCAGCGTCTCCCATACGTCAGTTGGAGCGTGCGCGGGGGCCGGTCGGATGAGGGAGTCGGTCAGTCCCGCGATGATTTCGACGGGGGCGTTGCGGGTGAACCCGGCGTGCCAGTAGCCGGGCACGAACATCAGGGCGCTGCCCACCGACCACGCTTGGTGCGGCGACAAGGGGTCGAGGACGAGCCCCAGCGAGTGGTCGGGGCTCGTCAAGACCTGCGGGAGACCGCGGTCACCATCATGCTTCCAGCCCGCCGCGCGCAGGCTGTGCGTGATGTGCCGGGGGTCCCCCAGGCCGGCCATGTGGCGGGGGCTGACCTCGCAATGGAACTTGCCCTTCTTGTCTTCGGCGAAGGCTCGCAGGTCCTCGTTCACGGGGTGCTCTGGCTCCGGAAGGGAGCCCTGCGCAGCCGGCTGACGTCGAAGTGAAGGATCGTCCAGTCCTGGATGTCGTTGGCCGCCAGGGTGAGCCACTGGACGGTGTGTTCGACCTGCGGGCTCCACGGGACGGGTGCCTGCTGGACCAGGTAGCGGGAGGTTGCGCGGAGGGCTTCGGAGAGGCGGACGAGGACTCCGTGATCCTCGTCGAGGAGGACGGCAGCCAGGTCCAGGGCCTGTTCGGGGGCGGGGCCCGATCGCAGGTGCGCGGTGAGCCTCAGGAGCGTGTTCGCGACCTCCTGGAGCTGCGCGGGCGTGAGTTCAGTGGTGCTGTCGGGCATGGGCGTCCTGTAGTGAGGTGGTTAGCGGCGGCCGGCGGCGGCACCGCTCCGGGAGGTGTGAGAGCGGGGTGCAGGCCTGCGAGGCTGGCGGGCGGCCCACGCGTTCTTGGCCCAGGTCGCGGAGCGGGCGGCGGTGGCGCGCGCCTGCTTCCAGGCGGCGAGACGGGAGGGCAGGACGGACACCGAGGTGGTGCGGATCCTGTCGGTGGCCGGTACGTGCCCTCGTGGCCGCATCACGGGCTGGGGGTCGGCGAGGGCGGTGGCGAACTCCTGGACCAGGTGCATCGGGGTGCTCTGGGAGAACACCGCGTCCCAGGCCCGTCCGTGTTCGGTTCGGGCGCTGGCCCACCAGTGCGCCTCGCCCGGCCCGTTCTGGTGGAACTGGATCCAGGCATCGCCGTCCGGGCTGGTCGCGGTGAAGTGCTTCCCGCGGGCGGTTGCCCAGTTCTGCTCCTCCAAGGGCGCCCACACGTTTGGGGCATGCGCCGGGCTGGGCTGCGTCAGGGCGTCGGTGAGCCCCGCGATGATCTCGACAGGAACATGCGCGGTGAGGGTCACGTGCCAGGCAGATTGTTCTGGAGTGGCGCGGCCGGAGACCGTCCAGCCCGGCGGCACGGCGACGCCGTTGTACCCGAGGCGGACGGACTGGTCCGGGCTGTCGAAGACGACTGGGGTGCCGGCACGGGGCGTTCTGTCGGCCCATCCGCTGGCACGGAGGTACTCGGTGACGTGTCGGATGTCGCCGCCGCCGGCGAGGTGGCGGGGCTCGATCAGGTAATGCTGCTCGGGGAGTTCGCCTCCCGGCCCCCAGCCTTCCCACTGCCGCGTCATCGGCTCCTCCCAGCCGGAGGGACCGGAGGGGCCAGCGGCAAGGGGGCTGAGGACTTGGCCAGAGCGGGGGTGGAGGCCGGCCACTGGGCGATCTCGGCTTCGGTGCCGAGGAGGTTCTCGGCCTGACGGAACACGGCGTCGCAGGAGTTGGCGAGGTCCCGCCAGATGCCCGCGTCTTCGACACCGACGTCGGCATATCGCTTGGCCATCCGGCTTACCGAGCCGAGGACGTTGCTGACCTGGTAGAGGAGCCCGTCGTCCATCTCGAAGACAGGCTTCAACAGTGCTGCGGCATCCTCGGCGGGTGTTCCTTCGTCCAGTTGCACAGCCAGGGCGGCGAGGGTGATGCGGACGTCGTTGAGGTCCTGCGCGGTGACGTTGAACAAGCGACCTCCTTTCAGGAGTCGGGGTGAACGAGGCGCTGCTCGGCGCTGCGTTGCGGGGAGCGGCAGCGAGCCCCGCCGTCGGCGCCGCAGGTCGTCCCTGCCGTTCGAGGGAGCGGGCGCCGGTCGCTGCCGAACGTGCGGACCTTCAGATAGCGGCGGAGCAGAAGGAAGGCGAGCCGGGGTCTGTGCCGGATGGAGATGGGTGGAAGCCGGAGGGGCTTGGGCGGTGAGGTGATCGGATCTCCAGCGAGGTCAGGAACGCCGGCGTGGGGCACGGCCCGGCGCGGGGACGCCTCGTGGCGGGTGTGGCACGGGGCCGCTTCGGGTGGCCATGGCTTCCGAGTACGTCGCCTCGTCGAAGAGTTCGGGCGTGATACCGACCCGGTATCCGGCTGCCGTACCGGCGACCATGGCTCGGGTCGCGTGCTGGCGTTCCTCTTCGGGGCTGAGGGTTGTGGGGAGCGCGTGCCACACGTAGATCGGCGGCATGCTGTTCCGCTCGAAGCCTTGGTCGTCAAGCAGCTTCAGCAGGCGCTCGGGGGCGCCGGTGCGGGTGTCGGCGTAGACGGCCTTGTCGAAGTGGTGTCGGTAGACCTCGACGGCGGTGCCGAATTCGTCAGCGTGGTTCAGGGCGGCAGTCCTCTCTGGGCGGGGCTATGGGACGAGATCAACGGCTGCGGACGGGGACGCCCTGGCTATGGGCGGCCGGCCGTGCTGGCTTGGAGATGAGCGAGGGACGGACGACGACACCAATGCCCAGGCGGTCCAAGCGCTGGGAGACGAGGTGGATGCGGGTGATCTGCTCACGGTCGCCGTACTGCGAGGGCGGCAGCACGAACATCCGGTCGTACGGGTGGTACTGGAATCCGGACCGGTACAGGGCTTCGGCGGCGCCATCCGCTCCCGATACCGCGCCTACGGTCCCGTCGGGGTACCAAGCCATGCTGACCCGCCCAGCGAGGAGGGGCGGCGCCGGCCGACGGGGGATGGGGTGCTCCGTATTGCGCTCGACCTGTTGCAGAGCTGCCTCATACCGGGGCAGGAGCCGGCGGCCGACCTGGGAGGCCGCGCGGACGGGGTCTGCGGGGACGGTGATGCCGTTGGGCTCGGCCACCCTGTGGAAGGCGTCAGGCCCGGCGTCCGGAACCAGAGGGCCGATCATGAACTGGCGGGCTCGCATGGGCCGGTCGAAGACCAACAGGCGGGCTCCGTCGGCGCGGCTGAGGACCGCTTGGTGGGCTATGACGAAGTTGGAAGCGGCGTATCCGATGGCGCCGACGTCCCACAGCTCGGCGGTCGTCGGGAACTGATCGGCATACGCGACGTGGCGGGTGTACGTGCTGGTCCAGGTCGGGCCTGGCAGGCGGGTGGCGAGGGAGGCGGCGAAGGCGGCGAGGTCATCGCGCCGATGGGACGAGGGCATGGGGAACCTTGTGCGTGGTCGGGGGAGTTCAGCGCCCACGGTGTACTGCGGGAGCCGGGGGAGGCGGTGGTGGGCATGAGCAGACGACGGAGGCTTCACGCTCGGTGCTCTCGACTCCGGTGCAGGCCGGACGCAGATGGTGCGCGGTGTGCCGGTCGGCGAGAGCGTTGCGGTACGCGGAGATCTCGATGGTGACCGCCGCGATCTTCTCCGCGAGGCCGCGGATTCGGGCCGCGTGATGCGGGTCGGCGTCTTCGCCGAGGCCGGCGACGAACTCGGCCGTTGCTTCGAGGACCTCGACCGTGGCCGGCAGGACACCGTCTCCGGGCGCCACTAGGGCCTGTGTGATGTCGTGATCAGTTCCTGGCTTCTGGCCTCTTCGCGAGGTGGAACCCAGTAGGACTGTGGTCGTGACGCGTAGGCAACTC